>NZ_JAVREQ010000003.1:0-288656 GCF_031845485.1 Streptomyces hazeniae
CCACCACCGGCCGGCCACCCCGCACCCCCCGCGAAGAGATCCTCTGCACCCTCTTCGCCGACGTCCTCGGCCTCGACACCGTCGGCGCCGACGACAACTTCTTCCACCTCGGCGGACACAGCCTGCTGGGAGTCCGGCTCATCAGCCGCATCCGTTCGGCCTGCCGGGCCGAGCTGTCCATCACGTCCCTGTTCGAAGCCCCCACTCCGGCCGCGCTCGCGCTGCGCACGGAGAACGCGGCGAAGGCCCGGCCGGCGCTGCGCCGGCGGGCCCGGTCCTGAGGAGCGTCCATGATCCCGTTGTCGTACGCGCAGCAGCGGCTGTGGTTCTTCAGCCGCTCCGACGACAGTCCCGCCTACAACGTGCCGTTCGCCCTGCGGCTCACCGGGCCGCTGGACCACGCGGCTCTGGCTGCGGCGCTGCACGATGTGCTGACGCGTCACGAGGCGCTGCGGACCGTCTTCCCCGCCCCCGACGGCCAACCCCGCCAGCACATCCTCGACCCGGGCGACCTCCCCTCCGGCCTCCCGACGGTCCGCACGGAGGCCGGTGAGCAGCTGCGGCAGGCCCTCTCCGAGGCGGCGCAGGAGGTGTTCGACCTCGCGACGGAGGTGCCTTTCCGCGCCCGGCTGTTCGAGGTGCGGCCCCGGGAGGAGCACGTGCTGCTGCTGGTGATGCACCACATCGTCAGCGACGGCGGTTCCCTGCAGCCGCTGCTCAGGGACTTGGGCGCCGCCTACACCGCGCGCACCCGCGGCCATGCACCCGGCTGGGACGAACTCCCCGTCCAGTACGCCGACTACACCCTCTGGCAGCAGGAGATGCTGGGGGACGCGGACGACCCGCAGAGCGTGCTCGCCGCCCAGCTCGACCACTGGCACGGGGCGCTCGCCGGCCTGCCGGAGGAGGTGACTCTCCCGGGCGAGCGCCGTCGGCCGGGGGTGCCCAGCCACCGTGGCGGCACCGTGCCGCTGTGCCTCGGTGCGGACGTGCACGCCCGTGTGGTGGAGCTCGCGCGGGAGACCGGCACCACCGTCTTCATGGTCCTCCACGCCGCCCTCGCCGCACTCCTCACCCGCCTCGGCGCCGGCACGGACATCTCCCTCGGCACCCCCGTCTCGGGGCGCGACGACGAGGCGCTGGAAGATCTGGTGGGCTTCTTCGTCAACACCGTGGTCCTGCGCACCGACACCTCCGGCGACCCCTCCTTCCGCACCCTCCTCGACCGCGTGCGGGCCACCGACCTGGCCGCGTACGCCCACCAGGACGTCCCCTTCGACCGTCTCGTCGAGGACCTCAACCCGGCCCGGGCCGCCGGACGCAACCCGCTCTTCCAGGTGATGCTGGTGCTCACGTCCGGCTCCGGCGACGGCGAGAAGATCTCCGCCTTCTCCGGGCTCGACGCGGCGGTGGAGCCGATCGGCACCGGCACGGCGAAGTTCGACCTGACCTTCGGCGTCACGGAGCGGCATGCGGCGGACGGTTCCCCGGCGGGTCTGGACTGGGGGATCGGCTACGCCACCGACCTCTTCGACGCGGCCACCGTGACCGTGCTCGCCCAGCGGCTCCGTCACGTGCTGGAGAGCATGCCGGCCGATCCCGACCGCCGGCTGTCGGAGGTGGACCCGACCACCGCGGAGGAGTCGGCGTCCCTGGAGGAATGGGGCGGTGCGAACGCTCCGGTGGTGCGGCCGGGGACGGTGTGCGGGCGGTTCGCCGAACAGGTGGCCCGGACTCCGGACGCGGTGGCCCTCGTCGACCGGGGCAGGCGGCTGCGGTTCGCCGAACTTCAGGACGAGGCTCACCGGTTCGGCCATCTGCTGCGCGCGCGGGACGTCGGCGACGGCGACATCGTCGCGCTGCACCTCCCGCGCTCCGCGGACCTGGTGACGTGCCTCCTGGGCACCCTGGCGTCCGGCGCCGCCTACACCCTGCTCGACCCGGACTTCCCCGACGCACGGCTGGCCGAAGTGGTGGCGGCGACCCGGCCCGCCCTGATCGTGACGGCGGACGAGGAGCCGTCCTGGCTGGGCGGTTCCACCGCGGCCGTGCTGCGCCTCCCCGACCTGTGGGCGGAGGGCGCGACGCTTCCGGCGACGCCGCCGCGCGCCGGCCTCTCCCCCGACGCTCCGGCGTGCGTCATGTTCACCTCGGGGTCGACCGGCACGCCCAAGGGCGTGGTGGCCCCGCACCGGGCGCTCACGGGCACCCTGTGCGACCAGGACTACGCCCCGTTCGGGCCCGGCGAGGTGTGGCTGCAGTGCGCCCCGGTCTCCTGGGACGCCTTCGCCACCGAACTCCTCGGCCCGCTGATGGGCGGCGCCACGTGTGTGCTGCAGCCGGGCCAGCGCCCGGACCCGCTGCTGATCGCGCAGCTCGCCGAGGAGCACGGCGCGACCGTGCTCAAGGCCTCCGCCGGCCTGTTCAACCTCCTGGTCGACGAGCACCCGGAGATCCTTCCCCGGCTGCGCGCCGCCTTCACCGGCGGTGAGGCCGCCTCGGTGGCTCATGTGGCGCGGCTGCTCGAGGACTTCGGCCACATACGGGTGGGCAACGGCTACGGCCCCGCCGAGAGCATGGGGTTCTCCACCGTCCACACGGCGACCGCCGGGGACGTGGCCTCCGGCAGCGTTCCGGTCGGCCGTCCCGTGCGGGGCAAGCGGGCCCAGGTGCTGGACGGTTCGCTCCGCCGTGTGCCCCCGGGCGTCCCCGGCGAACTCCACCTCTCCGGGACCGGTCTCGCGCTCGGTTACCTCGGCAGGCCGGGGGCCACGGCGGAGCGGTTCGTCGCCGACCCGTACGGCCCTCCCGGCAGCCGGATGTACCGGACCGGGGATCTGGTGCGCTGGCGCCGGGACGGCGTGCTCGAATACCTCGGCCGGACCGACGACCAGGTCAAGATCCGCGGCTTCCGCGTCGAGCCCGCGGAGGTCCAGGCGGCGCTGACCGCGCATCCCGGTGTCCGGCAGGCGGTGGTGCGCATGCGCGAGGACCGTCCCGGCGACCCGCGCCTGGTCGCCTACGTCGTGCCGCACGGCGGGGACCTTCCGCCGGACCTCGCCGGGCACGCGGCCGAACGGCTGCCCGCCCACCTCGTCCCCGCCGCGTACGTCGCACTCGAGAAGCTGCCCCTCACCGCGAACGGCAAGCTGGACCACCGTGCGCTCCCGGCGCCCGACTACGCGGCGCCCCGCACCGGGCGGGCGCCGCGGACGGCGAGGGAGGAGATCGTCTGCGGCCTCTTCGCGGAGGCCTTGGGCCTGGACGCGGTCGGGGCGGAGGACGACTTCTTCGCCCTCGGCGGGCACTCGCTGCTCGCGATGCGGCTGCTGAGCCGGGCCCGGGCAGCGCTGGGCGTCGAGCTGACCGTCGGCGACCTGTTCCGGATGCCGACTCCCGCGGCGCTTGCCGCGGGCGCCCGGACCACCGGGCCCGCCCGGCCGCCGCTGCGCCCGAGGGAGCGGGGCGGCGCACTGCCGCTGTCGTACGCGCAGCAGCGGCTGTGGTTCCTCACCGACTCCGAGGACGGCGGCACCACCTACAACTCGCCGTACGCCCTGCGGCTGCGGGGGCGCCTGGACGCCGACGGTCTGGCCGCGGCTCTCGCGGACCTGACCGCCCGTCACGAGGTGCTGCGCACCGTCTTCCCGCAGACGGACGGGGTGCCGCGCCAGGAGGTGCTGCCGCCCGGCGCGTGCCCGCTCCCGGTGGAGGAGTGTTCCCGCGAGCGCCTGGCGGCCAGGCTTCACGAAGCCGCCGGCCGGGTGTTCGACCTGGCGTCCGAGCCCCCGTTCGCGGCCCGGCTGTTCCGTTCGGCGCCGGACGACCACGTGCTGCTGCTGGTGCTGCACCACATCGCCAGCGACGGCTGGTCGCGCGAGGTGCTGCTCCGCGACCTGGGCACCGCCTACACCGCCCGCAGCAACGGCCGGTCACCGGACTGGGACGCGCTCCCCGTCCAGTACGCCGACTACACCCTCTGGCAGCGCGAACTCCTCGGCGACCCCCACGACCCCGACAGCCTTCTCGCCACCCAGCTCGACCACTGGCGCCACACCCTCGCCGGCCTGCCCGAGCAGATCGACCTGCCGGCCGCCGGAAGCGGGGCGGAGCCGCGGGACCGGCGGGGCGCGGTGGTGAACGCCGAGATGTCCGCCGCCACCCACGCCCGTGTGGTGGAGCTCGCGCGGGAGACCGGCACCACCGTCTTCATGGTCCTCCACGCCGCCCTCGCCGCCACCCTCACCCGCCTCGGCGCCGGCACCGACATCCCCCTCGGCACCCCCGTCGCCGGACGCACCGACCAAGCCCTCGACGACCTGGTGGGCTTCTTCGTCAACACCCTCGTCCTCCGCACCGACACCAGCGGCAACCCCACCTTCCGCACCCTCCTGAACCGCGTACGCGACACCGACCTCACCGCCTACGCCCACCAGGACCTCCCCTTCGACCGTGTCGTCGAGGACCTCAACCCGGCCCGCGCCGCCGGACGCAACCCGCTCTTCCAGACCATGCTCGTCCTGCAGAACGAGCAGGCGACCGACGCTCCGGGGGCGCAGCTGGGAGAGCTGACGGCCTCCTGGGAGCCGGTGGGCACCGGCGAGGTCAAGTTCGACCTCACCTTCGCCTTCACCGACCGCCGTGCCGCGGACGGCGCGCCCGCCGGCCTCGCCCTCGGGCTGGAGTACGCCGGCGGCCTGTTCGACCGCGCGGACGCCGCCGCCCTGGCCGCCCGGACGGCCCGGCTGCTGGCTGCCGCTACCGCGGACCCGGACCAGCCCCTCGGCGGGATCGACGTCATGGACACGGAGGAACGCCACCGGACCCTGCACGCGTGGAACGCCACCGACGCCCCGCGGGAGGAGAACCGCACGGTTCCGCAGCGGATCGCGGAGCGCGCCGCGCACACGCCCACGGCCGTCGCCGTGTCCGACGGCACGACGACCGTCGGCTACGCGGAGCTGAACAGCCGCGCCGACCGCCTGGCGCATCTGCTCCTCGGAATCGGCGTCGGAAGGGGCAGCGTCGTCGGGGTGTGCCTGGAGCGCTCCGCGGACATGGTCGTGACCCTGCTGGCCACCCTGAAGGCGGGCGCGGCCTACGTGCCGCTGGACCCGCGACACCCCGCCGACCGGCTGGCGTTCGTCCTGGCCGACACGGCCGCCTCGCTGGTGGTGTCGTGCCGCGACCTCGCGCAGACGTTCGCGGGGACGTTCCCGGAGACGGTGAGCGGTTCCCCCGGGCCCCGCCTCCTGCTCCTCGACGAGGAGGAGGCGCGTCTGCGGGCGCAGCCCCACACCCCTGTGGCGACCGAGGTCGGCGGCGACGACGCGGCCTACGTGATCTACACCTCCGGTTCGACCGGCCGCCCGAAGGGCGTCGTGGTGGAGCACCGGGCTCTCGCGGACCTCGTCGCGTGGCACAACGACCGCTACGCCGTCACCCCGGAGGACCGGGCGGGACAGACCGCGGCGGCGGGGTTCGACGCGGCCGTCTGGGAGGTGTGGCCCTACCTGTGCGCCGGCGCCTCCGTGCACCTTCCCGCCGAGGACGTGCTGGACGATCCCGCGGCTCTCGCGGCCTGGACCGCCGACACCGCGCTGACGCTGTGTTTCCTCTCGACGCCCCGCCTGGAGACCGTGCTGGACGATCCGTCACTGGCGTCCGGCCGGCTGCGGGCCGTGCTCACCGGCGGGGACGCCCTGCGACGGCGGCCCGCGCCGGGACTCCCGTTCCGGGTCGTGAACCACTACGGGCCGACGGAGTGCACGGTGGTCGCCACCGCGGGCGACGTCGCCGCGCGGGAAGCGGCGGACTCCCCCGACATCGGACGTCCCGTGGACAACACCCGCGCCTACGTCCTGGACGAGCGGCTCGGCGCCGTCCCGCCCGGGGTGGTCGGCGAGCTGTACCTGGCCGGCACCGGCCTGGCCCGCGGCTACCTCGGCCGGCCGGGCCTGACCGCCGGGCGTTTCGTCGCCTGCCCGTTCGGCGCCCCGGGCGCGCGCATGTACCGCACCGGCGATCTGGTGCGATGGGGCCGTGACGGCACGCTGCACTTCGCGGGCCGCGCCGACCGCCAGGTCAAGATCCGCGGTGTCCGGATCGAACTCGGGGAGATCGAGGCCGCGCTCGCCTCCCGCCCCGAGGTCTCCCAGGCGGCGGTCGTCGTGCGCGAGGACCGGCCCGGAGACCGGAGGCTGGTCGGCTACGTGGTCGCGCCGGAAGCCTCCACCCGGACGCTGCGCGACCACCTGCGGGACACGCTGCCCGCCGCGATGGTCCCGGCGGACCTGGTGCCGCTCGAGGCGTTCCCGCTGACGGCCAACGGCAAGCTGGACCGTGCGGCCCTCCCCCGCCCGCTCCGCAGCACCGGAACGCGGCGGGCACCGCGGACGCCGCGCGAGCAGATCCTGTGCGACCTGTTCGCCGAACTGCTCGACGTTCCCGACGGGGTGGGCCCGGACGACGACTTCTTCGCGCTGGGCGGCCACTCGCTGCTGGCCGGCCGGCTGATCGCCCGGGCCGGGGCCGCGCTGGGTGCCGGCCTGACGGTCCGTGACCTGTTCCGTGCGCCGACCCCGGCGTCCCTGGCCGGCCTGGCCCTGGGCGCCGCCCCGGCACGGCCGCCGTTGCGGACCGGCGCACGCCCGTCCCGGCTGCCGTTGTCCCCGGCGCAGCGCCGCCTGTGGTTCCTCAACCGGCTGGACGGCGGGACGGCGGCCTACGCGGTGCCGGCGGCCTTCCGGCTGCGGGGCGTCCTGGACCGGCGTGCGCTCGAACAGGCGCTGGGCGACGTGGTGTCCCGGCACGAGGCGCTGCGCACCGTCTTCCCCGAGGAGGCGGGGGAACCGCATCAGGTCGTGGTGGCGGCGGACGCCGCCCGCCCGTCGCTGGACGTGTCCGGGGTGGCGGGGAGCGGCTGGCGGGAGGTGGTCGACGCACTCGTCGCACGCCCCTTCGACGTCACGTGCGACCTGCCGTTCCGGGCCGCGCTGGTGGAACGGGCCCCCGAGGACCACGTGCTGGTGATGGTGATGCACCACATCGTCAGCGACGGCTGGTCCTTCGGGCCGCTGCTCCGCGACCTGTCCGACGCGTACGCCGCGCGGGCGGCCGGGCGGGAGTCGCAGGGGCGTCCGCTGCCGGTGCAGTACGCCGACTACGCCCTGTGGCAGCGGGAGGTGCTGGGCTCCGAGGACGACCCCGGGAGCGTGTGCGCCGGGCAGCTCGACCACTGGCGCCGCGCGCTCGCGGGTCTGCCGGACGAACTGGCGCTGCCCGCGGACCGGCCGCGTCCGGCCGTGGCGGACCACGGCGCGGGACTGGTGTCGGTCGAGTGGGACGCCGCGCTGCACCGCTCCGTGGCGGAGCTCGCCCGCGCCCACGGGGTGACCCTGTTCATGGTCGCCCACGCGGCGCTCGCCGCGCTGCTGACGCGGCTCGGGGCGGGCACCGACGTGCCCGTGGGCACGCCGGTGGCGGGCCGCACCGACCCGGCCCTGGACGACCTGGTCGGGTTCTTCGTCAACACCCTGGTGCTGCGCGCCGACACGGACGGGAACCCCCGCTTCCGGGAGCTGCTGGAGCGGGTGCGGGAGACCGACCTCACCGCCTTCAGCCACCAGGACCTGCCGTTCGAGCGGCTGGTGGAGGAGCTCAACCCCGCGCGGTCGCTCGCCCGGCATCCGCTGGTGCAGGTGCTGCTGGTGCTGCAGAACACGGGGTCCGCGCCGCTGGACCTGCCGGGCGTGCGCGTGGAGGACGTGCCGGTCTCCGGCAACGGCACGTCCTTCGACCTCACGGTCGGCCTGCGCGAACGCCACAGCGCCGACGGCGCACCGGCCGGCATCGAGGCGGGCGTCGGCTACCGGGCCGATCTCTTCGACCACGCCACCGCGGCGGGCATCGCGGAGCGGCTGCGGCGGCTGCTGGCCGCCTTCGCGGCCGACCCGGACCTGCGGCTGTACGACGTGGACCTGCTGGGCGAGGACGAGGCCCGCGCCCTGCACGACGGGAACGCCACGGCGCACGAGGTCGCCGGCACCACGCTCCCGGCCCTGTTCGCCGCGCAGGTGCGGCGCACTCCGGACGCCGTCGCGGTCGTCTTCGAGGACGAGACGCTGACCTACCGGGAGCTGGACGCCCGTGCGGACGATCTCGCCCGCCGGCTGCGCCGCCGCGGCGCCGGGCCGGAGGGGTGCGTCGCGGTCGCCCTGCCGCGGTCCCTGGACCTCGTCGTGGCGCTGTACGCCGTGCACAAGGCCGGGGCCGCCTACCTGCCCGTCGATCCGGACTACCCCCGCGACCGGGTGGCGGCCATGCTGGCGGACGCGGCCCCCGTCGTGCACCTGACGCCGGGGACGCTGCGGGAGCTGCGCGACGAGGCGCCGTCGTCGTCCGCCCTGACGGTCGTGACGCCGCGTCACCCGGCGTACGTCATCTACACCTCGGGGTCCACGGGGCGGCCCAAGGGGGTGACCGTCCCGCACGAGGCCATCGTCAACCGGCTGTGCTGGATGCAGCACGCCTACGGGCTGACGGCCGGTGAGGCGGTGCTGCAGAAGACGCCGTCCAGCTTCGACGTGTCGGTGTGGGAGTTCTTCTGGCCGCTGACCGTCGGCGCGACCCTGGTGGTGGCCCGGCCGGGCGGCCACCGGGAGCCGGAGTACCTCGCCCGGCTGGTGCGGAGCCGTGGGATCACCACGCTGCACTTCGTGCCGTCGATGCTGGAGGCGTTCCTCGCCGAGCCGGAGGCGGCGCACTGCCCGTCGCTGCGGCGGGTCGTGTGCAGCGGGGAGGCGCTGCCGACCGCCCTCGCGGAGCGCTGTGCCCGCGTGCTGGGGCCGTCGGTGGAGATCCACAACCTGTACGGGCCCACCGAGGCGGCGGTCGACGTCACCGCGCACCGCTTCACGGGCGCCGACACCGAGCGCGGCACTCCCACCGTCCCCCTCGGCACGCCGGTGTGGAACACCCGCGTGCATGTGCTCGACCGGTGGCTGCGGCCGGTGCCGCCCGGGGTTCCCGGTGAGCTGTACCTGGCCGGGACGCAGCTCGCCCGCGGCTACCTCGGACAGCCGGCGCTCACCGCCGGACGGTTCGTGGCCGACCCGCACGGTCCCGCCGGGGAACGGATGTACCGCACCGGCGACCTGGTGCGCCGCCACCGGGACGGGGTGCTGGAGTTCCTCGGGCGCACCGACGACCAGGTGAAGCTGCGCGGCTTCCGCATCGAGCCCGGCGAGGTGGCCCAGGCGCTCACCGGCCACCCCGGCGTCCACCGCGCCGCCGTCGTGCTGCGGGAGGACCGGCCGGGCGACCTGCGGCTCGTCGCCTACGTCGTGGGCGGCGAGGACGCGGCGGAGGTGCGCCGGTACGCCGCCGCCACGCTGCCCGCCCACATGGTGCCCGCCGCGGTGGTCCCGGTCCCCGAGATCCCCGTCTCGCCGAGCGGCAAGCTGGACCGTGCCGCGCTCCCCGCACCGCGGTGGGCGACCGACGGGGCGAAGACGCCGCCGCGGGACGCCCGGGAACGGCGGTTGTGCGCGCTGTACTCCGGCCTGCTGGGCACCGAGGTGAGCGGCGTCGACGACGACTTCTTCGCCCTGGGCGGCCACTCGCTGCTCGCGGCCCGGCTGCTGCACGCGGTGCGGGAGGAGTTCGGCGTCGACCCGGGCCTGGGGACGCTCTTCGAGGCCCCGACCGTCGCGGAACTGGCCGCCCGGATCGGCCGGTTGCTGGACGACGGCGGGCAACCCGCGGACGGGACGCGCGCGGCGGAGGGGCTGGACGTGCTGCTGCCGCTGCGCGGCAGGACGGCGCCGGAGCAGGCACCGCTGTTCTGCGTGCACCCCGCCGCGGGCATCGGCTGGGTCTACTCCAGCCTCCTCCGCCACCTCGACGGGGAACGGCCGGTGTACGCCCTGCAGGCCAGGGGGCTGACGGGCGACACGGGCCCGGCGACCCGGCTGGCGGAGATGGTGGAGGACTACGCCGCCCGCATCCGCGAGGTGCAGCCGCACGGGCCGTACCACCTGCTCGGCTGGTCCTTCGGAGGACTGGTGGCCCACGCGCTGGCGACCCGGCTGCAGGGCGAGGGCGAACCCGTCGACCTGCTGGCGGTACTGGACGGCTATCCCGGAACGGGGACGCCGCCCTCCGCAGCGCCCGCCGCCGGCTCCGCGGAGTCCCTGACCGCTCTGCTCGCCTCGCTCGGGCACCGGCCGCCGGACCACGGCCGCACCACGCTCCGGGACGTGGCCGAGCGGCTCGCCGGCGTGGGCCCGCTGGCCGGGCTGGGGCCCTCCGGCGTGGAACGGCTGAGCGAGGTGTTCGCCAACAACCGGGGGCTGCTCGGCGAGTTCGCCCCGGAACGGTTCGACGGCCCGATGGACCTGTTCGTCGCCACGGCCGACAAGACCGCGGACAGCCCCGCGCCGCAGCTCTGGCTGCCGCACGTCGGCGGGCGCCTGGGCGTCCACCGGGTGCCGTGCCGGCACGGCGAACTGGCCCTCCCCGGCCCGGCGGCCCGCATCGGGGAGGTTCTCGCCTCCCGGCTGCGGCAGGTCCCGGCAGGTGCCGTCGGCCGCCCCGGCTGACCGCGCCCGTGCCCGTGCCCGTACGGCCCGCCCCCCGCTCTTCCCCACCCACGACCCACCGGAACACCACACCGAGAAGGAGCCCGACATGACCGTCGTTCACCCCGCACAGCCCGCCGAGGCCCGCGCCGCCGGCACCGAGAGCGCCGGGACCTCCGAGAGCACCGTGCGCCGCTACTACGACCTGGTCGACAGCGGCGACGTCGCCGGCCTCGTCTCCCTGTTCACGCCGGACGCCACCTACCACCGGCCCGGCTACCGGCCGATGGTGGGCCACGAGGCGATGACCAGCTTCTACTCCGGGGAGCGCGTCATCAAGGAGGGCCGCCACACCCTGGACACGGTCGTGGAGCACGGTGCCCGGATCGCCGTGCACGGCGAGTTCAACGGCGTGCTCCGGGACGAGAGCACGGTGAGCCTGCGCTTCGCCGACTTCTTCCAGGTCGCGGGGGACGGCCGGTTCAGCCGCCGCGACACCTTCTTCTTCGCCCCCCTGGTCTGAGCGGGGGGCCTCCCGCCCCTGCGGGCCTCCCCGCACGGCGCCGCGCGTCCCGCACCATCCGCACCACCCGTACCGTCACACATCGGCACGAACCGTCACGAAAGGAAAGGACCTCCGCATGACCCTCACCGCCCCTGAAGGCTCCGTCGCTCCGCCCGTCGCACAGCAGCCCGCCCGTCGCCCGGGCCACGGCGACGCGTTCACCGCGCACATGGTCGCCACCGACTGGACCGCGTCCCGGGGCTGGGCCACTCCCGAGCTGCAGCCCCTGGAGAACCTCAGCCTGCACCCCGGGACACTCGGCCTGCACTACGCGCAGGTGGTCTTCGAAGGGCTCAAGGCGCACCGCCGGGTGGACGGCGGCATGTCCGTCTTCCGCCCCTGGGACCACGCCCGCCGGTTCCGGCGTTCGGCACGCCGGCTGGCGATGCCGGAACTGCCGGAGGAGCTGTTCGTCTCGTCGATCGAGCAGCTGGTCTCGACGGACGAGGGGATGCTGTCCGACGACCCGTCGCACAGCATCTACCTGCGGCCGCTGATGTTCGGTGCCGACGCCAACCTGATGCTGCGGCCCTCGGAGCACTACCGGTACCTGCTCATGGCGTTCGTCGCCGGCGGCTTCTTCGGCCAGGACGTCGAGACCGTCTCGGTCTGGGTCAGTCACGAGCACAGCCGCGCCATCCCCGGCGGCACCGGAAACGTCAAGTGCGCCGGCAACTACGCCGGCTCGTTCGTGGCCCAGCGCGCCGCCCAGGAGGCCGGCTGCCAGCAGGTGGTGTGGCTGGACCCGGTGGAGCGCCGCTGGGTGGAGGAGATGGGGGGCATGAACATGTTCTTCGTCCGGGGCAGCGGACCCGGCGCGGAGATCGTCACGCCGCAGCTGAGCGGTTCGCTGCTGCCCGGCGTCACCCGCGACACGCTGCTGGCGCTCGCCGAGCGGGCCGGCTACACGGCCCGGGAGGAACGCATCAGCCTGGACCAGTGGCGTGACGAGTGCGCCCGCGGCGTCATCACGGAGGTCTTCGCCTCGGGTACGGCGGCCGTGGTGACGCCGGTCGGCGAGGTGCGCGACGAGGGCGGCGACTGGGTCATCGGCGACGGCAGGCCGGGGCCGGTCACCCTGCAGCTGCGGCAGCAGCTGGTCGACCTCCACCACGGCACCCTGGCGGACCCCGACGGCTGGCTGCACCGCATCTCCTGACGTCACCGGGAGCCCGGGTGCCCGGGTGCCGGTGCGGGGCACGTCACCCGTCACCGGCACCCGGGGGAGACCCCGGTGGAACCGGCGCACCTCTCACATCCCGGACCTCCCCGGGTCACACGGACCGGGCTGAGAGAAGAAGGTCACAGCTTGGTCCTCTGCAGTTCCCTAGTCGATCTGTCTTAGCATCCGACCATGACGGCCCCGCCTGACGACCGGCTCGAGCTGGCTTCCGAGTTCCCCGACGTGACCCATGAGCAGTGGCAGCGCCTAGTGGCGGGCGTACTGCGGAAGACGGGCAAGGACGTCGAGGGGGCCGAGGCCGAGAAAGCGCTGTCCACCGCGGTGGAGGACGGCATCGCCACCCTGCCGCTGTACACCGCCGCCGACCCCGCTCCCGAGCCGGGACTGCCGGGGTTCGCGCCGTTCGTCCGCGGCGGCCGGGCCGAGGGGAACACCGTCGGCGGCTGGGGCGTACGGCAGCGGCACGCGGGAGCCGACAACGCCGCGGTGCTCGCGGACCTGGAGAACGGCGTCACCTCGCTCTGGCTCTCGGTGGGCGAGGACGGCATCCCGGTCGACGCACTCGCCCGGGTCCTCGACGGCGTCTACCTCGACCTGGCACCCGTCGCCCTGGACGCGGGCGCCGCGTTCGAGCCCGCCGCGCGGGAGCTGCTGCGCCTCTGCACCGAACAGGGCGTGGCCGGGAACGACGTCCGGGGCAACCTGGGCGGCGACCCGCTGGGCCACCAGGCCCGTACCGGGCAGGAGACCGGCTTCACGGCGGTGACCGCCCTCGCCCGGCAGTGCACCGAGCAGTACCCGCACCTGCGGGCCCTGACCGTCGACGCGATGCCGTACCACGAGGCCGGCGGGTCGGCCGCCCAGGAACTGGGGTGCGCGCTCGCCACCGGGGTGGCCTCCCTGCGGGAGCTGACCGCTGCCGGGCTCAGCGCGGCCGAGGCCTGCGCGCAGCTGGAGTTCCGCTTCGCGGCGACCGCCGACCAGTTCCTGACCATCGCCAAGCTGCGGGCCGCACGCCGCCTGTGGGCGAGGGTGGCGGAGGTCTGCGGGGTGCCGGATGCGGGCGCGCAGGTGCAGCACGCGGTGACCTCGCCGGTGATGATGACGCGCCGGGACCCGTGGGTGAACATGCTGCGGACGACGGTCGCGGCGCTGGCCGCCGGAGCGGGCGGCGCCGACTCCGTGACCGTGCTGCCCTTCGACCACGCGCTGGGGCTGCCGGACGCGTTCGCGCGCCGCATCGCCCGCAACACCTCGACGATCCTCATCGAGGAGTCGCACCTCGCCCGGGTGACCGACCCGGCCGGCGGCTCCTGGTACGTGGAACGCCTCACCGACGAACTCGCCCGCAGGGGCTGGGAGTTCTTCCGGACGATCGAGCGGGCGGGCGGGCAGGCCGCCGCCCTGCGGTCGGGCCGGCTGGCGGAGGAGCTGTCCCGCGCCTGGGAGGCCCGGAGCGGCCGGCTCGCCCGGCGGCGCGAGCCCGTCACCGGTGTCAGCGAGTTCCCGCACCTCGACGAGAAGCCCGTCGTCCGCGACCCCGCGCCCGAACGGCCCGCCGGTGGCCTGCCGCGCGTCCGCCGCGACGACGCGTACGAGGCCCTGCGGGCCCGGTCCGACGCCCACCTGGCGGCCACCGGCCGCCGGCCGCGCGTCTTCCTGGCGACGATCGGCCCGGCCGCGGCCCACACGGCGCGCGCCGGCTTCGCCTCCAACCTGTTCCAGGCCGGCGGCATCGAGCCCGTCACGGAGGTGCCGTTCGAGGAGAGCGGCGCCACCGAGGTCTGCCTCTGCTCCAGCGACGAGCTGTACGAGGAGCGTGCGCAGGCCGTGGCCGAGGAGCTGCGGGCCGCGGGGGCCTCGCACGTGTTCCTCGCCGGGCGCCCCGGGCCGTACCCGGGCGTCGACACCTACGTGCACGCCGGATGCGACGCCGTCGCCGTGCTCTCCGCCGTCCTCGACCGCAGGGAAGAGTCCCGATGAGCATCCCCGACTTCTCCGAGATCGAGCTGGGCTCCCCGACCGCGCACGGCGGCCCGGACGCGTGGCGTACGGCCGTCAAGCAGGCCACCGGCACGGACGATCCGCTGTGGGAGACGCCCGAGGGCATCCCGGTCAAGTCCCTGTACACGGCCGATGACCTGGAGGGGCTGGACTTCCTCGGCACCTACCCCGGCGCCGCCCCCTACCTGCGCGGCCCGTACCCGACGATGTACGTCAACCAGCCGTGGACCATCCGCCAGTACGCGGGCTTCTCCACGGCCGAGGAGTCCAACGCCTTCTACCGCCGCAACCTGGCGGCCGGGCAGAAGGGCCTGTCGGTCGCCTTCGACCTGCCCACGCACCGCGGCTACGACAGCGACCACCCGCGCGTCACCGGGGACGTCGGCATGGCGGGCGTGGCGATCGACTCGATCTACGACATGCGTCAGCTCTTCGACGGCATCCCGCTGGACAGGATGACCGTCTCCATGACGATGAACGGCGCCGTGCTGCCGGTGCTGGCGCTGTACATCGTGGCGGCCGAGGAGCAGGGTGTGCCGGCCGAGAAGCTGGCGGGGACCATCCAGAACGACATCCTCAAGGAGTTCATGGTCCGCAACACCTACATCTACCCGCCGAAGCCGTCGATGCGGATCATCTCCGACATCTTCGCCTTCACCTCCCAGCGGATGCCGCGGTACAACTCCATCTCGATCTCCGGCTACCACATCCAGGAAGCCGGGGCGACGGCCGACCTGGAGCTGGCCTACACCCTCGCCGACGGCGTGGAGTACATCCGCACCGGGATGGCGGCGGGGCTGGACGTGGACGCGTTCGCCCCGCGGCTCTCCTTCTTCTGGGCGATCGGCATGAACTTCTTCATGGAGGTCGCGAAGCTGCGCGCCGCGCGCCTGCTGTGGGCGAAGCTGGTCCGGCAGTTCGACCCGAAGAACGCCAAGTCGCTTTCGCTGCGCACCCATTCGCAGACCTCCGGGTGGTCGCTGACCGCCCAGGACGTGTACAACAACGTCACCCGTACCTGCGTCGAGGCGATGGCCGCCACGCAGGGGCACACGCAGTCGCTGCACACCAACGCCCTCGACGAGGCGCTGGCCCTGCCCACCGACTTCTCCGCGCGGATCGCCCGCAACACGCAGCTGCTCATCCAGCAGGAGTCCGGCACGACCCGGGTCATCGACCCGTGGGGCGGCAGCGCCTACGTGGAGAAGCTGACCCACGACCTGGCGCGCCGGGCCTGGCAGCACATCCAGGAGGTCGAGGAGGCCGGCGGGATGGCGCAGGCGATCGACGCCGGCATCCCCAAGCTGCGCATCGAGGAGGCGGCGGCCCGCACCCAGGCCCGGATCGACTCCGGGCGCCAGCCGGTGATCGGGGTCAACAAGTACCGCGTCGACAGCGACGAGCAGATCGACGTCCTCAAGGTCGACAACTCCTCGGTCCGCGCCCAGCAGGTCGAGAAGCTGCGGCGGCTGCGCGCGGAGCGCGACGAGACCGCCTGCCGGGACGCGCTCGACGCGCTGACCCGGGCCGCGGGCGGTGAGGGCAACCTGCTGGAGCTGGCCGTGAACGCTGCCCGCGCGAAGGCCACCGTCGGCGAGATCTCGGACGCCCTGGAGAAGGTGTACGGGCGCCACGCGAGCCAGATCCGTACCATCTCGGGGGTGTACCGCAACGAAGCCGGCGAGTCCCCGTCCGTGGAGCGCACCCGTGGTCTGGTGGCCACGTTCGAGGAGGCGGAGGGCCGCCGTCCGCGCATCCTGGTCGCCAAGATGGGCCAGGACGGCCACGACCGCGGCCAGAAGGTGATCGCCACCGCCTTCGCCGACCTCGGCTTCGACGTGGACGTCGGCCCGCTGTTCCAGACCCCCGCCGAAGTCGCCCGGCAGGCCGTCGAGGCGGACGTGCACGTCGTCGGCGTCTCCTCCCTGGCGGCGGGGCACCTCACCCTCGTCCCGGCGCTCAAGGAGCAGCTGGCCGAGGAGGGGCGCGAGGACATCATGATCGTGGTCGGCGGCGTGATCCCGCCGCAGGACGTGGAGACCCTGCGGGAGATGGGGGCGGCCGCGGTGTTCCCGCCGGGCACGGTGATCCCGGACGCGGCGTACGACCTGGTGGAGCAGTTGGCGGCCGGCCTCGGACACGACCGCTGAAGCCCATGGCCATCGACCTCGACACGTACGTCAAGGGCGTCCTCGCGGGGAAGCGGGCCGTCGTCGCGCGCGCCATCACGCTCGTGGAGTCCACGCGCCCGCAGCACCGCGCGCTCGCGCAGGAGCTGCTGACCGCGCTCCTGCCGCACAGCGGCCGGGCGCGGCGGATCGGCGTCAGCGGCGTACCGGGCGTGGGCAAGTCGACGTTCATCGACGCGTTCGGCACGATGCTCACCTCGCTCGGGCACCGGGTGGCCGTCCTGGCGGTCGACCCCTCGTCCAGCCGCACGGGGGGCTCCATCCTCGGCGACAAGACCCGCATGGAACGGCTCGCCGTCGACCCTGCGGCCTTCGTCCGCCCCTCCCCCACCGCCGGCACGCTCGGCGGGGTGGCCAAGGCGAGCCGCGAGTCGATCGTGGTGATGGAGGCGGCCGGCTACGACGTGGTGCTGGTCGAGACGGTCGGGGTCGGCCAGTCGGAGACCGCGGTCGCGAACATGGTCGACTCGTTCCTGCTGCTCACCCTGGCCCGTACCGGCGACCAGCTGCAGGGCATCAAGAAGGGCGTCCTGGAACTCGCCGACGTCATCGCCGTCAACAAGGCGGACGGCCCGCACGAACGCGACGCCCGCGCCGCCGGGCGCGAACTGGCGGGCGCGCTGCGGCTGATGCACGGCAAGGACGCGTTCTGGACGCCGCCCGTGCTCAGTTGCAGCGCCCGGGAGTCGACCGGCCTGGACACCGTCTGGGAACGCCTGGAGGAGCACCGGTCCCGGCTGGAGGCGTCCGGCCGCCTGGCGGGGAAGCGCCGCGACCAGCAGGTCGACTGGACCTGGGCGATGGTCCGCGACGAACTCCTCGGCCGCCTCCATGGCGACCCCGAGGTCCGGCGCCTCTCCCCCGCCCTGGAACAGCAGGTCAGGGACGGCGCGCTGACGCCGACGCTGGCGGCCGAGCGCATCCTGCGGGCGCTGGGCGGCCCGGCGCAGGGCGCCGCCGACGACCCGCACGGCTGACCCCGGCCGGGGCTCCGGCGCGGACCGGCCGCACCGGAGCCCCGGGAGCCGGTGGGTCAGGACTGGTGGAGCGCCTCGCCGGGACCGATGGGTATGCCGAGGAGCAGCCAGGCCACGAACAGCAGCATCCAGCCGAGGTAGAACGCCACGGTGTACGGCAGGACCAGCGCGAAGAGGGTTCCCAGACCCGCCCGCCTGTCGTACTGCTGGATGAAGCCGAGCATGATCGCGACGTACGGGCTCAGCGGGACGATGCAGTTCGTCGACGAGTCGGCGATGCGGTAGGCGAGCTGCACATAGGCGGGGTTGACGTCCTGCAGCATGAACATCGGTACGAAGATGGGCGCTTCGATGGCCCACAGCCCCGAACCGCTCGCGATGAGAAGGCTCAGCACGAGGGTGATCAGGCTGAAGCCGACGAGCCCGCCCACACCCGAGACGTCCAGACTCTCCATCAGCTCGGCGCCGTTGACGGCGACCCACAGGCCGAGCCGGCTCCACTCGAAGTAGGCGATGGCCTGCGCCGCCGCGAAGATCAGGACGAGGAAGCCGCCGAGGTTCTTCGCGGCCTCCGCCATGTACCGGGGCACGTCGCCGCTGCTGCGCAGCGCGTTGACGGTGACACCGTAGGCCACCGCCCCCACCACGAACAGCAGGAAGAGCAGCGGGACGATGCCGTCCAGGAGCGGCGACTCGACCAGCGAGCCGCCCTCGCCCCGCAGCGGCGACGAGGACGGAACCACGCAGGCGACGACGAGGAGCAGGTAGGCACCGCTCGCCAGCAGGGCGTTGCGCAGGCCGCGGCGCTGCTCGGGAGTCACCTGGGACCGTTCCAGGGCTGCGGCGTCGTCGTCCTCCTCGTCCTCGGCCCGGTAGGTGCCCAGACGGGGTTCCACGATCTTCTCGGTGACGAACACGCCGATGAGGGTGAGGACCACGACCGAGGCGACCATGAAGTACCAGTTCGCGACCGGGGACACCTCGGCCCCGGAGTCCACGATGCCGGCGGCCTCGGTGGAGATCCCGGACAGCAGAACGTCGGTGCCGGCGACGAAGAAGTTCGCCGAGAATCCGGCGCCGGCCGCGGTGAAACCGGCGGCGAGCCCCGCCAGCGGATGCCGGCCCACCGCGCGGAAGACGAGCGCCGCCAGCGGCGGGATGACGATGAAGGCCGCGTCGGACGCGAGGTTTCCGCAGATGCCGGTGAGGACGACGGCGGCCGTCACCAGGCGGGGCGGCGCTGCCAGGATCACCCGTTTGACGGCCGACTCGATCAGTCCGACCTGCTGGGCGAGGCCGATACCGAGCATCATGACCACCACCAGGCCCAGCGGCGGGAACTGCACGAAGTTGTCGAGCGCCGACGTCAGCATGTAGACGAGGCCGTCACCCGTGAGGAGGCTGCGGACGGGCTCGGTCTCGCCGCTCTCCGGGTTCTCCACGGTGACGTCGAACAGGCTCGTCACACCGGAGGCGACGATGACGAGGAGGGCGAGATGGACGAACAGGATGAACGGGTGGGGGAGTTTGTTGCCGACCCGTTCGATGCCGCCCAGCATTCTGCTGGAGACATCGTTGGCGCGACTTCTCAAGGTGAGCGGCATGGGAACCTTCACTTTCGGATGAGCGGACCCTCGGGGGACGGTGTTTCCGGGAGACACCGGGTCCGCTGAGCGGGGGTCAGAGGACGGTGCCGTCCTCTCCGGGTGCCGCGTCGCGGCGTCGTGCGCGGTCGACTTCGACGAGGCCCTGGGCCAGGGCACGGGCTCCCGTCGCCACCTGTTCGAGGTCGGTCCACTCCTCGGGGCAGTGGCTGCGGCCGCCGTGGGAGGGGACGAACAGCATGCCCATGGGCGCCAGCCGCGCCATGTGTGCGGCGTCGTGCCCGGCGCCGGAGAACATCGTGCGAGGCGGCAGGCCCAGGCGCGTGTTTCCCCGCTCGAGGAGTTCCCGTATCCGGGTGTCGGCGGCGACCGGGTCGGAGGTGGAGAGGCTGTGGAGGTCCGCCTGCACGCCGCGTCGCTCCGCGGCGGCCCGTGCCGCCGCGTCAAGCCCCCGGCCGCAGTCGTCCAGCCACTCCCGTTCCCCGGACCGGAACTCGACCCACAGGCGGGCGCGCCCCGGGACGACGTTCGGCGCGCCGGGCTCGATCTCGATCCGCCCGGTGGTGGCGACGCCGTCGCCCTCCTCGGCAGCGAGCCGCTCCGCGGCCAGAACGGTCTCCGCCGCCGCGCAGGAGGCGTCGTAGCGGTAGTTCATCGGGGTGGCGCCCGCGTGGTCGGGCCGCCCGGTGAACTCGACCCGGTAGCGGTCGATGCCCGCGATGGCGCTCACCACGGCCACCGGCAGCCCTTCGTGTTCCAGCACCGGTCCCTGCTCGATGTGCAGTTCGAGGAAGGCGGCGACGTCGTCACCGGACCACCGGGCTTCCGGCAGGTCGTCGGGCGAACCGCCCACCCGGGCGAGGGCGTCGCGCAGCGTCTCCCCCGCACCGTCGTCCAGGTCCAGGTGCTCGCGTGTCACCTCGCCGACCAGGGCACGGCTTCCCACGCAGCTGAGACCGAACTGGTTGGGCTCCTCGTTGAAGAAGTCGACGACCCGCAGCTCGTGTTCCAGCGCGATGCCCGCGTCGGCGAGGGTCCGTACGGCTTCGAGGGCCCCGAGCACACCGATGATGCCGTCGAAACGTCCGCCGCCCTCGACGGTGTCGGTGTGCGAGCCGGTGACGAGTGCGGGGGCGTCGGTCCGCGCGCCGGGGAGGGTGCCGATGAGGTTGTCGACCGCGTCCCGGCGTACCGTCAGGCCCGCCGCCTTCATGCGGGAGGCCATCCAGTCGCGGGAGGCCGCGTAGAACGGGGAGAACGCGCCGCGCGTCCACCCCGGCCGTTCGGGGTCGTGGAACTCCGCGAGGCGTTCGAAGTCGGCGCGCAGCCGCTCCACCGAGCAGGCGGGGACTGCGGGGACCGGTCCGTGGGACATGAAGGGGCCTTTCAGGTGGTGCTGTACGGAGGGGCGGGGAGCGTCCGGGCCGAGTCCTCGATCCGGGACGCGAGGGCGCGGGCGGCGGCGGTGAGGGCCCGGACCTCGGTGTGCGCGCGGTTCCCGTCGAAGCGGTGCTCCGGCCCGGCGATGCTCAGGGCGCAGGCCAGCCGTCCCCGCGGCAGGACGGGTACGCCGATGGCCACGGCATGCGGGTCGACCTCGCCGCGGCTGACGACGTAGCCCTGCTCGCGGATCCGGGCCAGCTGCGTGCGCAGCGTGGCCTTGGCCGGCGTACCGGGGGTGAACCGTTCCAGGCGCCCGCCGAGCACGCGGTCGATCACGTCCTGCGGCGCGAAGGCGAGCAGGGCCTTCGCGGAGGCTCCGGCGTGGAGTGGCCGCAGTGTCCCGGGCGCGAAGGACAGGCGCATGGAGTGCGGGGAGTCGAGGCTCTCCACGACCAGCGCCGAGAGGCCGGCGGGCACCGTGAGCAGCACGGTCTCGGAGGTCTCGGACACCAGGTCGCGCAGGAATGGGAGGGCCAGGGAGCGGAGGGTCTGGCCGGTGCCCGGGCCGTCCTGGAGACGGGACAGCCGCGGGCCGACGCGGTACGTTCCGTGGCCGTCGGCCTCCAGGAATCCGTCGTCGACGAGCCTGCGGACGAACCGGTAGACGGAGCTGGTGGAGAGCCCGGTGCGCGCGGCCACCTCGTCGGCGCGTTGCGGCCCGCCGTCGACGACGGCGGCGAGGACGTTCAGCCCTCTCGCGAACGAGGAGGAACGCGGTGCGCCGGGCATCAGCCGTCCTCTTCCGGTGGCGCGGGGAAGGGCGCCGGGGCGAGGAAGCGTCCACGTCCCGCCGCGGAGCGCACGGAGTCGCCGTCCCAGATCACCTCGCCGCGGGAGACGGTGCACCGCACCCTGCCGCGGATCCGCATGCCGTCGAAGGGACTCCAGCCCGCGTGCGACCGCAGCCGGGAGCCGTCCACCGTCCACTCCGCGTCCGGGTCGAGGATCACCAGGTCGCCGTCCAGCCCGGGCCGCAGGTCGCCCTTGCGGTCCCCGAGGCCGAAAGCGTGTGCCGCCCGGGTGGAGAGGCAGCGCACCAGCTCACGGGGCGTCATCCGGCGCTCGTGCAGGGCCGCGCCGGCCACCAGCGGCAACAGCGTCTCCACGCCCGGCCCGCCGGAGGCGTTGTCGAGGACGTGGTCGCGCTGCTTGAGGGCGAGCGGCCACGGGGCGTGGTCCGAGGCCACCATGTCGAGCGCGCCGCTGCGGAGCCGGTGCCAGAGCCCGTCGGTCTCCGCCGGGGTGCGCAGCGGCGGGTTGTACTTCAGCCGGGCGCCGCCGCGGACCATGTCCTGCTCGGTCAGGGTCAGATAGTGCGGGCAGACCTCGGTGGTGACCGAGGTGCCCGTGCGTCGGTGCCACTGCACCAGGTCGACGGCGTGCGGTGTGCTGACGTGGCAGAAGTGCAGGTGCACGCCGGAGGCACGGGCGAACTCGAGCACGGCCGCCACGGCGGCCGTCTCGGCGACCGGCGGCCGGGAGAGGCCGTGCTGCAGCGGCCCCGAGGCGCCGGACGCCCGCAGCCGCGCCAGGTTCCGCTGCACGATCTCGTCGTTCTCGGCGTGGACGCAGACCCGGAGCCCGGTCCGGGCGATCTCGGCGAACGCGTCGAGCATCTCCCCGTCCGGAGTCCGGGGGAAGCGCCGGGGATCGGTCTGGAAGGTGGACAGCTTGAAGCAGGCCGCGCCCTCGGCCGCGAGCTTCGGGATCTCGGCGATGCCCTGCCCGCCGGGCTCGACGGTCGCGTACATCCCGACGTCGACGTGCGCCTCGCGCAGCACCGCCGCCCGCTTGTCGCGGAAGGCGTCCACCGACCAGACCGGCCCGGCCTCGTCGAACGGCATCTCCAGCAGCGTCGTGACGCCGCCCGCGGCCGCGGAGCGGGTCGCGGCCTCGATGCCCTCCCCCGCGTGGCTGAGGCAGTGCACGTGCGGGTCGACGACGCCCGGCAGGACGTACGCCCCGCCCGCGTCGACGCGCTCGGCGGCGGGCGCGTCGCTCGGCGTCCCGCGCACGGCCAGGACGCGTCCGTCGCGCACCCGGACCTCGCCGCGGGGGAACTCCCGCTGGGAGGTCACCACGTGGCCGGTCACGGAGAGGTCGGCGTCGAGGTCTTCCGGGTCGAACATGCGCCAGACCCTGCAACAGGTGTCACGGACCGACAACCGTCTTCCCACCCTTTGGGAATCCGCAGGTCGTGGCGTAGCCGAGGGGTCACGAGGGGTCCCGGGCCCGACGCGGACGGCGGCGGGGCGCGCCGTCGTGCGCTCGGCCGGCACGGGTCCTGCCCGTCGGCGCGTGTCCCACGTCACCCTCCACATCGTGGACGTGATCGGCGGCCGGCGCGGTGGGCGCGTAGGCTCGGCAGAAGCAGCTGGTTCGCCCCCGTCCGCCAGGCGGGACGCGTCGCAAGAGGGAACCCGGTGGGAATCCGGGACTGCCCCGCAGCGGTGAGCGGGAACGACCGCCGTCACACGCACTGGGCCCGGCAACGGGCCCGGGAAGCGACGGCCTGTAGGTGTCCTGACGGGACGTGCCCGCGAGTCCGAAGACCTGCCACTGCCCGTGCGCGGCCGAACCGCGCACGGACATCCCGGTGACCTCGAGGGCGGGTCGGCGTACACACCAGGCGGACGACCGCGCCGTGCCGCGCGGGGTCGTCTCCGTCCGGTCCGTCACCTTCGCACCCTCGTCCCCTCCGGGACTTACAGGGACGTCTCGCGAAGGAGAACTCCGTGACATCGAAGTCCGCAGCCGCGGCAGCACGGGCCACCGTGTACGGCTACCCGCGCCAGGGTCCGAACCGTGAACTCAAGAAGGCCGTCGAAGGCTACTGGAAGGGCCGCGTCACCGCGGACGCCCTCCGTGGCACGGCCGCCGAACTGCGCGCCGCCAACTGGCGGCAGCTGGCCGCAGCCGGCATCCAGGAGGTGCCGACGGGAGACTTCTCCCTCTACGACCACGTGCTGGACACCAGCGTCATGGTCGGCGCCGTCCCCGAGCGGCACCGTGAGGCCGTCGCCGCCGGCGCCCTCGACGGCTACTTCGCCATGGCGCGCGGCACGCAGGACGTCGCGCCGCTGGAGATGACCAAGTGGTTCGACACCAACTACCACTACCTGGTCCCCGAGCTGGGCCCGGACACCGCCTTCGCCGCGGGCTCCGGCAAGCAGGTCGCCGAGCTGAAGGAAGCGCTGGCCCTGGGCCTGAGCGCACGTCCGGTCCTCGTCGGCCCCGTGACCTACCTGCTGCTGGCCAAGCCGGCCCCCGGCGTCGCCGCGGACTTCGACCCGCTGACCCTCCTCGACCGGCTGCTGCCCGTGTACGCGGAGGTCCTGGCCGACCTGCGGGCGGCCGGTGCCGCGTGGGTGCAGCTCGACGAGCCCGCGCTCGTCCAGGACCGCACCCCGGCCGAGCTGAACGCGGCCGCACGCGCCTACCGTGAGCTCGGCGGCCTCGCGGACCGTCCCCAGCTGCTCGTCGCGAGCTACTTCGACCGTCTCGGCGAGGCCCTGCCGGTGCTCGCGAAGGCGCCCGTGGAGGGCCTGGCGCTGGACTTCACCGGCGCCGGCGCCGGCAACCTCGACGCGCTCGCCGAAGTGGGCGGGCTCCCCGGCAAGCGGCTGGTCGCCGGTGTCGTGGACGGCCGCAACATCTGGGTGAACGACCTGGGGAAGTCGCTGACCACCCTCGGGACCCTGCTCGGCTTCGCGGACCGGGTCGACGTCGCCCCCTCCTGCTCCCTGCTGCACGTGCCGCTGGACACGGCTCCGGAACGGGACATCGACCCGCAGATCCTGCGCTGGCTGGCCTTCGCGCGGCAGAAGACCGCGGAGGTCGTCACGCTCGCCAGGGGCCTGGCCGACGGCACCGACACGATCGCCACGGAACTCGCGGCGAACCGCGCCGACCTGGCCTCCCGCGCCGGCTCGGCGCTCACCCGCGATCCGGCCGTCCGGGTCCGCACCGCGGCCGTCACCGAGGCCGACTCCCGCCGCTCGCACGCGTATCCCGACCGCGCGGCGGCCCAGCGCACCCGGCTCGGCCTGCCGCTGCTGCCCGTCACCACCATCGGGTCCTTCCCGCAGACCGGCGCGCTGCGCGCCGCCCGCGCCGACCTGCGCGCCGGTCGCCTCGACACCGCCGGCTACGAGGACCGCGTCCGGGCCGAGATTCAGGAGGTCGTCACCTTCCAGGAGAAGGCGGGCCTGGACGTCCTGGTGCACGGCGAGGCCGAACGCAACGACATGGTGCAGTACTTCGCCGAACAGCTGACGGGCTACCTCGCCACGCAGCACGGCTGGGTGCAGTCCTACGGCACCCGCTACGTCCGGCCGCCGATCCTCGCCGGGGACATCTCCCGCCCCGCGCCGATGACGGTGCGCTGGACGGAGTACGCCCAGTCGCTCACCGGCCGTCCCGTCAAGGGCATGCTCACCGGCCCCGTCACCATGCTCGCCTGGTCGTTCGTCCGCGACGACCAGCCGCGCGCCGACACCGCCCGGCAGGTGGCCCTCGCACTGCGCGACGAGGTGCGCGACCTGGAGGCCTCCGGCAGCGCCGTCATCCAGGTCGACGAGCCCGCGCTGCGGGAGACCCTGCCGCTGCGCACCGGCGACCGGGAGGCGTACCTGGCGTGGGCCACGGAGGCGTTCCGGCTCACCACGAGCGGCGTGCGGCCGGACACCCAGATCCACACGCACATGTGCTACGCGGAGTTCGGCGACATCGTCCAGGCCATCGACGACCTCGACGCCGACGTCATCAGCCTGGAGGCCGCCCGCTCCCACATGCAGGTCGCCCGTGAACTGGCCTCGCACGGCTACCCGCGCGAGGCGGGACCGGGGGTCTACGACATCCACTCGCCCCGCGTCCCCTCCGCCGAGGAGGCCGCCTCGCTGCTGCGCAAGGGCCTCGAGGCGATCCCGGCCGAACGGCTGTGGGTCAACCCGGACTGCGGCCTGAAGACCCGCGGCTGGCCGGAGACCCGGGCCTCCCTGGAGAGCCTCGTGTCCGCCGCTCGCACGGTCCGCGGGGAGCTGTCCTCGTCCTGACCGGTCCGCACGGCTCCGGGGCCGGGCGGCGTGCCGGGACTCGGCACGCCGCCCGGTGCGGCGACGGGGTCAGGTGTCCTGGTCCGTGGGGCGGTCGGACGGCCCGGCGGCCGCGCGTTCGATCTCCTTGCGGCGGCCCTCGGTGACGGGGGGCTCGGCCTGTCCGCCGTGGAACCAGCGGCTCAGCGCCGCGCGGGCCCGGACCCGGCGCGGCGGACGGCCGGGGGCGGTGTGCAGGGTTCCGGGGGTCAGCGGGGCCGTGCCGGACCGGACGAGGATGCGGTACATGCGGTCGGCCGGCACGGGCAGGTGGCGGGACGTGAAGCCGCCCTCGACGGTCTGGCTGACGCCGCCGCCCTCGATCCCGTCGGTCAGCAGGTCGCGTTCCCGGTCCTGCAGTGCGGTGCAGAGCCGTTTGGTGACCAGGAAGGCGAGCACCGGCGCCACGATCAGGGCGACGCGTTCGACCTGGCGCATCGTGTTCACGGAGGTGCCGAAGACGTAGGCGAGGATGTCGTCCCCGCCGGCGACGAGGAGGACGGCGTAGAAGGTGAAACCGGCGACGCCGAGCCCGGTGCGGGTGGGCTGGTGGCGCGGCCGGTCGCACAGGTGGTGCTCGCCGCGGTCGCCGGTCAGCCAGCGTTCGAGGAACGGCCAGGCGTACAGCAGGGTGAACAGCAGTCCGGGCAGGACGAGGCCGGGAATGAAGACGTTCCAGGACACGGTGTGCCCGGCCAGGTTGGTCTCCCAGGGCGGCATCAGGCGCAGACCGCCGATGAGGAAGCCGATGTACCAGTCGGGCTGGGAGCCGTTGCTCACCTGGGAGGGCACGTTGGGGCCGTACACCCAGATCGGGTTGACCTGGGCGAGCGCCCCCATCGCCACCAGCACGCCGGAGACCAGCAGGAACAGCGAGGCCGAACGCACCGCGAACTGGGGGAACATCGGGATGCCCACGGCGTTGCGGTTCGTGTGGCCGCGGGTCGCCCACTGCGTGTGCTTGAGGTAGAAGACCAGGATCAGGTGGACGGTGATCAGCGCCAGCAGCAGGCCGGGCACCAGCAGGATGTGGACGCTGTAGAGGCGCTGGGTGATCTCCTCGCCGGGATACTGGCCGCCGAACAGGAACAGCGCGACGTAGGTGCCGACGACGGGAAGGGACAGCGCGATCCCCTGGGCGACCCGCAGTCCGGTTCCGGAGAGCAGGTCGTCGGGCAGGGAGTAGCCGGCGAACCCCTCGAAGATCGCCAGAACGAACAGCGTGAGCCCGATGATCCAGTTCACCTCGCGCGGCCGCCGGAAGGCGCCGGTGAAGAAGACGCGCAGCATGTGGGCGCCGATCGCGGCGACGAAGACGAGCGCCGCCCAGTGGTGGGTCTGGCGGATCAGCAGTCCGCCGCGCACGTCGAAGCTGATGTCGAGGGTGGAGGAGTAGGCGACCGTCATCCGCACGCCTTGCAGCGGTGCGTAGGACCCGTCGTAGACCACCTCCTCCAGGCTGGGCTCGAAGAACAGCGTCAGGTACACGCCGGTGAGCAGGAGGACGCCGAAGCTGTAGAGGGCGAGTTCGCCCAGCAGGAACGACCAGTGCTCGGGGAAGGCCTTCCGCAGCAGTCCGCCGCCCTCGGTGACCGGCAGCCTGCTGTCGAGCGCGGTCACGGCCCCCTCGAGGCGATCCGCCCGCTGCGCCGCCCTGGTTCTCGCCCTGCGTCCGGCAGCCACGGCACCTCGCCCTTCTCGTCGTCGTCGCGCTCCGTCCACGGCCTGGACGCCTGTTCCCCGAGGACGGGTCAGGGCACCGCGGCCCCCACCCGACCGGGTGAACGGCCGGGTGAACGGCCGGGTGAACGGCCGGGTGAACGGCCGGGTCCACGGGGGAGCGCCGACGGGCGTGCCACGGCGGCGGGGCGGGCGCGGTGCGGCGGGACCATGCGCCCCAGGCTGGACGGACGGCCCGCCGGTCCGGGCGTGACCTGCCCGTCGGGGCGGCGCGTTGCACCCGACCGGCGGACCGGGCCGCCGCCGGCCCGCACCGGACCGCCGTGCGGACGCACGTGAGGGGTGGTCGACTGGGACGAGGCGGCGGAGCGCGGCGTTCCGCCGGGTGCGTGGACGAGCCGGGAGAGGTGTGCGGTGGCAGGGCAGGCGAAGCGGTGAGCCACAGCGACGGGTCGGAGAGCGCCGACCCGGACCCGGAGAACACGCCCGGCCTGTCGCCCGGGGGTGAGATGCGGCAGGGCGACACGCCGCCCGCCGAGGGCGGCACGCTCGACACCGGGCCGCGCGAGACCTACAACCCGACACGCGGCTGGGCGGCGGCTCCGCTCGTCGTGATCGCGGTCTTCTGCCTGCTCGTGGCGGGGTTCTTCATCGCCAGGCTGGTCCTGGCCCTGTGAGCGGGAGGGAGGACGGCCGTGCGACTGGACGGGGCACACGTTCTGGTGGCCGGTGCGACCGGTGTGCTGGGCACTGCCGTGTGTACCGCGCTGCACGGGCGCGGCGCGCGGCTCGCCGTCGCGGGCCGGAACCCGCACCGGCTCGCCGGGGTCACGGGTGCCCTCACGCCTGACGGCGGCGGGCCGCCGCCGTCCCGCGCCTTCGACGCCTACGACCTCTCCGGCTGCGGCGCCCTGCCGTCGTGGGCGGCGGCGGAACTCGGCGGCTTGGACGCCGTGCTGGCGCTGCCGGGCGTGGCGGGCTTCGGCGCCGCGGCGGAGACGGAGGACGCGGTGGCCGAACACCTGTTCACGGTCAACGCGCTGTGTCCGCTCGCCGTCCTGCGTGCCGCGCTGCCCCTGCTCGGCCGGGGTGGCGCGATCGGCGCGGTGAGCGGGGTCCTGGTCGAGCGTGCGCAGCCGTCGATGGCGGACTACGGGGCGGCGAAGGCGGCGCTGAGCCACTGGCTGACGGCCGTGCGGACGGAGGAGCGGCGCCGCGGCGTCCAGGTCCTCGACGCGCGGCTGCCCCACCTGGACACCGGTTTCGCGGGCCGTGCGGTCGCCGGAACGCCGCCTGCGCTTCCTGCGGGGGTGCCGGCCGAGGCGGCGGCGGACGCGGTCGTCGACGCGCTCGCCGACGGCGCCGGCGTCCTCGGGCCGGGGCCGGGCGGAGGCTTCGCCACCCGGCCGCGGTGAGGCGCGCGCCCTTCCGTTCGGTGTCCTACCGGCGGCTGCGGGCGAGGAGGTAGAGGAAGTACGGGGTGCCGACGGCGGCCGTCATGAGGCCGGCGCCGAGCTGGGCGGGGGCGATGACGGTGCGGCCCAGCAGGTCGGCGGTGCAGACCAGGGTGGCTCCGAGGACGACCGCGACCGGCACGACCCGCACGTGCTGCCGTCCGACGAGGGCGCGGGCGGCGTGCGGGGCGACGAGGCCGACGAAGCCGATCGTGCCCGCCGCCGCCACCGCCGTGGCGGCGAGCAGGACGCCGAGCGCCAGGAAGCCGAACCTCCCCCGGGCCAGGCCGAGTCCGAGCAGCCGCGGGGTGTCCTCGTCGAGGGAGACGAGGTCGAGTTCGGTGCGCCGGGACACGGCGACGGCCGCCCCCACGGCGAGCACGACGGCGAGCGGCAGCACGTCGGCGAAGGTGCGGCCGTAAGTGGAGCCCGACAGCCAGGTCAGCGCCTTGACGGCGTTGAAGGGGTCGGTGAGGACGATGAGCAGGGCGACGAGGGCGGCGGTGCCGATCGCGCAGCCCATGCCGACGAGGACGAGCCGGTTCTGCTGGAACCCGCCCCGGGCGGAGAGCCCGAACACGACGGCGGCGGTGAGCGCGGCCCCGGCGAACGCCGCACCGGCGACGCTCCACGAACCGGCCATGGGCAGCGTGGTCACCAGGGTCACCGCGCCCAGCGCGGCACCGCCGGAGACGCCCAGCACGCCCGGCTCGGCGAGGGGGTTGCGGGTCACGGCCTGGACGAGGGTGCCCGACAGGGCGAGGGCGCCGCCCGCGAGGAGGGCCGCCAGGACGCGCGGCACGCGGGTGTCGAGGACGAAGGTGAGGGTCCGGCCGGCGTTGGACTGCAGCCAGTTGGCGACGTCGCCCAGCAGCAGCTTGGTGTCGCCGAGCAGGACGGCGGCGAGCGTCACGCCGACGAGTACCACCACCGCGGCGGTCGTGGTGGCCAGGAAGACGGTGCGGCTGCGGATGCGGAGCCGGTCGACCTCGGTGGAGCCGCCGGTGTCGCGGCCGCGCGTCGCCATCACGACGAGGAACGCGGCGCCGAGGAGGCTGGTGACGATGCCGGTGGGGACGGCGACGGCGAGGTCGCCCGGCACCGCCGCGCGCAGCGCCACGTCCGAGCCGAGCACCAGCACGCCGCCGACCAGTCCGGCGACCGGCATGCTCGTCCACGGCCGGTTGAACGAGCGGAACCGGCTCCCGAGGAGGCGGACCAGCGCGGGGGCGCACAGGCCGACGAAGCCGATGGCGCCGGCCAGCGTGACGGAGGCGGCGGCCAGCAGCACCGCGAGGATCACCGTCGTGACGCGGGTGGCACGGACGGGGACGCCGAGCCCGCGCGCGGCGTCGTCGCCGAGGGAGAGGGCGTCGATGCGGCGGCTGAGCAGCAGCAGCCCGGCGAGGCCGACGAGGACGAGCGGCGCCATCTGCACCACGCCGTCGAAGCCGTTCTGGGCGATGCTGCCCTGGTTCCACGCGTACAGGCCGGCGGTCTGCTCGGGGAAGAGCAGGAGCAGCGCCTCGGTGAGGGCGATGAGGCCGAGGGTGAGGGCACTGCCCGCGAGGACGAGCCGCACGGTGCCGGCGCCGAGGCCGGACAGGCCGAGGACGACGGTGGCGGCCAGGAGTCCGCCGGCGAAGGCGACCCCGGAGGAGGCGAGCAGCGGCAGCGAGAGGCCGGTGACGGCGGCCACGCCGAGCGCGAGGTAGGAGCCCGCGTTGACGGCGAGGGTGTCGGGTGAGGCGAGCACGTTGCGGCTGATCGCCTGGAGGGCGGCGCCCGCCGCGCCGAGGGCGGCGCCGACGAGCAGGCCGGCGGTCATCCGGGGCAGCCGGGAGGCGATGACGACGGAGGCGTCGCCGGGTTCGGCGCGGCCGGTGAGCGCCTTCCAGACTTCGGCCGGGCCGACCGCGGCGGTGCCCTGCGTGAGGTCGGCGAGCGCGAGGGTGGCGAGGGTCAGGACCAGCGCGGCCGTCACCGCGGCCGTGCCCGTACGCCGGGTCTTCGGGGCGCCGGGGGGCGTGCGGGTGGCGGGAGGGGTTGCGGTGACGGCCATGCTGCTACTTCGTCAGCGCCTCGACGAGGGCGTCGATGTACGCCTCCATCGACTCGGTGCCGCCGAACATCCAGATGCCGTCGGGCAGCCGGTGCACGTTGCCGGCCTTCACGAACGGCAGGGACTTCCAGACGGCGTTGTCGGCGAGTTCGTCGGTGAAGGGCGTGCTGGCCTCGTCGCCGTCGCTGCCGATGTGGGCGAAGTGCACGTCGTCGCCGAGCTTGGTGAGCCCTTCGACGTCGGTGGCCCCGAGTCCGTAGGCCTCGTCGCCCTTCATCTTCCAGGCGTTCTCCAGGCCGACCTTCTCGTTGACCTCGCCGATGAGGGAGCGGGAGGTGAACGGCCGGACGGAGACCTGGTTGGAGGTCACGTAGCCGTCGGCGAAGGCGAAGGACGCACCGCCGAGTCCGGCCTCGTCCAGCGCCTTCTTCCCCTCGGCGATCTTCGCCTCGAAGTCGGCCTTGAGCGTGTCGGCCTTGTCGGTGGTGCCGGTGGCCTCGGCGATGAGGTCGAGGTTCCGGGTCATCCGGTCGATCTGGCCGGAGGCGTCGGCGGAGCGCACCGTCAGGACGGGCGCGACCTCGCGCAGCTGCTTGACCGCGGACGGCTGGAGGTCGGTGGTGGCGACGATGAGGTCGGGCTTGAGCGAGGCGATGCCGTCCATGCTGGGCTCGCCGCGGACACCGATGTCCTTGGGGTCGTTCTCCAGCGGGACGACGGTGTCCCAGGTGTTGTAGCCCTCGACGTCGGCGACGCCGACCGGGTCGACACCCAGGGAGACGAGGTGCTCGACGACGTTCCACTCGGTGCCGACGACGCGTTCGGCGGGTCCGTCGAGGGTGACCTTCTTGCCCTGGGCGTCGGTGAGGACGAGGGAGTCGCCGGACTTCTGCGCGTCGTCGGCGGCGGGCTCGGTGGTGCCGCAGGCGGTCAGGGTGAGGGCGGCGGTGGCCGCCGCCGCGGCGAGGAGGAGGCGTCTCATGAGGGTGTGGTGAGCCTTTCGTTCCGGGTGTGGTGGCGGCCGACGGCACGGGTGCGCAGGTGGCCGGTCAGGGGGTCGGCGGTGACCTCGACGCGGATGCCGTAGGTCTCCGTGAGGCGTTCGGGGGTCAGGACGTCCTCGGGGGGTCCGTCCGCGATGATCCGTCCCTCGTGGAGCAGCACGATCCGGTCGGCGACCGCGGCGGCCTGGTCGAGGTCGTGCAGGACGACGCCGACGGCGATGTCGTGGACGTCCGCGAGGTCGCGGATGAGGTCGAGGAGTTCGACCTGGTAGCGCAGGTCGAGGTAGGTGGTCGGTTCGTCGAGCAGGAGGACGCCGGTTTCCTGGGCGAGGCAGCCGGCGAGCCAGACGCGCTGGAGCTGTCCTCCGGAGAGGTGTTCGGCGCCGCGTTCGGCGAGTTCCTCGACGCCGGTCAGCCGGAGGGCCCGGTCCACGGCCGCCCGGCCGCGCGGGTCGGCCCTGCCCCAGCGCCCCCGGTACGGGTAGCGGCCGAACTCCACGACGTCCCGTACCGACAGGCCGCTGGGCGCGGCGCGGCCCTGGGTGAGCAGGGCCACCTGCCGGGAGAACTCGCGGGGACTCAGGGCGAAGCCGTCGGTGTCGGCGTCGATGGCGAGTGTGCCCTGCCGGGGCCGCTGCAGGCGGGCGAGGGTCCGCAGCAGCGTCGACTTCCCGCTGCCGTTCGGGCCGACCAGGACGGTCACCTCGCCGAGGGGCAGAGCGACCGACGCGTCGTGCACGACGTCGACGGCGTCGTAGGCGACGGTCACGTCCGCGGCCGACAGCGCGTGACCGCGGACGGACGGGGCCTCGGGGGTCTCTTCACCAGCTTTCACGCAGATAAGGCTAGCCTCACCTAAACGGACGGTGGCTCCCGGGGCCGCGGGTTTCCGCTTTCCGGATCGACGCGGTTATGTTGAGCATGCAACCGGTTCGCCCCTCCTGTCCAGGAGAGGCGTCGCAAGAGGGAACCCGGTGGGAATCCGGGACTGCCCCGCAGCGGTGAGCGGGAACGACCGCCGTCACACGCACTGGGTCCGGCGAACGGGCCCGGGAAGCGACGGCCTGTAGGTGTCCTGACGGGACGCGCCCGCGAGTCCGAAGACCTGCCGGTCGCCCGTGTGCGACACCCGCCCACGGTGCCCGGAGGCCTCGAGGGAAGGCCGGTGCCGGACTCCGGCCGTGCCGTCGCGCGCGGACCGCGACCGCGCCGCTTCCCGACGCCCTCCTCGTCCCGGCCGGACAGCGACTCGCGAAGGAGAGTTCTGTGGCGCACCAGCCCACCGTCTTCCGCACCGACCCGGCGGACCACGCGGCATCCCGCGCGTCCCGGTCCGCCGTCACGCTCGCGCACATCATGAGCGAGCACGACACCAACCTCTACGGCACCATCCACGGCGGCGTGGTGATGAAACTCATCGACGACGCGGCGGCGGCCGCCGCCGGCAGGCACGGCGGGCCGCCGGCGGTGACGGTCTCCGTCGACCGGATGCGGTTCCTCGCCCCCGTGCGCGCGGGCGACCTGCTCACCGTGCACGCCGGACTGGAGGGCGTCGGCCGGACCTCGATGAACATCGCGGTCCGGGTCACCGCGGAGCGGTGGAACTCTCCCGGGCCGGTCACCGAAGTGGCCACCGCGCAGCTCACGTTCGTCGCGGTCGACGCGGACGGACGGCCGCGCCCGGTGCCGCCGCTGCCCGGGGCGGACACCGCCGGGGGCGAGTGAGTGCGGGCTCACAGCGGGCGTTCTGGTCAACGCCCCGGAGCGTCCGTACACTTGCCCACTGTCCGCAAGGACGACAACTGAACGCGTACGCGACGGAGAAGCCGGTGGGAATCCGGCGCTGACCTGCAACCGTGAACGGCGGCACCGCCCGCCGTGAGCCGGACCGCCCGCGCGCACGTGCACCGCTTTGCACTGTCATGGTCTGCAGCGTGGAGCCCGACCCCTCGGTTTCCCCGCCCCTGAACGCCGCCTGAAGCACGATCGGCGCGTCGGGGGCGCGTACGTGCCGGGGGCCGGTGCCCACCTCAGGGGGAGGGGCACCGACGATGAGCCGAGTACTACGCCCGTGGATCACCGCCGTCCTGGTGGCGGCCTGCGGCGTGCTGACCGGCCTCGGCACGCCGGAGACGGCCGCCGCGGTCGACACCTCCCGCGGCCGTCCCGGCTTCTGCCCCGACGGCAACGGGGTCACCGTGATCGTCGACTTCCGCGAACTCGGCGGACAGACCCTCGTCCGGTGCGCCGTGGGCAGTCAGGAGACCGGACTCGCGGCGCTGAAGGCGGCGGGCATCCAGGTGACCGGCACCAACCGCTGGGGCGAGTCGTTCATCTGCCGGCTGGAGGGCAAGCCCACGGCGGAGACCGAACCCTGCATCGACACCCCGCCGGCCTCGGCGTACTGGTCCTACTGGCACGCGCCGAACGGCGGCGCGTGGACCTACAGCCAGTACGGGGCGACCTACCGCAATCCGCCGGAGGGCAGCTTCGAGGGCTGGTCCTTCTCCAAGGGGCGCGACATGGACTCCGCGCCCGCGCCGCGCGTCGCCCCGCGCCGGCCGTCCGCGTCCAACGGCGGGCAGAGCTCCGGCGGTTCGTCGTCCGGTGGGTCCTCGTCCGGCGGGTCGTCGTCGAGCGGCGGATCGTCCTCGGGCGGCTCCTCCGGCGGGACCGGCGGCACGGGCCCGGGCGGCGGCGCGTCGTCCGGCGACACCGGTGCCGACCGTCCGGGGAACGGAGACGGGCCGGCGTCGGACCGCCCAGGCGGCCGGGACGAGGACGGCAAGCCGGACGGGAAGGACCGCGACGGCGAGAAGCGGGACGGGAAGAAGAGCCCCGACCCCACCGCCTCCGCCGACGACGAGTCGGCCGCTCCCGGGGCCGCTCCGAGCCCGACCGAGGCCGCGGACTGGAGCGGCGGCGAGGACCGGCCCGACCAGGCGGCGTCCGGCTCCTCCCTGTCCGCCGGGACCGCGCTGACCGCCGCGGCGGCCGCCGCCCTGGCCGTCGGCGCCGCGGTCCTCGCCTGGCGCCGCCGTCGCACCGGGCACGGGGACTAGCCGGACGTGAAGGACTCCGCAGGAGGCAGAACCACCGCCCTCGCACCGCCGTCCGGCTCCCCCGCCGTACGCCGGGCGGCGGGCGCGCTGCCCCGGACGCTGCACCCGGGCTGCTGGTGGCTGTGGGCGCTGGGCCTCGCGGCCGCCGCGAGCCGGACCGGCAACCCCGTGCTGCTCGGGCTGCTGCTGTCGGTGGCGGGCCTGGTCGTCGTGCAGCGGCGCAGCGACGCCCCCTGGGCGCTCGCGTTCCGCCTCTACCTCGCGCTGGGCGCGTTCATCGTCCTGATGCGGGTGGTGTTCCGGATCGTCTTCGGCGGAGGCCAGGGCGACGTGGTGCTGTTCGTGCTGCCCGAGATCCCGCTGCCCGAACTGGCGCGCGGCATCCGCCTGCTCGGCCCGGTCGCCGCGGAGGAGCTGCTCGGCGGCTTCTACGACGGGATGCGGCTGGCGGCGATGGTGGTGTGCGTGGGCGCCGCCAACGCCCTCGCCAACCCCAAGCGCATGCTCAAGGCCCTGCCGGGCGCCCTGTACGAGGTCGGGACGTCCGTCGTGGTGACCCTGACCGTGGCCCCCCAGCTGGTGGAGAGCGTCCAGCGGGTGCACCGGGCGCGCCGCCTCCGCGGTGGGGCGGGGCGCGGCCGGCGTGCCCTGCGCGGCCTGATCATCCCCGTCCTGGAGGACGCGATGAACCGGTCGCTGACGCTCGCGGCGGCGATGGCGTCGCACGGCTACGGCCGCACCGGACGGCTGGACGGGCGGGCCCGGCTGCTCACCGGCGGTCTGGTGCTGGTCGGCCTGCTGGGCGTCTGCGTCGGCCTGTACGGGGCGTTGGGCGGCGGCTCCCCGTCGTACCTGGGCGCTCCGCTGCTCGTCGCCGCTCTCGGTGTGGCCGTGACGGGCTTCTTCCTCGGCGGGCGCCGGGTGCGCCGGAGCCGGTACCGGCCGGACCGGTGGCGCGCCGCGGAACTGCTCGTCGCCGCGTCGGGGCTCGCCTCGGCGGCGGTGATGTACGTCGCCTCCCGCACGGACGCGGCGACGCTGCAACCGTCACTGGACCCGATCGCCTGGCCGCAGGTGGCGCTGCTGCCGGCGGCAGCCGTCCTGATCGGCGTGCTGCCGGCCTTCCTGACTCCGCGTCCGCCCGCCGGCCTCACGAAGGGAGCCGCCGCATGATCCGCTTCGACCGGGTCACCTTCACCTACGACGGCTGCGCGCGTCCCGCGCTGCGGGACGTGGAGCTGACCGTGGACGAGGGCGAGTTGTGCCTCGTGGCGGGACGTACCGGTGTGGGCAAGTCGACGCTGCTCGGCGCGGTCAACGGGCTGGTGCCGCACTTCACCGGCGGCCACCTGCAGGGCGAGGTGTCCGTCGACGGGCTGGCCACCCACACGCTGCCCCCGCAGGAACTCGCCCACGTGGTCGGCCGGGTGGGGCAGGACCCCCTCAGCGGTTTCGTCACCGACACCGTGGAGGAGGAACTGGCTTACACGATGGAGCAGTTGGCCATCGAGCCGAAGGTGATGCGGAAGCGGGTGGAGGAGACTCTCGACCTGCTGGGCATCGCGGACCTGCGGCACCGTGCGCTGCGCACCCTGTCGGGCGGGCAGCAGCAGCGCGTCGCGATCGGCTCGGTGCTCACCGCACACCCGCGGGTCCTGGTGCTGGACGAGCCGACGTCCGCACTCGACCCGACCGCCGCGGAGGAGGTGCTGGCCGCCGTCACCCGGCTGGTGCACGACCTCGGGACCACGGTGCTGGTGGCCGAACACCGGATGGAACGCGTGCTGCAGTACGCCGACCGGCTGGTGCACGTCGGCGACGACGGGCGCGTCCGGGAGGGCTCTCCGGCCGCCCTGATGCGGGACTGCGACGTGGCCCCTCCGGTGGTCCGCCTCGGGCGGCTGGCGGGCTGGGACCCGCTGCCGCTGTCCGTGCGCGACGCCCGGCGGGCGGCCCGCGCCCTGCGCGACCGGCTCGGCGACGCCGCCCCGGACGAACCGCCCGCCACCGGCGGGGAGGCGGCGCTCACCGCCCGCCGGGTCCGCGTCACCTACGGCGACACCGTCGCCGTGCGCGACGTCGACGTGGTGCTGGAGTCCGGGCACGTGACGGCGCTCATGGGCCGCAACGGGTCGGGCAAGTCGTCGCTGCTGTGGGCGTTGCAGGGCTCCGGCTCGCGCCGCTCCGGCACGGTGTCCGTGCAGGGGCGCGATCCGGGCGACGTGCCCGCACGCGTGGCGCGGGGGCTGGTCGGTCTGGTGCCGCAGACGGCGAGCGACCTGCTGTACCTGGAGCGGGTGGAGCAGGAGTGCGCCCAGGCGGACGCCGAGTCCGGCGCCGCGCCGGGCACCTGCCGCGGGCTGCTGGACGCGCTCGCGCCGGGCGTGCCCGCCGACCGTCACCCGCGTGACCTCTCCGAGGGCCAGCAGCTCGCGCTCGTGCTGGCCGTGCAGCTCACCTCGGCGCCGGGTGTCGTCCTGCTCGACGAGCCGACGCGCGGCCTGGACTACCACGCGAAGGAGGCGTTCGCACTGCTGGTACGGCGGCTGGCCGCCGAGGGACGCGCGGTGGTGGTCGCCACCCACGACGTGGAGTTCGTGGCACGGGCGGCGGACCGGGTGACGGTGATGGCGGAGGGCGAGGTCGTCGCCGACGGCGCCACCGCCGACATCGTCGTCTCCTCCCCCGCCTTCGCGCCGCAGGTCGCCAAGGTGCTGGCGCCGGGACGCTGGCTGACGGTCGAGCAGGTCGACCGCGCGCTGGCCGGTGCCGCCGCCGGGGAGCCCGCGTGAGCGGGGCGCCCGCCGCCCGGCGGACGGCCGCGGGCACACGCGGCGGTGCGGGCCTGCGGGGCGGTGCGGGCAAGCGGGGCGGCGCCCACCGGGTGGTGCCGTTCGGGCTGCGCAGCGGCCTGGTGCTGACGCTGGCGAGCGTCGCCGGACTGGCCATGTTCTGCTGGCCGTTGTTCGTGCCCCCGCAGCCGGAGATGGTGGCCCACAGCACGGACGCGCCGCTGTTCTTCGTGCTGATCCTGCCGGTGCTGCTGGCCGTCGTGCTGGCGGAGATGTCCTCGGGCGGCATCGATCCCAAGGCGCTCGCGATGCTCGGCGTGCTGTCCGCGCTCAACGCCGGGCTCCGCCCGCTGGGCGCGGGGACGGCCGGCATCGAGACGGTGTTCTTCCTGCTGGTGCTGGCGGGCCGTGTCTTCGGACCGGGCTTCGGCTTCGTGCTGGGCTCCACCTCGCTGTTCGCCTCCGCCCTGCTGACCGCGGGCGTGGGGCCGTGGCTGCCGTTCCAGATGTTCGCGTCCGGCTGGATCGGGCTGGGCGCCGGGCTGCTGCCGCGCCGCGTCACCGGGCGGGCCGAGATCGCCATGCTGGCCGCCTACGGGGCCGTGGTGGCCTACGTGTTCGGCTTCCTGATGAACATGTGGTTCTGGCCCTTCTCCCTGGGACCGGGCACGGACCTGTCGTTCGTGCCGGGCGCGCCGGTGCTGGAGAACCTGCACCGGTTCGCCCTCTTCACCTTCTTCACCTCGACGGTGGGCTGGGACACCGGCCGGGCGCTCACCAACGTCCTCGCCCTCGTCGCCCTCGGACCCGCCGTCCTCGTCGTGCTGCGCAGGGCGGCGCGACGGGCGGCGTTCGGCGCGTCCGTCACCCTCTCGCCCGCGGCGGCGACGTCGGACCCCGGTCCGGCCGCCCCGCAGCCCGCCGGCCGCGCGGGCCGCGCCGACCGCCCGGAAGACCCCACACGACCCGTACACCCCACCCCCCTTCCCGCCCATCACCGCAACGAGGAGCGTCTCCATGCCGAGACCGAAGAACCCGACGACCGGGCGCATACCGCGCAGGAGGGCGAGCGCACTGGCCGCGGCGCTGGCGACGACGGCCGTCGCCGCGGCGCTGCTGCCGTCCACGGCGACGGCTGACCCGGCCGACCCGCCGCCCGCGCCCGCGCTGCAGTCCCCGGCGGATGCCGCCGCGACCTGGATGGCCTCGCAGCTCACGGACGGCACGCACGCCAAGGGCGACCACGGCCTCACCTCCGACATCGTCCTCGCGCTGGCGTCGACCGGTTCCGGCGGCGACACCGCCGGCCGGGCCACCGACTGGCTGGCGGAGAACGCCGAGGACTACGTCAACCGCGGCCAGTCCGGCAAGGTGTTCGCCGGAGGCGTCGCCAAGATGGCGCTGGTCGCGTCCGTCGAGGGCCGGGACCCGGGCGACTTCGGCGGTCACGACCTGACCGGCATCCTGCTGGGCCGCATGCAGGACGACGGCCGTTTCCGGGACGCGCCGCTCGACGAGGACATCTCCAACCAGTTCACCCAGTCCCTCGCCGTCCTCGCCCTGGACCGCTCCGGCGACCTTCCCGGCAAGGCCGCGGACTTCCTGGTCTCCACCCAGTGCGCCGACGGCGGCTTCCCGCTGTTCTTCAAGGAGGACCCGGCGGACTGCACGTCCCACACCGACAGCACGGGGCTCGCCGTGCAGGCGCTGGTCGCCGCCGACCGCGACGCCGAGGCGGAGGAGGCACTGGACTGGCTGGAGGACGAGCAGCTGGACGACGGCGGCTTCCGCGACAACGGCTTCGGCACCCCGCCGGCCAACTCCAACTCCACTGCGCTCGCCGTCCAGGGCCTCACGGCCGGCGGCCGGGTCACGGCGGCGGCCGAGGGCGTGGCGTGGCTGCGCACCGTGCAGGTCGGCTGCGACGCCCCCGCGGACGACCGCGGCGCCGTGGGCTACGACAAGCCGGTGGTGAACGGCATGGCGCTGCGCGCCACCGCGCAGGTCGTGCCGGCGCTCGCCGGAAAGTCGCTCGGCAAGGTCGACGGCACCGGCTCCGCTCCCGGCCTCGAGCCGGTCGACTGCACGCCCGACGACGACTCCTCCGGCGGGACCGGCGACAGCGGCGGCTCCCAGGGCTCGCAGGGCGGCGACAGCGGCGGCTCGCAGGGCTCGCAGGGCGGGGACTCCGGCGGCGACACCTCGGGTGGCGACGCCTCCGGCGGCACGGACCCCACGCCGTCCCCCTCCCCCGGCGACACCTCCGGCCAGACGGCTGCGGGCGGCGACTCCGGAACCGGCACCTCCGGCTCGGGCTCGGGCTCCTCGGGCAGCGGCGGCCTGACGCCGGACGCCGGCTCTCCCGACGGCAGCCTGGCCACCACCGGCTCCTCCTCCCTGCTGCTGGGCGCCGGCGCTGCCGCGCTGCTGCTGACCGGCGGTGCCGTCCTCCTCTTGGCGCGCATGCGGCGCCGGAGCCTCTGACCTCTCCCCAACCCCGTCCCACCCACCGACGAAAGGTCACTCTCCGTGAAGCGTCACACCGTCCTGCGCCGTACCGCCCTGCTGACCGCCGCCCTCGGCCTCGCGCTGGGCGGCGCTCCGGCCGCCGCCGCGGCCCCGGGCACGGTCGCGGCCGCCGCCAACGACCCGATCACCGTCGACCTGACGGTGCAGGGGCCGAACGGCGCCCTCTTCGACGGCCCGATCACCACCACCGGTCACGACGTGACGACCGCCTCCGGCGGCACCCACCACTGCGACGGCACCAACAACGACATGAACCCCGAGCCGGGGGCCACCCCGACGGCCGCGCTGGACGACGCCGCCGACCAGGAGAACTTCACCTGGGACGGCACCTGGTACCCGTCGTTCGACGACTACTTCGTCAGCACCATCGACGGGCACAACGGCGGCTCGGCCGCCTACTGGAACATCTCCGTCAACGGCACCTCCACCCCGGTCGGCGGCTGCCAGTTCCGCATCGAGCCGGGTGACGACGTCGCCTTCACCTGGACCGAGATGTAAGCGGCCCTCCGTCCTCCCCCGCGCCCCCCGGAGCCGCAAGGGCTCCGGGGGGCGCGGGCGTTCACGGGGCTTACGCGGTGGAGCGGTCGAGCACGCAGTCGCCGCACACGCCTCCCCCGACGCGGTAGTACAGGCAGCAGCTCCGGCGGCGGAACGCCACCACCTCGCCGCCGCGGGTGGAGAGCCGGCCCGTCCTGGCGAGCGGCTCGCGGTCCAGCAGCGCCCGCGCCCAGGGCAGCGGAGGGAAGTCCGGGTGCGGCAGCTGCGCGTGGAGCACGCGCAGCGTGCCGACGAGCGCCGAGGCCGCGTTGCCCCGCAGGACCTGGGGGGAGAGCCGGAAGACGCGCCGCATCTCGGCGGCGAGCGGCGTCAGGTGGCCCTCCACCACGACCTCGTGGAGCGCGTCGGCGGGGACGCCCGGGACAGCGGCGACCGAGTCCGGAAGCCACAGCGCGAGCGGCCCGGAGGGCACGGCCCGCCACCAGAGGCGTTCGGGGGACAGGTCAGGCACCCGGCCGGCGAGCGCGGCCGTGCCCAGCGCGACCGACCACAGCCGGGACGCCAGCCCGAGCTGCAGGGTGGAGGCCGCGACCCGGACGTCGCCGGTGCCCATGCGCCGCCCCACGTCGGCCGCCGCTTCGGCCAGGAGCGCCGGATCGCCGTACAGCCGGGCGAGCGGCACGAAGCCGGCGGCGTCCGCCCGCGGTCCGGTGCCGACGGCGAAGTAGGGGCCGATCGCGGAGGTCCGTGCCAGCAGGTCATCGGTCAACACCCGACCAGCCTTGCACGGAAGACGCGCCCGCAGTAGCGGGCCTCTGCCGCCCGGCACTCGGCAGGAGGGGACGGGAGGGCGGGCGCTCCGGTCACGCTGCCGCCCCTACGACCAGGACGCGGAGCGGCTCGTCGTGCGGGCGGTCCGCCCGGGGTGAACGGGCGCGCGGGGGCGCTCGGTGTCACATCCGGGCGCCCTTTTGCACCCTGTTTGCAGGAACGTACGATCTCCAGGTCATCACCGCGACGGGACACAGGAAGCCGGTGCGAGTCCGGCACGGTCCCGCCACTGTGACCGGGGAGTGGACCCCTTCCGGCACGCCACTGCGCGCACCCGCGCGGGAAGGCGAGGGGGAACGTCGATCCGGGAGTCAGGAAACTGGCCGTCGCGGACCGTTCCGAGGAGCGCGGACTCCCCAGGAGGCTTCAGGTGCAGGACGTTTCCCCCCTTTCTCCCTCCCCCTCCCCGGCGCCGGGTGCAGGGCACCCCGCGCGGCGCCGGCGGACGGTGCGCGGCGTCGCGCCGGCCGTCGCCGCCGCGCTGGCGGGCACGCTGCTGGCCGGATGCGGCACGTCGGGCGGCGCCGCCGCCGGCGACGACCGGCCGGCGAAGACGTCCACGGAGGGCTTCCCCGTCACCGTGGAGAACTGCGGTGTCCGCACCACGTACGAGGAGCCGCCCTCCCGGGCGGTCACCATCCACCAGCACCCCGCGGAGCTGATGCTGGCCCTCGGCCTGGAGGACCGGATGGTCGGCACCGCCTTCCCGGACTCCGCCGTCCTGCCGCGCTACCGCGAGGCGTTCGAGTCGATCCCCGAACTCGCGGAGAAAGAGCCGTCCTTCGAGACGGTCCTGACCGCCGAGCCGGACTTCGTGTACGGCGGCTACGGCAGCGCGTTCGCCGAGAACGAGGGCCGCTCGCGGAAGGTGTTTGCCGACGCGGGCGTGCACACCTACCTCAACCGCGAGTACTGCGGCGAGGACGAGGTGTCGATGCAGGACGCCTACGACGAGATCCGCACCATCGGGAAGATCTTCGGTGTGCCCGAGCGTGCCGACACCGTAGTGAGCGACCTGAAGAAGCAGGTCCGCACCTCCACCGAGGCCGTGCAAGGCGCCGACGTGGTGCCGGTGTTCGTGTACGACAGCGGCGAGAAGGCGCCCTTCACCGCCGGCGGCAAGGGGCTGGGCACGGAGATCATCCGGCTGGCCGGGGGACGCAACGTCTTCGCCGACATCGACAAGGTCTTCGGGGACGCCTCCTGGGAACAGGTCGTCGCCCGCAAGCCCGAGGTCATCGCCCTCTACGACTACGCGGGCGCCGGGAGCGTCGAGGAGAAGAAGGAGTTCCTGCTCTCCCAGCCCGCACTGGCCGACGTGCCCGCCATCGAGAACGAGCGGTTCGTCGTCCTGCCGCTGACCGCCACCCTGGTGGGCGTCCGGCCGCCGCACGCCGTCGAGGACCTCGCCCGCGCCCTGCATCCCGGGCGCTTCCGGTGAAGCTGCGGACGCCCGCGCCGCCACCCCCGTCACTCACCAAGTCCCCCGGCACGGACCGGGCCGAGAGGTCCGGGCCCCGCGGCGGCCGCTACGCGCTGGCCCTCGCCGCCCTCGGCGCCGCGCTCCTCGTCTCGCTGACCGCGGGCGTGGGCATCGGCTCGGTGTACGTGCCGCCGGGCGACGTGTGGGGCATCGTGGGCCATCACCTGGGCCTGGACTGGTCGGAGCCGGTGTGGTCGCAGGTCCGCGAGACCATCGTGTGGGACGTGCGGGCCCCGCGGGTGCTGCTCGGCGCGGTGACCGGCGCCGGGCTGGCGGTGGTGGGCGCGGCGATGCAGGCCCTGGTACGCAACCCGCTGGCGGAGCCCTACCTCCTGGGCGTCTCCTCGGGGGCGTCGCTGGGCGCGGTCCTGGTCATCGTCTCCGGGATCGGCCTCTTCGGCGCCGTCTCCCTGTCGGTCGCGGCGTTCGCGGGCGCGCTCCTCGCCCTGCTGGTGGTGTACGCCACGGCCCGCGCGGGCGGCCGCATCACCTCGGTCCGGCTGGTGCTGTCGGGCGTGGCGATCGCCGCGGTGCTCACCGCCGTGATGGACCTCCTGCTGCTGACCTCGGAGCGCGGCAACGAGGCGCGGACCGTGCTCGCCTGGACGCTCGGCGGCCTGGGCGGCGTGCAGTGGGACACGTTGTGGCTGCCCGCGTCGGCGCTGACGCTCGGCATCGGCGTGCTGCTGCTGCGCGCACGCTCCCTCAACCTCCTGCTGAGCGGCGAGGAGGCCGCCACCACGATGGGCCTGGACGTGGCCCGCTTCCGCGCCCGGATGTTCGTGCTGCTGTCCCTGGTGACCGGCGTGCTGGTGGCCTCCACCGGGCCGATCGGGTTCGTCGGGCTGATGATGCCGCACACCGTGCGCCTCTTCGTCGGCGGCGACCACCGCCGGGTGCTGCCCACGGCCGCGCTGGCGGGCGCCGTCTTCCTGGTGTGGGCCGACGTGGCCGCCCGTACGGTCGCCGCGCCCATGGAGATACCGGTGGGCGTGCTGACGGCGCTGTGCGGCGGACCGTTCTTCCTGCTGCTGATGCGCCGGGACGCCCGGCGGAACGCCGAACGAGGAGTGGGATGACCGCCGTGGGAGCCACCGCACTCGACGTCGAGCACGTCACGCTCCGCGCCGGAGCCCGTCACCTGGTCCGGGACGTGTCGCTGGCCGCACGCCCCGGGGAGGTCGTCGGCCTGGTCGGGCCCAACGGGAGCGGCAAGTCGTCGCTGCTGCGCTCCGTCTACCGCGTGCTGCGCCCGGACGACGGGCGCGTGCACGTCGACGGCGCGGACGCCTGGTCGCTGCCGGTGCGCCAAGTCGCCCGCACACTGGCGGCCGTGGTCCAGGACGCCGGGCCCGGGTTCGACCTGTCCGTGCGGGAGGTCGTCGCCATGGGCCGCGCCCCGCACAAGCGGCTGCTGGACGGCGACACCGGCGAGGACGCCCGGCTGATCGCCTCGGCGCTGGCCTCGGTGGACGCCACCGACCTCGCCGACCGTGCCTTCGACCGGTTGTCGGGCGGCGAGCGCCAGCGCGTCCTCATCGCCCGCGCCCTGACACAGGCGCCCTCGCTGCTCGTCCTCGACGAGCCGACCAACCACCTCGACGTGCGGCACCAGTTGGAGGTCCTCGGGCTGCTGCGCCGGCTCCCGGCGACCGTGCTGGTCGCGTTGCACGACCTGAACCTGGCCGCCTACTACTGCGACCGCCTCTACGTGCTGTGCGACGGCGAGGTCACGGCCTCCGGGACACCGCTGGAGGTGCTGACGCCCGCCTTGCTGCGGGAGGTCTACGGGGTCGCGAGCGAGGTTGCGGTGCATCCGCGTACCGGCGCTCCGCAGGTGACCTTCCTGCCTGCGGAGCCGACCGGCTGACCCCGAACGCTCACTCCCCCTCGTGGTCGTGCGGCGCGGTCGCCGGCTTCTCGGGGGCGGGCCGGGGCCGTCCGCCGTCGTGCCCGGAGACCACCACCGCGACCAGGCCGACGACCACCGCCGCGGCGGTCAGCCTTCCCAGGCCGCGCACCGCCCAGGCCGGCAGGGACGGCCCACCGGGCCGCCGGGGTGCGCCGAGTTGCTCGGACCTGCGCGCGGGCCGCAGCAGCCGGAGCACCAGCAGTACGGCGACGGGCAGTTGCAGCAGCCACAGCGTGGTGCGCGGCCAGTCGCCGTACCAGACGTTGGTGCCGTACAGCAGCGTGTGCCAGACGCTCAGCACGTAGACGACGAGGACGAACCGGTGCAGGTACCGCCAGGTGCGGGGGCCGATGCGGTGCCGGACGTAGAAGAGCAGCCCGAGCGGGACGGCGAGGTACAGCGCCCCCTGGCCGAGGGGGATGGCCACCTGGCCCGTGCCGGAGTCGTAGCCGAAGGGCACGAAGGTGTCCACGAACGCGGTCCAGAACCGGTCGCCCCACGACAGCTCCACCTCGTACCGCACCAGTTCGGCCGCGAACATCAGCGCATGGGCGAACATCAGCGCCATGCAGGTCAGGCTCGTCGTCCGGTGCCAGCGCTCCAGCACGGCGGGGGCGACCGGCAGCCGCCGGGGCCGGGGCCCGGAGAGAAGAAGCCCCAGCATCACGGTGCCCCAGGCCCACAGCAGCCCCGACCAGCCGAACGCCTGGCTGAGCAGGTACATCCAGTAGGTGCCCGGATCGTCCATGAAGGGCATGACGGCGACCGTGTCGGACGTCCCCGCGTCCATGCGCACGTACAGCAGGACGAACACCGCCGCCGTGACGGCGAAGGCGGCGGACGCGTCGGGCAGGGCGGCACGCAGATCGGAGCGCAGTCGCACACCACCGCTTCTTCGCTCGGCCTCCGGGGGTGCCGTCGGGCTCCCCTCCCGCGTCTGCTCCTCGTCGGACGTGGTCTTCGGCTGCATGCGTCGGCCTTTCCGGGCGTGGGCGACCGGGGACGGTGCGGGCCCCCAGTGTGACCGCCGCAACGCGTTGTTGCCGAGAGCGCCTCTCTCTTGTTCGCGACCGGGGGTTCAGCGGATTTCCCTGGTTGTCGCGTACATGCCTACATGCTTTCCTTGCGGGGCTCATCCCGGTCGACTCCCCCGGGCCGCCCGGCGGGAGTGGACGAGAACTCACGGAAGGAGAACACGTATGCGTGGGAGACGACGCAGACGTCCGGTCCTGACAGGCGCCCTGGCACTCCTGGTCGCCCTCGGCGTGACCACCGGTGCCGGAGCGGCCACCGCGTCCGACGCGAGCTCCTCGGGGAAGGCTCCGGGCCAGGAGGTGTCCTGGCGTGCGGAGTTGGGCGTGCGGGGCGGTGACGACGTGGGCGTCCGTTTCACGGACGGTGCGTTGCGGCTGCGTGCGGAGGGTGTGCGTCCGGCGTCGGCCGGGGGCGAGGGCGCGCAGGGTGCGGCGGTGCTGCCGGTGCGCGAGCTGGGCCGTACGGTGCACCGGGTGTCGGTGGACCTTCAGGCGCGGACGCCGCAGGGCACGCGGGTCGCGGTCGACGTGCGCGGGCGCGGCGCGGGTGGCGTGTGGACGGAGTGGCGGGAGGCGGCGGCCGGTGCGCCGGCGCTGCTGCCGCGTGCGGCGACCTCGGTGCAGGCGCGGGTGACCCTGTTCGGGATGGCGGACGGCTCGGCCGGTCCGGTGGTGGAGGGGTTGCGGCTGTCGGCGGAGGCGGTGCCGGCCTCGGAGCGGGCGAAGGAGCGGCCGCAGGCGGCTGCGGCGTTCTCCGCGACGGTGTTCGCGACCCGTGAGGGTCTGGTGGGGCACACCACGGCCAACGGTCATGTCATCCAGCCCAACGACCACTTCGTGGCGCTGCCCTCGCGGCGGGGTCTGTCCCCGAAGGGCAGCCACGAGTACTCGGTGCGGGTGTGCGGCCCGGCGCGCTGCGAGACGGCGCCGGTGTGGGACGTCGGCCCGTGGAACACCAAGGACGACTACTGGAACCCGTCCTCGGTACGACAGATGTGGAAGGACCTGCCGCGGGGCAGGCCCGAAGCGCAGGCCGCCTACCAGGACAACTACAACGGCGGCGCCGACGAGTTCGGCCGCCAGGTGGCCAACCCGGCGGGCATCGACCTCGCCGACGGCACCTTCTACAACGTCGGCCTCAACAACAACGGCTGGGTCACCGTCACCTACCTGTGGACCGACGGCGGGGGCGGCACCCCTCAGCTGAGCTTCCCCTCGTACAGCACCCTGCGCGACGGCTCCAGCGGCCCGCAGGTGAGCGCCGCCCAGCACCTGCTGAACACGAACGGATTCGACGCGGGCGCCGTCGACGGCGCCTTCGGGCCGAACACCGCGAGTGCCGTGCGTGCCTTCCAGCAGAGCCGGAGCCTGTCCGTCGACGGCGTGGTCGGCCCCAAGACCTGGACCGCGCTGCTCTCCGCAGGCAGCAAGCCCACGCTGCGGCAGGGTGACAGCGGCGCGGCGGTGGAGCGGCTCCAGCGCGCACTGACGGCCGCGCTCGGACGCACCGTGGACGCCGACGGCGCCTTCGGACCGAACACCGACGACGCGGTCCGCGACTACCAGAGCAGCCGCGGGCTCGGGGTCGACGGGATCGTCGGCAGCGGGACGTGGGGCGCCCTGCAAGCAGGCAGGTGACCGCCGCCCGGCCGCAGGCCCTCACGCCTGCGGCCGGGCCCCGGCACACCGGGCGGCCCACCGGGACGGCGCCCATACAGCTGACGCTGTACCAGTGGCGCGCCTGGACCCCGCCGATGACGTCCCGTAACCATGGGACTCCGGAGTGGGTTGACGGAGTACCGGGCAGGGCACGGAGAGGCGGGGCCGCGATGGGGACGATCGACCACTGCACCACCAGTGCGTCGGAGCTGTCGGACAGCCTCAGGACCTTCGGCGCGGTGCTGAAGGCGCTGCGCGACGAAGCACGCCTCACCCAGGAGGAGTTCGCGCCCCGGGTCAGCTACTCCTCGGCCTACATCGCGAAGATCGAGCAGGGGAAGCGGTTCCCGCCGAGGGAGTTGGTGGAGCGCTCGGAGGACGTGCTCGGCCCCCTCGCCGCCCGGGTCCTCGCCGCCGCGGCGCGCAGCCTCACCCGCCGAGTGGGACTGGCCTCGTGGTTCCAGCACTGGGCGGCCATCGAGGAGGAGGCGGTGTCCCTCTACGCGTACGAGTGCCGCGTCGTGCCGGGTCTCCTGCAACCGGAGGAGTACATCCGGGCACTCTTCCGGCGGCACCTGCCCCCGCTCAGCGACGAACAGTCCGAACAGCAGGTGGCCGGTCGGCTCGCACGGCAGAGTCACTTGACCGAGCGGCCCAACACCGAGTTCTGCTTCATCATCGAGGAGGCGCTTCTCCGGCGCGGATTCGGCGGCCCCGAAGTGACGAAGGCACTGCTCGACCATCTCCTGGCACAAGGGCGACTGCGTAACGTCGAGATCCAGATGATGCCGATCGAGCAACCCGAACACTCGGGCTTCGAAGGGCCGATGTACCTGGCGGAGACGCCGGACAGCCGATGGGTGGGTTACGTCGAGGGCCATGAGGCGAGCATGCTGATCACCTCTCCCAAGGCATCGAGCGCCATGCTTCGTCGCTATGGAAGGATGCGTTCACAGGCTCTGAGCCACCAGGACACCGCGAGCCTGCTGGAACAGATGCGAGGAGCGCTATGAGCACGACCGAACCGGTCTGGGTCAAGAGCAGCTACAGCGGCGGTGGCGGCGACAACTGCGTAGAGGTCGCCGCAGCGGAGTCCACCGTTCTCGTGCGGGACTCCAAGGACACGGATCTCCCTGCCCTGACGGTCTCCGGCGACGCCTGGGCGGCCTTCACGGCGCAGATCGCGGCCCGCCTTCCGTAGTCCGTTCGTCCGGAAGTCCCCCGGAACGTCCACACCTCGGCGTGTACATGTCCGCAGAGGGGGGAAGTGGACCGCTGCCGCCGACGTGACACGAAGGCGGGCGGCGCGAGGGCGTGAAGGGGGACTTCGTGCGCTTCGGCATTCTGGGGCCGGTGGAGATCCGGCGCGACGGGGCCAGACAGCGGCTCCGCTCCGGTCGTGAACGGTCCCTGCTCGGGCTGCTCCTGCTGCACCCCGGACGCGTCTTCACGCCCGCCCGGCTCGTCGACCTGCTGTGGACGGACCCGCCCGACAGCGCACGCGCCCAGGTCTACAACCTGGTCAGCAGACTGAGGCAGCACCTCTCCGACCCGCGCGGCGCGATGCTGCGGACCGCCGACGGCGGCTACCTGCTCGACCCGGGAACGCGTCCGGTGGACCTGCTGGAGTTCCGGGCGGCGAGCACGGCCGGGCGGAAGGCGGCCGCGGTGGGCGAAGCAGCCGACGCCGCCGAGCAGTTCGCCGCCGCCCTGGACTGCTGGCGGGGCACCGCGCTGGGAGGGTGCACCGAACCCTTCGCGGAGGCCGCCCGGCGCGACCTGGACGAGGAACGCCACCGCGCCCTGGAGGGCCTGGCCGACGCACAACTCGACCTCGGCCGGTACGCACAGGTCCTCGCCACCGTCGGCCCGCTGCTCTCGGACCACCCGCACCGGGAGGACCTGTACCGGCGTCAGATGCTCGCCCTCGCCGCGATGGGCCGGACCGCCGACGCCCTCGCCACGTACCGGCGGGCGTACCGGCGGCTGGAGGAGGACCTCGGGGTCGAACCGGGCGTGCGGCTGCGGGAGCTGCACCAGGAGGTGCTGCGCGGCGCGGCCGTCGTACCGGGCGCGGGCGCCGGGCCGGAGCAGGGCGTGCGGACCCGCTCCTCGCCTGCGCCGCAGCCGCCTGCGCGACGAGCGGACGGACCGGAGCCCGCCACACGGCGGGCCGAGGCGCTGACCGGACCTCCGCCGCGCCAACTGCCACCCATGACCGGGGTGTTGTCCGGCCGCGAGGAGCTGCTGGCGTACGCCCGGCAGGCGTTGCGGGAGGACGGCACCGTGCCCGTCGTCGTGCTGAGCGGCCAGGGCGGCGCCGGGAAGACGGCGCTGGCGCTGCGTACCGGGCACGCGCTGCACGAGGAGTTCCCCGACGGCCAGCTCTACGCCGACCTGCGCGGTGCGCAGCCGGAGCCCGCGGACCCGCACGAGGTGGCCGCCGCCTTCCTGCGCGGACTGGGCGTGGACGGGCAGGACGTCCCGGCGGGCACCGGCGAACGGACCGCCGCCCTCCGCACCCGCCTGGCCGGGCGACGGCTGCTGCTGGTGCTGGACGACGCGCGGGACGAGGCGCAGGTGCGGCCGCTGCTGCCCGGCACGCCGGGCTGCGCGGTGCTGGTGACCTCGCGGCGCCGTCTCACCGCGCTGGCCGACGCCGTCGCGCTCGACGTCGGCACCCTGGACCCGGCGGACTCGCGGGCTCTGCTGGCCCGCCTGGTGGGGCCGGAACGCGTGGCGGCGGAGCCGGATGCCGCCGGGGACGTGGCGGAGCTCTGCGGGCACCTGCCGCTGGCGCTGCGCATCGCGGGCGCACGGCTCGCGGCGCGCCGGGACTGGACGCTGCGCCTGTTCCGCGACCGGCTGGCCGGACACCGACAGCGGCTGGACCAGCTGAGCACGGGCGACCTCGACGTACGGGCGGGCATCGCGCTGAGCTACCGGGCGCTGCCTCCGGTGCTCCGGGCGGCGCTGCGCCGCCTCGGGCTGCTGGCGGCGCAGAGCGTGCCCGGGTGGGTGGTGGGCGCGCTGGCCGGGCCGGACTTCGCGGACGACGACCTGCTGCCCGACCAGCTCGTCGACCGGCACCTGTTGCGGACGGCCGGGACGGACGCGGCCGGACAGCCGCGGTTCCGGCTGCACGACCTGGTCCACGACTTCGCGTACGAACGCGCCGTGGCCGAGGACCCGCCCGCCGAACGGGAGGCGGCCGTCGGGCGGGTGCTGCGCCACTGGCTGCTGCTGGCCTCCCGGGCGGCCGGGCGGCTCGGGCACGGCGGGGTGCTCGACGCGGTCGCCACCGGCGGCGAGACGCTGCCCGCCGAGGCGTCCGAGGCCGTGCGGGAGCATCCGGCGGACTGGTTCGCGGCCGAGCGGGCGAACCTGGCCGACGCGGTACGCCTCGCCTGCCGGCTGCGGCTGCCCGCCCTCGCCACGGACCTGGCCCTGCAGCTCGACGGCTACCTGATCATCCGCTTCCACGAGGCGGAGCGGGAGGCCGCGCTGCGGGCGGCCATCGACGCCTGGGGCGGGGAGCCCGCCGGGGACCGGCGGCTGTCCCGGCTCCATTTCGCGCTGTGCTGGGCGATGTTCCAGCAGGATCGGTACGCCGAGCTGGGCGAGGCGGCCCGCCGCTGCTGGGAGGTGGCCACCGACCTCGGCGACCCGGAGGTGGTCGCCGACGCGGCGTGGCAGGTGGGACGCGCGACGGCGCTCCAAGGACGGCTGGCGGACGCGGCGGCGTACTACGAGAGTTCGGCACGCGACGCGGAACGCCTCGGGCTGTCGGACCGCGCCCAGGTGTACGCCCGCACGGGGCTGGCCAACGCCCTCGCGGACCTGGGTGACGCGGGCGCGGCGACCGGCCACTACCGGCGGGCCCTGCACCGGCACGAGGCGGCGGACCGCACCCGGGTGGTGGTGCTGCTGCGGTTCGCGGAGGCGCTGGCGGACCGGGGCGAGACCGCCGGGGCGCTGGAGTCGCTGACCGAGGCCGCCCGGATCGTGTCCGGCATCGGCGACGAGGTGGGTGCGGCGCACGTGGAGCGGGTGCGCGGCCAGGTGGACCTGGCCGCGCGGGACTGGGCCCGGGCACGGGAACGCCTGGAGGCGGCGCTGGCCACGCTGCGGCGGAACCGCGAGCGGTCGGGCACGGCGCTGGTGCTGCGGAGCCTGGCGGACGCGGCGATCGGCACGGGCGAGGCGTCGGCCGCGCGGGACCGGCTGCGGGAGGCGTCGGCGGTGTTCGGGCGGATGGCGGCACCGGTGGAGGTGGCCCGCACCGAGGCCCGGCTCGCCGTGACCCTGCGGCTGGCCGGCGACGTGGCCGCCGCCGAGGACCATGCCGGGGCGTACCGGCGGGTGCTGCACGGGCTGGGACTGCCGCCCGCGTGCCTGCGGCTGCCCGCGCACGTGCGCCGCCTGCCGCCGCTCACGGAGGAGGCCGTCTGACGGCGCCGGTGCCCGCCGAGGGCCCGGGCACGGCACGGGTGGGGGCTCCTCCCGTGCCGTGCCGTGCCGGGCTGGGTCAGAACGCCTCGTTGCGGAAGCCGTGCCGGGCCACGCGTGCGAGCATCGTCCGCCAGGAGTCGATGCTGGCGTGCGGGTTGCCCTCGATGCTCAGCCGGTTGCGCGCACGGTTGAACCACTTCTCCGTCTGCGGACCCCAGACGCCGTCCACCGCGATGCCCGCGCCCATGAAGTTGTTGGACATGGCCTGCACGAACTTGGTGTCGCTGCTGGAACCCTTGGAGCACTTGGTGGGCAGCCCGCCGAAGTCGGCGTGGATGTGGTCGCGGTGGGCGGCGTTGTACCAGCCGTCGAGCACGTACCGGAAGCGGCGGCGGCAGGTGGCGTCGACCGCGAGGTAGCGGCGGCGGCGGGTGCGGTCGCCGGCGTGGTGGCCGTCCAGCGGGGACGACTGGCGTCCGCCGCCCCAGCGGACCAGGTCCAGGTCCATCGCGGTGCCGTTGCCGTGCTGGCCGCTGCGGTTGACGTAGAAGCCCGCCGAGACGAGGAACTTGACGTTGCCGAAGCCGCCGTCCTCGGACAGCCGGCGCAGGTCGCGGATCCACACCACCAGGCGGTCGTAGAAGGCGGGGGTGCAGCGCCAGTCGCGCAGGGTGGTGTTCCCGCGGTTGCCGCGCCAGTAGTAGACGGGCGTGCCGTCGATCCTGCTGAACGTCTTCAGCGCCATCAGCGACGCCGAGGCCGGGGGCTGCATCTCGGCCGGCAGCGGGGCGAACGCGGGCTCCTCGGCGGCGTAGGCGGTTCCCGAGGTGTTCGCCAGCATCGCCGCGGTGGTGGCCGCGCCGACCCCGCCGAGGAAGAGCCGGCGGTCGATGCGCGAGGTGACGTCCTTGTCGGGGCGGGCGTCCGTGCCGGGGTGGCCGACGGGTCTGTCCTGTGGCTCCTGCATGGTGTGCTCCTCCGCAGTGGTCTCCGCGTGATGTGGGGCGGTGGCACTGCGATGGTGAGCGGCAGGTCTCCTTTCCGGCTCATTTCCGTCTCATTCGGCGGCGTTCCTGTTCAGAGGGCGTTCTCCGCGGTGGTGAAGAGGTCCTCGGCGCCGAAGTTGCCGGACTTCAGCGCCAGGTTGACCGTGCGGGGGCCCGTACGGCCGCGGTAGGTGGCGGCGGTCCAGGGGACGCCGGGCGCAATTGCCGGGCCGATGCGGAGGCCGTCGACGCCCAGAGCGGTCAGCACCGCGCCGGAGGTTTCGCCACCCGCCACGACCAGGCGGCCCACGCCCGCGTCGAGCAGGCCGCGGGCGCAGGCGGCGAGGCCCCGCTCGACGGCGGCGGCCACCTCCGCGGCGCCGAACCGGCGTTGGGCGTGGCGCACCTCGTCGCGGTCGTCGGCGCTGTGCAGCAGCACCGGGCGGGGGCCGAGGTGGCTGCGGGCCCAGGCCAGGGCGTCGGCGACGGTGCGGTCCGGGTCGGCCAGCAGGTCGGCGGCGGCGAGCTTGCGGTGCGGCAGCGTACGCCGGGCCTGGGCGGTCTGTCCCAGGGTGGCGTCCGAGACGCTCCCGGCCAGCACGGCGCCGGGGCCGTCGGCCACCTCGATGCGGTCCGCCGGCGGGCCGCCGCGCCTGTGTGCCGGTGGCGGCAGGGCGAGAGCGAGGCCGGAGCCGCCGGTGAGCAGCGGCAGCCCGGCGGTGGCGCGGAGCAGCGGCGGGAAGTCGTCGTTGCCGAGCACGTCGGTGACGACGATCCCCGCCCCGGCGGCGGTGAGGACGTGCAGACGGTCGCGGACGGCCGCGTCCCCGGAACGCAGCACGGTGTGGGGCAGCAGACCGACCGGGTGGCGCGTCTGGGCGCCGAGGACCCGCACCAGGTCGGGGTCGGTCATCGGGGTGAGCGGGTGGTGGCGCATCCCGCTCTCGCTGAGCAAGCGGTCGCCGACGAACAGGTGGCCCTGGTAGACGGTGCGGCCGTTGTCGGGGAAGGCGGGGCAGGCGATCGTCCAGGGTGCGCCGGTGGCGTCCAGCAGTGCGTCGGTGACCGGGCCGATGTTGCCTGCCGGCGTGGAGTCGAAGGTCGAGCAGTACTTGAACCAGAAGCGGCTGCAGCCGAGTTCCGCGAGCCGGCGGTACGCGGCCAACGCGGCGTCGACGGCTTGGGCGGGCGGCGCGGTGCGGGTCTTCAGCGCGACGACCACCGCGTCCGGCCCTCCCGCCTCGCTCAGGGCCGCCGGGGTGGGCAGGCCGACGGTCAACGCCGTGCGGTGCCCGGCGCGTACCAGGTTCCCGGCGAGGTCGCACGCGCCGGTGAAGTCGTCGGCGATGCAGCCCCACTGCGGGACTTCTCCGGCCGGCACCGTCACGGCGCCTCACCCCGGGGTGTCGGGTCGTGAGCGAGGCAGGCGAGTTGGGCGGTGCCGCTGCGCGGCGAGGTCAGCACCGGGATGGGCAAGGAGCCGCCCGGCAGGGTGCCGACGGCGGCGGCCATGGACGCCTGGGCGAGCACCAAGACGTCGTGGTCGGCGGCGAGCCGCAGCGCCTCGGCGGCGATCAGCCGGTCGTGCTCCTCGGGCCGGCCCTCGCTGCGGGCCTGGAAGGCGCCGTCGCAGGTGGACGTGGTCAACGTGATGCCGGCGCCGGTGCGTTCGGCCCGGCGTCCGATCAGCTCGGCGGTGGGGCGCAGCGTGGACTCCAGGGTGGCGAGCACGCCGATGCGTGGGCCGATGCCGACCGCCTCGGCGGCCATCGGCTCGTCGACGCGGTAGACGGGGATGCCGAGCAGGGGCCGGGCGGCCTCGGCGGCGGGACCGATGGAGGAGCAGGTGACCAGGACGGCGCGGGCGCCGGCCGCCTCGGCGTGCGTGAGGTGGGAGGCGAGGCGGGCCCAGGTGCGGGGCAGCGGGCCGTGGGCGACGGTGTCGGCGAGCAGGCTCTCGTCGACCATGTGATAAGCGTGCACGTTCGGTGCCTCCTCCCGCAGCAGCGGGTCGAAGACGGCGGGGAGCGCGGCGACGGTGTGCAGGACGCAGACGCGCTGTGCCGCGCCGGACGGGTGGTGGCGGGCGTGCTGCTCGGTCATGCCCGTCCTCCCTCGGAGCTGGTGCGGGCCCGGGCGTGGATGGGGGCGGTCCACCAGGGGCGTCCGTGCCGGTGGACGATCTCACCGAGCTCACGCAGGCGCTCAGCGCAGGGGCCGCGGAGCGCCGCCGCGGGGCCGGGTGCGGTGAGCGCGGGTGTCCACAGGGCACGGCCGGCGAGGAAGCCGGACGCACCGGCGCGGCAGGCGGCCTCCACGGCGTGCGGGAAGTCGTCCGGCTCGACGCCCTGCGAGAGCACCACCCAGGGCACGTCGACTGCGGCGTCGATGCGTTCGGCCTCGGCGGCGATGCGGGCGACGGGACCTCTGCCGCCGTCCGGAACCTGGCACTTGTACAGCGAGGGGCGCAGCGGGGCGAGTTCTTCGGCCGCCTCCACGATCGCGTCGTTGAGGCGGAACGTGCCGTCGGCCTCCTCCCGGGCGGTCGGGCGGGCGACCGGTTCGAGGACGGACGCCAGCCCGGCGTCGCGGCAGGCTGCCACGAAGCGGGCGGCGAGCGCGACGCGGCGGTCGCGGGAGCCGTCGCGGCGCCAGATGACCAGCAGCTTGAGCGCGCGCGCCCCGTCGGCGGCTGCGGAGACCGGGTCCACGGCCGGGTCGAGGGCGGTGTCGGTGACCGGTCCGCCGGGCTCCTGGGTGAGGGCGTCGGCGGCGAGGATGGGCGCGCAGGTCCCTGGGAGTATGCGCTGGTCGAGGAGTTCGCGGGCGCCGTAGTCCCGGTCGATGAGGAGGGCGGACGCGTGCGGGCCGAGGGCGCGGGAGACGGCGAGCTTGAAGTCGGTCATCCGGGCGTCGGTGACGGCTTCGCGGGGCTCACCCAGGCGTTCGGACATCATGGTGCGCAGCGAGTCGCGCTGGTCCATGGCGACCATGGCGAAGGTGCCGTCGGGGCGGGCGAGAGCGGCGACGGGCGCGGTGGCCCCGTCGGTGGCGGGCGAGGCGGTGGTGTGCTGGCCGGTGGTCATGGGCGGCTCCCTGGTGGGGTGTCGGCAGTGGGTCGGCGGACGAGGGGCAGGAACGCCTCCCGGTAGAGGCGGTCGTAGCCGTCGGGGTCCTCCTGGGGTGAGGCGGTCGCCTCGTGAACGGGCAGCGGTTCGTCAGCGAGCGGCCCGGCGGCGCGGGCCGCGAGCAGCGCGGCGCCGACGGCGGGCGCGCGGTGTTCGGCGAGGACGCGGGTGCGCCACGGGGCGACGGCGGCCTTCACGCGCGGCCAGCGCGGCTGGGCGACGGGCCCGCCGAGCAGGGTGACCTCCCGCGGGCGGCCGCCGCCGGTGAGGACGCGCTGGGTCTCGGTCATCCAGCGGGCCTGGTAGGCAGTCGCCTCCACGACGGCCAGCGCGAGCCGGGCCGGGCCGTCCTCCGGCCCGAGCCGGTGCAGCGCCACCCGCCGCTCCGGGTCGGGCTCGGGTGCGCTGCGTCCGCTCAGGTAGGGCTCGACGAGCACACCGGTGGGCCCGGGGCCGGCGGCCTCCAGCAACACACCCAGCGCCTGGTGGCGTTCGGCACCCAAGGGCAGTCCGACGAGGTCGACGTACCACTCGACCAGGGCCCCGCAACTGCCGGTGCCGGCCAGCACGTACCAGTGGCGCCCGTCGGCGGACCGTCCGTAGCCCATGCCCTCGGCCAGCGTCCGGGCGCTGTCCGGAGGGTCGTCGGTGAGGGTCAGCACGGCTTCGGCCGTCCCCATGGAGTCGGCGACCGCTCCGGCCGTACGGACGCCCGCCGCCCAGGCACCGACCGGATGGTCGTGTCCGGCGACGACCACGGGCGTGCCCGCGCGCAGGCCGGGGACGCGACGGGCGGCCTCGTCGGTGAGCGGTCCGACGGGCTCGCCGGGCGGGCGTACGGGCGGGAGCCGGTCGGTGCGGACTCCGGCGAGGCCGGCGAGGTCGGTGTCCCAGCGGCCGCGGTGCACGTCGTAGGCCATGGTGCGCTGGGCGAAGGTGGCGTCGGTGGCGACCCTGCCGGTGAGCGCGAGAGCCAGCAGGTCGGCGGCGCCGCACCAGACGTGCATGGCGTCGAGAGCGTGCGGGAGGTGGGCCCGTAGCCAGCACCACTTGGCGAGAGTGGCCTTGGCGCTGGGCCGTACACCGGTGGCGGCATGCAGCGCCGCCGCGCCGGTGTCGCGGACGAGGCGTCCGGCCTCGGTGGTGCCGCGCGGGTCGGCCCAGGCGAGCAGTGGGCCGGTCTGGGCACCGTGCCGGTCGAGCGGCACGCCGGTCTCGGCCATGCCGGTGAGCCCCACAGCGTCGGGGTGGCGCCCGGAAGCGGCGACGGCCTCGGCGAGGGCGTTCAGCCCGGCCGTGGCGAGGGCGTCGGCGTCCCGTGCGCCGAGCGGCGTGGAGCGTTCGGCGGCGGCGAGTACGGTGCCGGCCGGGTCGCAGACCACGCACTTGATGCGGCTGGAACCGATGTCCAGGCCGGCCAGAGCGGAGCGGGACACGCGGGGCGTCATGCGCGGCTCCCCTCGCGGCGGCGGACGGGCGGTGCGGGCACCGGACACCGCGCCGGACGCATCGTGGACGGGTCCGCGCGCTGCGGATCGTGTGCGTACGACAGCGAACGGGACGCCGGCGGTTCCGAGGCGCTGGGGTGTCGGGGCCGGGCGGCCACGTCCTTGCCCTGGGCGCCGGCGGTGGGCGTGCGCCCGGGCAGCCGGACGGTACGGGACGGGACGGGGATCACGGCGTCTCCGCGTTCCCCGCCGGAGGGGGGAGTGGCGGGACGCCACCGGCCGCGACGGCCCGCGCGTACCAGTGGCCGCTGTCCTTGACGGTGCGGCGCTGCGTGGCCCGGTCGACATGGACGAGGCCGAACCGGGGGCGGTAGCCCATGGCCCACTCGAAGTTGTCGACCAGCGACCAGTGGTAGTAGCCCTCGACGGGCACACCGCACTGCAGGGCGCGGTGTACGGCGGCGAGGTGGCCGTGCAGGAAGCCGATGCGCCGGTCGTCGTGGACCGCGCCGTCCGGGCCCGGTTCGTCGCCGAAGACGGCGCCGTTCTCCGTGATGAGCTGCGGCACGCCGGGGTAGTCGCGGTGCAGCCGCACCAGCAGGGCGGTGAGGTCGTCGGGGACGATCTCCCAGCCGAGGTCGGTGCGCGGCACCTCCGCCCGGCCCGGCTCGACACGCCACGGCCAGGGGGCGTGACCGGCCTCCTCCGCGTCGGCGGCGACGAGGCGGCGCGTGTAGTAGTTGACGCCGATGAAGTCGCTGCCGGAGCCGATCACGTCGAGGTCGCCGTCGGCGACGAAGTCCATGGGGCCGGTGACGCGTTCCCAGTGCTCGCGCATGTCGCCGGGGTAGCCGCGGCCGTGCACCGGGTCGAGGAACCAGCGGTTGACGTAGCCGTCGGAGGCGTGCGCGGCGGCGTGGTCGTCCGGCGCGTCGGTCGCCGGAGTGTGCGGGAAGAGGCTGTATGCGACGCCGACGCGCGCGTCCGGACGCCCGGTGGCGCGCAGGGCGCCGGCGGCCAGCCCATGTCCGAGGAGCAGGTGGTGCATCGCCCGGGCGCTGCCCGCAAGGTCCTTCTCCCCGGGGGCATGCAGGCCGAGTTGGTGGCCGAGGACGCCCGCGATCCATGGTTCGTTGATGGTGACCCAGTCGCGGACCCGGTCGCCGAACGCGTCGAAGCACACGGCGGCGAACTCGGCGAAACGCTCGGCGGTGTCCCGGTGCCGCCAGCCGCCGCGGTCCTGGAGCGGCTGCGGCAGGTCCCAGTGGTACAGGGTGACGAGCGGCTCGATGCCGTGTTCCAGCAGCGCGTCGAGGACGCGCGCGTAGTGATCCAGGCCGCGCTGTTCGACGCGTCCGACGCCGTCGGGGACGATGCGCGGCCACGCGAGGGACAGGCGGTGGGCGTTGAGACCGAGGGAGGCCATCAGCTCGATGTCCTCGCGGTAGCGGTGGTACTGGTCGCAGGCGACCTCGCCGGAGTCACCGTTCTCCACCGCGCCGGGCACGGTGCAGAAGCGGTCCCAGATGGACTCGCCGCGGCCGTCGGCGTCGACCGCGCCCTCGACCTGGTAGGAGGAGGTGGAAGTACCCCAGCGGAACCCGGCCGGAAAGGCCAGCAGGCCGGGCATGGCCCCGTTCCCGGTACCGTTCCGGCTTCCGGTTCCCGTTCCGTTTCCTCGTCCGGTGGGGGTCACCGCAGCTCCTTCAGCTCGGGCAGGTCACGGGCGGTTTCGCAGGCGTACAGCAGCACTCCGGCGGACCAGGCGTGGGAGAGGGTGAGCAGCATGCCCTTCGCCTGGAAGCACTCGGTCTGGTAGAAGCGCTCGCTGACCATGCCGCGGTAGGCGTTGAAGTCGCCGTCGGCGCGGGCCACGAACTGGCGGAAACAGTCGAGGTTCTCGCGCGCGGAGTCCAGGTAGTACGGGTCGCCCAGATGGCGGGCGAGGCGGACGGTCTCCGGAAGGCAGATGAGGCCGAAGGCGTGCAGATGCTGGTTGGAGGGGGACGCCTGGTCGCCGCCGCGGGTACGGAAGCCGTACCGGCCGAGCAGGGTGTGCGGGCCGAACGTGACGTCGTAGGTGTAACGGAAGGTGAGCGTCCAGTCGGCGGCCCGCCGGGCCAGGTCGAGCCAGCGGGGATCACCGGGGTCGGCCTCGTGCAGCAGGGTGTACGCGATGACCGCGTTGTAGCCGTCCTCCGAGGTGGGCGCAAGGGAGACGTCCTCGGGGGCACCGCACAGGAATTCCGCTCGCACGTCGGCCGCGTACGCGGCGCCGGCGCGACGGGCGGCGTCCCGCCACTCCGGTTCACCGAAGGCGTCCGCCGCCTCCGTCCAGGGGGCGATCCAGGCCAGGCCGGCGGACCCCTCGTGGGACAGCGCGGCGCCGGTGTCGCTGTGGTGGGCGGCCGCCGGACGGCCGTCCGTCTCACGCAGGCCCGCGCGGGCGACGGTCAGGTTGGACCGCACCGCGTACTCCCACGCAGGGTGGTCGTGGCCCAGGGCCCGTTCGGCACGCAGGGCGCGCAGCAGGAAGAGCGTCGCGTCGCCGAGGGTACGGGCGTGCAGCCGGTTCCGGTCGGGCGTCCAGCCGGCGTTCCAGCCGCCGTTCAGGCCCCACTGGCCCCAGAACGTGCCGCCGGGCGCGAGGTTGGCCGCGATGTGGTCGAGGACCCCGATCGCCGCGCCGGCCAGGGCGCGGTCGCCGGTGCGGCGGGCGTGCAACAGCATCGCGTGCGCGTAAGGGGTGCCGCTGACCCAGGAGACGTGCATCGCCGTACGGTCGCCGCGCTCGCCCAGCGCCTCCCGGTCGAAGGCCGCGGTCTCCAGCAGGACGGGCGGGTCGGGACGATAGTGCCAGCGGTGGAGCCCGTACGCGGAGAGGCCGGCGGCCTCGTCCAGGCCGACCCAGGCGGCGGGCCGCTCCGGGGCGGGGGTGCGCCGGTGCAGGGCGCGCAGCACGGGTGCGTAGGCGTGCGGGTCGGCGTCCAGCAGGTGGAGGGTGAAGCGGACGGTGCGGGTGTGGCCGGGCTGCCAGGTGTGCTGCGGAGCCTGCACGGGCCGGGGCTCGGCGGAGCCGTAGTAGCTGACGGGCTCCTCGCGGTAGGGAGCGTGCAGGCGCAGGGCGGGCCGGTCGCCGGGGAGCAGGGCGAAGCCGACGCCCTGCTCGCCGAGTTCGCCCTGCTCGGTGTCGAGGGCGAGGGCGGCGCCGCCGCGGGTGTCGCGGGCGAAGACGGCGGGGGTGGCGCACCGGTCGGCGCGGAAGGACCAGGCGTCGGCGACCATGCCCTGCGGATCGTGCGCACCGGGGGCGTAGCGGGGGTAGGGGCGTTCGCAGGCGGGAAGCCGGTTCTCGCCGTAGAACACGCCGGGGATCAGCCACCCGGGGTCGTCGGTCGCGCCGAGCCGCACCTCGACACGCAGGCCCGCGTCCCGGGGCTCGTCGGCGCTCCGGGACACGGTCAGCTCGGCCTCGCGCACGGTGGCCTGCGCCGCCCCGGCGGGGCCGGTGCGGAGTCCGGAGGTCTCGGAAGGGGCCGTGGCCGGGGGTGCTTCGCCGTCCCGTCGAAAGCCGGGGGCGGCGGAACCGTCGGCGCCGGTCGCCGCGGGCGGTCCCAGACGCAGCGTGGCGCTGAAGCCGACGGCCGAGCCGTGCAGCGTGAGCCCGCCGTCGGCATGGCGGTCCGCGCTTTCGACGGGCACAGGCACGCAGGTGCCGTCGGCGGCCACGACGCCCGCCACGTACGGCAGCAGCATTTCCCCGGCCGCCGCGTCGCGGAGGCGCAGGCCATCCTCCGCGGCGGGACGGTCGGGGCAGCGGGTCACCGTCGGCTCGGCGCCGTCAGGCGAGGTCGCAGACACGAATGTTCCAGCCTTCCAGCCGTGGGGTCCGGTCGGTCTCCGGTGCGGCGCGCCCCCCGACGGGCACCGGCACCGCGGACGACGGGTCGCTCGGGGTCACGCCGTGCCGCTCCCCTCTCCGGTGGCTTCCTCGTCCTCGGTGCGCTCCAGCAGGTCGCTCTCCACGATCGGCTGAGCGGGATCGCGCGGCACCCGGAAGGTCTTGATCTCGTAGGCGCCGAAGTCGCTCTCGATCACCCGGCCGCCGAGCAGCGGGAGCGCGATCCGCGCGCGGGCGGCCGTACCGGCGGACTCGTAGGCGCGGACCACGACGTCGCCGTCTCCGTCCTCGTCGCCCTTGACGACCGTGACGACCACGCTGCCCGCACCGTCGTCTGCGTACGCGGCGCGCTGCGGCAGCGGGCCCTCGTGGAAGGTCTCCAGCAGGGCGAACGCGGGCTGGTTCAGCTCGGCCGCGCGGCGCACCGGGTCCGCGGCGCGCCAGTCCCCGCCGTGCGGGATCAGCAGGTAGCGGAAGTCCTGACGGCCCTGGTCGAGGTAGTCGTAGATGCCGTCCGGGTCGAGTTCCGCCGGGTCGTGCCAGGCGTAGACGGGGCTGCGCAACGCGGTGACACCGATCTCGCCACCGCGCACGTCGTGGCCGTACTTGCTGTCGTTGGCCACGGTCAGCCCGGCGCGGGCGCCGCCCGGCAGGGTGCCGCTGACGTCGACCCACGCCTGGGCCGGCTCCTCCGTGCCGTCCGGGGTGCGCACCAGGTGGCCGTAGGGGATCTCGTGGGTGGCGGTGACGTCGGTGAGCGCGGTGGGGAAGCGCAGCTTGAGCAGCTTGAGCTGCTCGTGCCAGTCGACGGTGGCGCGCACCTCGACATGCCGGGAGCCCGCGGACAGCACGAACTCCTCGACCAGCGTGGAGCGTTCGTAGCGGCTCTCGACGCGCAGCACGGAGCGCACCGGGCCGTCCTCGACCATGCGCACGCGGGTGCAGCGGAAGGCGCCGATGTCCCGGTCGTAGGCGGTGACGCGGTGACCCCAGGTGTCGGAGGGGTCGTCGACGACGACGGCGTGTGGGCCGGGCTTCTCCGGCAGCAGTTCGGCGCCGGTGTGCTTGTCGTGCAACGAGGCGAGCCAGCCGGTGCGCGCGTCGACGGCCAGCCGCAGGTGTGCGTTCTCCAGCACGGCGTGCTCGCTGCGCTGCGGAGGGACCGCGCCGTGCGCGGTGCCGGGCGCCGCGCCCAGCGACGTCAGATGGTAGACGCGGTGGCCCAGCGGGGGCACGGAGGCGCGGAAGACGACGCGGCCGCGACTGCCGTTCATGGTGGCCTCGGACCGGGTGAGCTGGACGGGCACCTCGGCGCCCTGCTCGTCGGCGAGGGTGGCGGTCGCCGCGCGGCCGAACTCGGCCTCCACGTCGGTCTCCAGCTCCCACGGGTGCGGGTTGAAGACGACCAGCGGCACGGTCTCCTCACGCAACGGGATGTCGATGCGGCGGGCGATCGCCTGCACGGACCGGTTGAACACGTCGGCGGCGAGGGAGCGGGCCCGGCCGTAGTCGTCACGGGCGTCGTCGTAGGCGGACCGGAGGGAGGTGCCGGCGAGGATGTCGTGGAACTGGTTGAACAGCACCAGCTTCCAGGCCTCGGTCAGTTCCCGGTGCGGGTAGTCCTGGCCGACGACGGCGGAGGCGGCGACGGCCCACTTCTCCGCGCGCTGCAGGTCGTTCTCGGCACGGCGGTTCCACTCCTTGACGCCGGAGTGCGCGGAGTAGCAGCCGGGGCCGTGGTGCTGAAGCTCGCCGGCGTGGACGGGTATGCCGTCGCGGTCGCGGACGGCGGCGAGGAACGCCTCCGGATGGCTGAAGACGAGGCGGGGCATGCCGCCCAGGGCGTCGAGCCGCTTGATGCTGTCGATGTTGGCGCGGGTCGGCCCGCCGCCGTGGTTGCCGACGCCGTAGAACACCATCAGCTCCGGCTGGTCCGGCGGCATGACGGCGAGCGCCTTGTCGAGATGGCCGCCGACGTCCTCGCCGGGACTGCAGTACTCGTGCGGCAGGCGGTAGGCGAGGACGCGGGAGCCGTCGGGCGACTCCCAGTGGAAGAACTGGCCGGGCAGCGCCTGCTCGTGCGGGCCCGGGCGGAGGAACACATAGCCCTCGATGCCCGACTTGGCGAGCAGCTGCGGCAGCATCGCGTGGTGCCCGAACGGGTCGAGGTTGCTGCCCACGGTGGCGGCGCGGCCGAACTTCTCCAGCAGATAGCGCTGGCCGTAGAGGGCCTGCCGGACGAACGACTCGCCGGAGGGGACGTTGCAGTCGGGCTCGATCCACCAGCCGCCGACGACCTGCCAGCGGCCCTCCGCGATGCGCTCGCGGATGGTGTCGAAGAGGTCCGGGTCGTGCCGCTCGATCCACTCCAGGTACATCACGGAGTCGCAGGTGAACACGGCTTCGGGGTACTCCTCCAGGCGGTCGGCCGCGGACCGGAAGGTGGCGCGGACCTCCTGGAGCCCCTCCGGCCAGCGCCACAGCCACACGGGGTCGATGTGGGCGTTGCCGACCATGTGCAGGGTGCGCTCACGGGACATGGGGCCGAACGCGGGCGTGGACGTGGCGGGACCGGCTGCGGCTGAGGGCCTCAACGGGCCGGCCTCGGCAGCGGGGTCGGGGGCGGGGGTGGCGGCGGTCATACGGGTGCCTCCAGTCGGTCGTCCTCGGTCTCCGCGGCCCAGGCGTCCACCCGCTCGCTGAGCAGGTGGAGCAGCAGCAGGTGCATCTCCTGGATGCGGGCGGTGGCCGTCGCGGGGACGAGAAGGGTGTGGTCGGCGTGCTCGGCAGCCGGCAGGCCGCCCCGGGTCCCGCCGCAGAACAGCACGGTGACGGCACCGGCCTTGCGGGCGGCGGCCAGTCCTCGCACCACGTTGGGCGAGCGGCCGGAGGTGGTGAAGCCGGCGACCATGTCGCCGGGGCGGGCGAGTGCCTCCACCTGGCGGGCGAAGACGTCGTCGAACGCGTAGTCGTTGGCGATGCAACTCATCACCGAGGGGTCGGTGGTCAGCGACACGGCGGGCAGCGGCCGACGCTGCCGCAGGTAGCGGCCGATGAGTTCGGCGGCCAGATGCTGGGCGTCGGCGGCGCTGCCGCCGTTGCCGAACGTGTAGAGGCGTCCGTCGCCGGCGTAGACGTCGATCAGGTCGCTCGCCACCGCGTCCAGGGCGGGCAGCAGTGCCCGGGTGCCTTCGGCGGCGTCGAGATGGTCGGCCAGGTGCCGGGTGAGGGCGTCGTCCATGGTGCTCCAGAGTGCGGAGTGGCGTCGGGGTGGGGCGGGAGGCGGGTCGCAGGGGTCAGTCGGCGGAGGCGGTGAGCGGGCGGTCGTGGACTGCGGGCGGGGCCGGTGCGCGCGACGATCCCGGCGGAGCGAGGCGTTCGAACGCGACGGCGGCGGCACCGAGCACGCCGGCCCGATCGCCGCCGGCGGCGGCGACGACGCGGACGGCGCGGGCGGCCGGGCCCATCGCACACTCGGCCACCGACCGGCGTACGGGGGCGAGGAGTTGCTCCCCGGAGCGGGTCACGCCGCCGCCGAGGACCACCAGCTCCGGCTCGAACACGTTCACCAGCGAGGTGAGTCCGCTGCCGAGCGCCTCGACGGTCTCCTCCCACAGCCGGACGGCCGACGGATCGCCCTGCCGGGCGGCCGCCGCCACGTCGGCGGCGGTGAGCGGGTCCGGTCCGGCCATGGCGGTGGAGACGCCCGCCGCGCGTGCCTCGGCGACGGCCTCGACTGCGCGTTCAGCGATGGCCGTGCCGGAGGCGTACGCCTCCAGACAGCCCGCGCGGCCGCAGCTCTTGCACGGGCGGCCGCCCGAGCGGACCGTGACGTGGCCCGGTTCGCCGCCGTTGCCGGCGGCGCCGCGGAAGGTGCGGCCGTCCAGCACGACACCGCCACCGATGCCGGTGGACACCGTCAGGTAGAGCAGGTGGCGGCTACCGCGGCCGGCGCCGAACCGCCACTCGCCCGCGGCGCCCGCCGTGCCGTCGTTGTCCAGCACGGCGGGCAGGCCGTAGCGCTCACGGGCCAGTGTCGTGACCGGCACGTCGATCCAGCCCGGCAGGTGCGGGGGCCGCAGCAGCACGCCGGCGTCGGAGTCGAGCGGGCCGCCGCAGCCGATGCCGGTGCCCAGGAGTTCGCCCGGGTGGGTGCCCGCGGCGGCGAGTACCTTCTCGCCGAGGCCGAAGAGCCGCTCCAGCGCGGCCCGGGGCCCCTCGGCCACCTCGGTGGGGCAGACGGCGGACGACAGCACCGTGCCGTCCGCGCGCACCACCCCGGCGGCGAGTTTGGTGCCGCCGATGTCCAGGGCGAGTACGGCCGGCCCGGCCGTGTCCCCCGCCGCCCCGGCCTGAGGAGTTTCGGTCATCAACCCTTCCGTCCTGTCGTGGCGATTCCGGAGACGAAGTGCCGCTGGCCGAGGAAGAACACGATGATCATCGGCAGGGTGACCACGACGCTCGCCGCACACACGATCTCCCAGCTCGACTCACCTCCCTCGCCGAACTGGTCGAGGACGGCCTTGAGGCCGCGCGGCACCGTGTAGAGCTCGGGGTCGCGCAGGTAGATCAGCGGCCGCACCAGGTCCGTCCAGGCGGCCTGCACCTCGAAGACGAACGTCACCACCAGCGCGGGCTTGCACAGCGGCAGCGCGATCCGCCAGAACAGGCCCCAGTAGCTCGCGCCGTCGATGCGTGCGGCCTCGAGCAGCTCGCGCGGCAGCCCGAGGAAGAACTGCCGCAGCAGGAAGATGTAGAACGCGCTGCCGAACAGGTTCGGCGCCCACAGCGGTATCTGGCTGCTGGCCAGGTGCAGCCAGTTCCAGATGAGGTACTGCGGGACCATGGTCACCACGGCGGGCAGCATCATGGTCGCCAGTACCAGGCCGAAACACAGGTTGCGGCCGGGGAAGCGGAAGTAGGCGAAGCCGAAGGCGACGACCGCGCTGCTGATCGTCACCGCGGTCGCGGCGGCGAGGGTGACGGTGGCGCTGTTCCACAGCCAGGTGAGGAGCTGCACCTCCTCCCAGATGCGCGAGTAGTTCTCGAACTGCCAGACCTTCGGGATCAGCTCGTTGTCGAAGACATGCTCGGAGGGCTTCAGCGAGGCGCTGACCAGCCACACGAACGGGTAGAGGAAGATCACCGAGGCGCCGGTGAGGGCGAGCAGCCGCAGCGGCCGTGTGACCCAGCGGACGGAGCCCGTCTGCTCCCTGCCGGGCCGGGCGGGCCCGTCGCGGCGGGGAGCCGGCACGCGGGGGCGGGCGGCCGCGGCGGGCTTCTCGCGGTCCGGCGGGAGGGTGGTCAGGCCTGTCATCGCACGTCTCCCTCGTAGTACACGAACCTCTTGCTCACCTTCACCTGCACCAGCGTGATCAGCCCGATCAGCGCGAAGAGCAGCCAGGAGAGCGCCGACGCGTAACCCATGTGCATGAACTGGAAGGCCTGCTGGAAGAGGTAGACGACGTAGAACAGCGCGGCTTCGTGGCTGTACGTCTGGGCGTTCGCGGTGCCGAAGAACGCGGTGTACGCCTCGTCGAAGGTCTGCAGCGAGGCGATGGTGTTGACGATCAGGGTGAAGAACAGTGCGCCGGATATCTGCGGCAGCGTCACGTGGCGGAAGGAGGCCCAGCGGCCGGCGCCGTCCAGTTCGGCGGCCTCGTACAGGTCCCTGGGAACGTTGCGCAGGGCGGCGAAGTAGATGACGACGGTGCCACCGAGCGCCCAGGACGTGGTGAGCACCAGGCCGGGCTTGACCCAGTCGCCGTCTGTGGTCCAGCTCGGCCCGGGGATGCCGAAGAGGCCGAGCACCTCGTTGATCAGGCCGACGTTACCGTTGAACAGCAGCAGGAAGAGGATGCCGACCGCCACGGACGGGGTCATCACCGGCAGGTAGAAGACGGTGCGGAAGAAGCCCGCAGCCCGGCCGACGCGGAGCAGCAGCATCGCCAGGGCGAGCGCGACGGCCATGCAGAGCGGCACCCGCAGCACGGTGAAGAGCAGCGTGTTCGACAGCGAGGTGGCGACCTGCGGGTCCTCGAAGAGCTGCTGGTAGTTCTGCAGGCCCACGCCGCTGGTGGGACCGATGCCGTCGTAGTTGGTGAACGACAGCACCAGACTGGCGATCATCGGGCCGGCGGTGAGCACCACGAAGCCGAAGATCCAGGGCGAGAGGAACAGGTACGCGGCGCGGGTCTCGCGCCGGCGCCAGGACACCTTCCAGCGGCGGACGCGTGCCCGGCGGTCGTCGCCGTGGGGCACGGCGGACCGCACGGCCGGTCGTTCGCCGGGCGGGGCGCCGGCCGGAGTCGCGGTCGGGTGGTCGCTCATGGCCGGTTCACTCCCGTTCCGTGTTGCCGCGGTCCAGGGCCGCCTGTGCGCGGTCCTGGGCCTCGTCGAGTGCTTCCTGCGGTGTGGCGGTGCCGGACAGCACCCGGTTGATGGCGCTCTGCCAGGCGCGCTCGAACTCGGTGCCGGCGGCGTTGGCCGGGACGGCGAAGGAGTCGTCCTGGATCTCGTAGAGCTGGCGCGCGGACCGGTCGTAGACCTCGTTGCCGGTGGGCTTCCAGATCTCCTCGTGGATGCGGCGGTCGGCCTCCTTGTTGCCGGTGAAGTCACCGATGTACGGCGAGCCGTCGGCGCGGATCTCCTTCGCCTTGGCCCTGGCGGCGGTGAACCAGGTGTCGGCGGCGGTCATGGTGGTGATGAAGGTGCACGCCTTCTCCGGGTGCGGGGAGCCGGCGGGTATCGCCCAGCTGTAGCCGGAGACGTAGTTGATCGGGTCGCCGTCTCGGTCGCGGAACGGCGCGGTGGTCAGCGCGAGGTCCGGGGTGGTCTCCGCCAGCACGCTGACGTACCAGTCCTCCATGGGCAACGCGCCGATCTGCCCGCGCACGAACTGGTTCTCCGCACCGAACATGTCGAACGTGTCGCGCAGCGCCTTGAACCTCCCCCAGCCCTCCTGGGCCTCGACCAGTCCGACGGCGAACTCCAGCGCCTCGACCGTCTTCGGGTCGTTCAGCCTCGCGGTACGGCCGTCCGGGGTGAGCAGCGAGCCGCCGTTGGCACGCACCCACAGCGGGAAGAACTCGGGGATCTTGGGGTCGAAGCCGATGCGGTGGAGCTTGCCGCCCGACGCGCGGTGCACGTCGTCGGCGAGCTTGCGCAGACCCTTCCAGTCGGAGGTGTCGACGTCGGACGGCTCGTATCCGGCCTTACGGGCCACCTCGTCGCCGATGAGCAGCAGGCGGTTGTCGAAGGAGTCGGGGAGCCCGTAGACCGTGCCGTCGAGGGTGGCCTCGTCGATCGCGACGTCGCGGAAGTCGGACGCCTGCACGCCGCGGTCCTTCATGCAGGCGGTCAGCGGGACGAGGGCACCCCGCGCGGCGTATCCGCCGATCAGGGTGCGGTCCATGCGGACGACGTCCGGCGGGTCGCCGGCGGCGACCGCGGAGAGGAACTGCTGCTCGTCGAAGGCGCCCTCGTTCACCTGGATGCCGGTGGGGGCGAGCTTCTCTCGGGCGATGTCCATGCGGACGGTGGCCAGGGCGTCGCCCAGTCCGTAGCCCATGGTGGTGAAGGTGTCCGAGGTGTCGGCGAAGCCGACGCCGCCGCATCCGGCGATCGGCAGCAGTGCGGTGACGGCGGCCAGGCCGGCGAGGGTGCGGCGCAGTCGCCGCCGGGATGGTGGTGCCGCCATGAGCTCTCCCTTGAGTGGTGACGGGCACGGGGGACGAATGGTGCGAGCGGGGACGGCGGGGCGTGCGCGGGCAGCACGCCGCCGTGGGCGCACCGGTGGGGTCCCCGGCATGTGGCATCGTTCCCACATGAGAACGTAGCCACACCCCTGAGGGGCGTCAATAGACCGGAACGAGGGGGTTTAACGGCGCGGTGTCATGCCTGTTCAGCGGGCATGCACGACTGGGTGGCTCAGGCGCGGACGCCCGGCGCGGCGGTGGAACCCCGGCGCTGCAGCGCGGGCTGGAGCGTGAGGCTCTCCGCCCGGGTACGTTCCCCCGAGATGCGTTCCAGCAGCAGTGCGGCGGCTCGCCGGCCCATCTCGTACACGGGCTGGCGCACGGCGGTCAGGCCCGGTTCGACGATGCGCATCCAGGTCAGGTCGTCGAAGGAGACGACGGAGCAGTCGGCGGGGACGGCGCTGCCGCGGCGCTGCAGCTCCTGCCACACCGCCTCGGCAACGACGTTGTTGGCGGCGAAAACCGCGGTGACGTCCGGGTTGGCGTCCAGGAAGGACGCCACGTCGGCCTGAGGGTCGCCGGGTCGCAGGCCGAGGTCCAGGACCAGTTTCCGGGGCAGCGGCGCGCCGGCCTCGCGGTGGGCGGCGCGGTAGCCCTTGAGCCGGTCGCGCCCGGTGTCCCACATGGTCTCGTCCAGCACCACCGCGATCCGGCGGTGACCGAGTCCGAGCAGGTGGGCGACGGCGTCGCGGGCGCCGCGTTCGCTGTCGATGGTGACCGCGTCGCAGCCGCGCACGCCCGAGCGGCGGTCGACCTCGACCACCGGGGTGCCGTGCTCGACCAGCAGGCCCGTGGCGCTGCGGCCGACGGGCGCGAGCAGCACACCGGCGGCGCGCATCGCGAGAAACGCGCGTGCCCCGGCGAGGGCCTGTTCGTCCCGGCCGTGGTCGTCGACCAGGACCATCTGGTGCCCGGCGTCGGCGAGGGCCTGCTCCACTCCGGCGGCGAGCAGGGCGTAGAACTGGTTGCGCAGGTCGGAGACGAGCAGCCCGACGAGGCCGCTGGAGCGGCCCTTGAGAGTCCGGGCGGAGACGTCCGGCACATAGCCGAGCCGCGCCGCCGCCTCCTCGACGCGGGTCTTGATGCCGCCGGCGACGTAGCCGTGGCCGGCCAGGGCCCGGGAGGCGGTGGACCGGGAGGTACCCGCCTCCTCGGCGACGTCCCGCAGGGTCACGCGTGCCCGCCTGGCCCCCTTGCCGGTGCGCCCGTCCCTGCCCATCAACCCCTCTTCCCGAGCGCGCCCCACTGCGCGCGCAGCGCCGCGTAGTCCTGCTCCTCCAACGCCTCGCCCGTGCGGTCCAGATGGGTGGACACGTACAGGGCCGGAACACCCAGCGCCGGCTTCTGAGCCGTGTAGGCACGCCACTGGGCCAGGTCCGGAGCACACCAGTCGTCGGTGTCGACGAGGAGTCCGGGGCACGACGCGCGGGTGACGGCGGCGCGGTAGCGCATCTGCGGCACCACGTCGGCGTACGGGTCCGGGTCGTCGAGACGGAGCATGTCGTTGAGCCGGATCATATCCGTCACCTCTGCGAACGCCGAGTGGGGCGTGTGCGTGACCACCAGGGAGTCGGACTTGGCCGCCTTCGCCGCGCGGTGGATCGTGGCCAGTTGATCGTACAGGAGCGCGATGCCCCACTTGCGGCCTTCGGCGACCAGGGAGTGACCCGACGGCGTGTCAGCCGTGAAGTCGATCTTGAGGCCGTCGGCGTCCAGCCCGTCCGGGGCGAGCATCCGGTCGATGTTCGCGGCCAGCAGCTCGCGGGCGTCCGGGTGTCCGGGGTCGAACGCGACGGGCACTCCGTCGGGCGTACGCACGCACAGCTCGTCCGGCATCCCCTCCGTCGCCCAGGCACGCCACCACAGCAGCACGCGGCGGCCGCGCTCGTGCTGCCCGGCGATCCAGCCCCGCAGGTCGGGCCACTTGTCGGTGTCGGGCTCCCAGGAGGCGTACACGCGCTGCCACTTGTCGTCGATGACGACCGTGCCCGGGTTGAGGCCGTGCCGCTCCAGGTGGGCGAGATGCGCGTCGTACTCGGCCCGGGTGCTGAGCCGGGGGGCCGGGATGCCGGTGTCGCGGGCGCGGGCCATCTGGGCGCCCCAGCCGCAGAACATCGGCTCCGACCACCAGTCCGGGCGGCCGGGCGGGGTGGGGTCGGGGGCCCAGCCGCGCGACCGGAGCCAGGCACGGTGGTCGCGCAGCCCGGTGTACGGGTCGGGGCTGCCGGGCGCGATGAGCACGGCGGGGGTGCGGAAGAAGCTCTCGACACGCGTGTGTCCCTCGTAGTCCAGCCGCAGGTGCCAGCCGTGGTCGGAGGGGACGTAGGCGGCCTGGGTGAAGGTCAGTTCGCCGACCGGCGCGCCGACGGAGACCGTGCACCAGGCCTGCGGGGCGGGCAGCGGGACGGCCGGGTCGGTGTCGTCCGGCAGCGTGGCCTCGGTGAGGGCGAAGCAGAGCGGGGCCGGGGTGAAGAACCAGTGCCCCCGGCCGGGGCGGGCGTCGCCGCAGGCGCCGGCGACCGCGCTCTCCCCCGCGCCGCGCAGCAGCCGGCGCGGCGGGCCGGGGTTGGGGCTGAACAGTGTGTGCCACGCGTGGCCGCTGGGGCGCAGGCCCGTCCCGCGGCCGCCCAGGGCGGAGCGGGTCGCGAGCAGCGCGACGTCCGTGAGCGTGCCCTCGCCGTGCACCGTCCAGGTCAGCTCGGGGCCGTCCGGGGTGCAAACGATGCGGGTGGCGGCCCGCTCCCATGCGGTGCTGCGGCGGGCGACGGTGACGACGGGCTCCGGGCCCGCGATCTCCAGGGCCGGGGCGGAGGCGGACAGCGTCTCGTCGACGGCTCCGGTCCGGTCGAGCGCGCCGGGGAGCTGGAGCGCGACCGGGTGCGCGCCGTCGGTCGCCAGGCGGGCGATGGTGCCGTCCGGGGCGACGGAGAGGCGGTAGCGCGGGGCGGTGACGACGACGGTACCGTCGTCGGCGGTGTGCGCCGCGATGCCGTGCGGGCCGCTCATCGGACGCTCACCAGCGCTTCGGCCTGCTGGCCGAAGCGCATGCGGCCGACGGTGAGGTCGGCGCCGACGCGGAACCGCTCGGTGGCAGGGGTGCCTGCCGGGACTCGCAGCAGGAACTCCACCACCGCCTCGCCGTGGCCGCGCAGGTCCAGCCACGCCGTGTCGGGCCGCACCTCCCAGCCGTCCGGGGCGACGAGGTGCACCTCGGCGCGTTCGGCGCCGGGGAAGGGGTTGAGCACAGCGACCTCCAGGCGCAGTTCGCCGCCCGCGGCGGCGACCGAGCGGTAGGGGAAGACGCGGGCGCCGAAGCCCTCGGCACCGAAGTCCACCTCGTGCGGCAGGATCTCGCGGTGCAGCCGGGCGAGCCGTCGGCCCTCGTCGAGCAGCATGTCCAGGTAGGCGTCGGTGACGGTGAACGGCGGCCAGTGGCCGCTGATCATCAGCTCCGGGCGCAGGGAGCGGTACAGCTCGGCGCTGCGGGTGAAGTCGTCGATGCGGAACCGGTTGCGGTACTGGTAGTTGAGGATCTCCGGCTTGAGCCCTGGCTCCCACTCCGTGGTCTGCTGGTCGCCGGTGGCGATGACGCGGCGGCCGTCGGCCGTGAAGGAGTAGGCGGCGGCGTAGAGGGTGTGGCCGGGCAGGCCGTGGACACCGATCTCGTACTCGCGCCACTCCACGGGGGCGTCGAGGAGCAGTTCGCGGTCGACGGGGATCGGGTCGTACCAGAGGCAGGGCAGGTCCCAGTCCTGCGGGGACTGCAGCACGGGGACGATGTGCGCGGGCGACCAGACCTCGGTGCCGTGCACCTCGCGCAACAGGTTGAAGCCGGCCACGTGGTCGTCGTGGTAGTGCGTGGGCAGGGCGACCTCGACGCGGTCGATGCCGTGGTTGCGCCGCAGCGCCTCGATGGAGGCGAGGAGGGGGCGGCGGGAGGAGCGGTCCTGGCCGCCGGCCAGGCCGGTGGTCAGGTCGTAGCCGAAGTCCAGCAGCAGCGCGGTGCCGTGGTCGGAGAGCAGGGCGTACGAGTTGGCCATCGAGGTGGCGTTGCGCAGCAGGTGGGGGGTGACCTCCCGCCACGGGTCGTTCAGCATGCGCTCCGGGTTCCAGGGGGCGCGGCGGCGGGTGTCGAGGAGTTCCTGCAGGTGGGTGCGGAGGCGGCCGACGGCCCGTGGTGGGTCGGTCACCGGTTCGCCGTGCGAGGGCAGCAGCATCTCGGGGCCGTGTTCCAGCAGTTGCAGGCAGGAGAGCACGGTGGCGGCGACGCCTTCCAGCCCGGCGTTCTCGTGGAAACCGGTGTACGCCCACTGGGTGGCGGCCAGAGACCAGAGGCGCCCCTCGCCGTGGATCAGGTCGCCGACGAGGGCGAGGCGCCTGCCGCCGATGTCGACCAGGTAGCTGACGGAGCCGACGGTGTGACCCGGGGTGGGCAGAGTGTGCACGTCGAGCGGCCCGTAGCGGCGGGTGCGGTACTCGGCGACCGTGCCGGTGACGGGGACCTGCCGGAGCAGGGTGTACCGGTCCTGCCGGACGTCGTAGTCGTTGTCGAGGCCCCGGGTGCGCCAGTGCTCGTCGGCGTGCGCGATCAGGTCGTGCTCGACGGGGGGCACCCAGACGCGGATGCCGGCCGCCACCGCCCGGTGCAGGCCCTGTACCTGGTCGCGGTGATGGTGGGTGACCAGGACGTCGGTGACCTCCTCCACACCGAAGTCGGCGAGGTGGTCGAGGACGTCCCCGCTGCCGAAGTCCACCAGTACGGCCCGGCGTCCGGCCCTGAGCACGTAGACGTTGCAGGTGTCCCGGAAGAGGAACACGTCGTTCCCGACGATTTCCGTCCCGTTAGGCACTGTTCGCCCCCTGGTCACGACGTGTGGTAACGATCCCAGGTGGGAACGGTGCCAGTCACCGGGAGCCGGGTCAAGATTTCTCCCGGGGCTGCCGATGAGTTTTCGGCGGCTCCGCCGTCTGTACGGGTGCCGATCCCGTCCGGGCGGCCGATCGAGCAGGAGAGAGGGCGTTACCCATGGGGAAGATGATCTTCGTGAACCTCCCGGTGAAGGACCTGAGCCGGTCCGTGGAGTTCTTCGGCAAGCTGGGCTTCACCTTCAACCAGCAGTTCACCGACGAGAACGCCACCGCGATGGAGATCGACAAGGACAACGGCATCTACGCGATGCTGCTGGTCGAGCCCTTCTTCAAGGGCTTCACCAAGAAGGAGATCGCCGACGCGACGAAGACCACCGAGGCGATCGTGGCGCTGGGGCTGGAGAGCCGCGCCGCGGTCGACGAACTCGCCGACAAGGCCCTGGCGAGCGGCGGCAGCCCGGCGAACGAGCCGATGGACGAGGGGTACATGTACGGCCGCAGCTTCCAGGACCCGGACGGCCACCAGTGGGAGGTCATGTGGATGGACCCGTCCGCCGTGGAGCCGAGCTGACGCGCGGGGCGGCCCCGGCGGCGCGAGCACGGCCTGCGGTGCCTGCCGCGGCGCGCGCCGCGGCAGGCACCGTAGGCCGTCAGTCGAGGACGGCGATGCCGTCCAGTTCGACCAGCGCCTCCTCGTCCCACAGCCGAACGACGCCGATCAGCGCCATCGCCGGGTAGTCGCGCCCGGCCAGCTCCCGCCAGATGCGGCCGAGTTCGCGGGCGTGGGCGCGGTAGGCGCCGACGTCGGTGGTGTAGACGGTGACGCGGGTCAGGCCGGCGGGCGTGCCGCCGGAGGCGCGCAGCGCCGTGAGGAGGTTGCCGAGGGCCTGCCGGAACTGCGCGGGCAGGTCGTCCCCGGTGATCTTCCCCTCGCCGTCCAGGGCGGTCTGTCCGGCGAGGAACACCAGGCGGGAGCCGGTGACGGCCACGGCGTGCGAGAAGCCGGTGGGCGGCGCCAGCTCGCCGGGGTTCACACGTTCGAGTGTCATGCGTAGAGCTCCTTGGCGATGATCGAGCGCTGTACCTCGGTCGCACCCTCGTAGATGCGCGGAGCACGCACCTCGCGGTACAGGTGTTCCAGGAGATGTCCGTGCTGAAGGGCGGCGGCGCCATGGATCTGGACGGCGGTGTCCACGGCGTACTGGGCGGTCTCGGTGGCCAGCAGTTTCGCCATCGCCGCCCGGTGCGCGATGCCCTCCTCGCCGCGGTCGTACGCGGCCGCGGCGGCGTACACCAGCAGCCGTGCCGCCTCGATCCGGGTGGCCATCTCGGCGAGCTGGTGGGACACGGCCTGGAGTTCGCGCAGCGCGCCGCCGAAGGCGGTACGGCTGCCGGCGTGCGCGACCGCGGCGTCCAGCGCGGACTGCGCCATGCCCACCGCGAACGCGCCCACGCTGGGGCGGAAGAGGTTGAGGGTCCGCATGGCGACGCCGAAGCCCTCGTCGACCGTGCCCAGCACGTCGGCCCCGGTGACCGGCACTCCGTCGAAGGTGAGGGTGCCGATGGGGTGCGGGGAGAGCATCCGCAGCGGCTCGCCGGTGAGCCCCGGACGCCCGGCCGGGACGAGGAACGCGGTCACGCCGCGCGCGCCGGCGCCGTCGGTGGTACGGGCGAAGACGGAGTAGACGTCGGCGTGGGGTGCGTTGGAGATCCAGGTCTTGGTGCCGCGCAGCTCCCAGCCGTCACCGGCCGGCACTGCGGCCAGGGACAGCGCCGCGGCGTCCGAACCGGCGCCCGGCTCGCTCAGCGCGAAGGCCGCCACGGCACGCCCGCCGGCCACGTCGGGCAGCCACCGGGCCCGCTGCTCGTCCGTGCCGGACAGGGCGAGGGGGTAGGCGCCCAGCCCTTGGAGGGCGAGGGCGGTCTCGGCCTCGGTGCAGCCGTGGGCGAGGGACTCGCGCAGCAGGCACAGGTCCATCGCGCGGGCCGGGGTGCCGTCGGCCGGGAACACCCGTTCCAGCAGGCCGGTGTCGCCCAGGGCGGCGACGAGTGCCCGGTTCACCCCCGGCCGCTCGCCGTGCTCGGCCGCCAGCGGCCGGAACCGCTCCGCGGCCAGCGACCGCAGCTCCTCGCACCACTGCTGTTGCTCCGGCTCCAGCGCGAACGCCCGCATCGGCGACGCCTCCTTTATCGCGGACCGTTGACTGTCGTCACTAACACGTTACGCTCATCCGCATCCGGGCACGCCAGTGCTCCACCGTGAAAAGGCCCGTGAGAGGCCGGCGAGGAGCCCTGGCCCACCGCCTTCGGGGACCGCCGCAAGGGGGCACGACCGTCATGGAACCGATCCCGTCCGCCCACGTCGACACCTTCGCCCGCGACCACCTGCCGCCCCGGGAGCAGTGGCCGGAACTCGTCTTCGACCTGCCCGAGCTGCGGTACCCGGACCGCCTGAACTGCGGCGCCGAACTGCTGGACCGCACCGTGGAACGGCTCGGCGCGGACCGCCGCGCCTTCGTCACCGACGACGCCTCCTGGTCCTACGGCGAGCTGCGCGACCGGGTGGACGCCATCGCCCACGTGCTGACCAGTGACCTCGGCATCGTACCGGGCAACCGGGTGCTGCTGCGCGGGCCCACCACGCCCGAGCTGGCCGCCTGCTGGCTCGCGGTGATGAAGGCCGGAGCCGTCGCCGTCACCGTGCTCGCCGCACAGCGCTCCCACGAGCTGCGGACCGTCTGCGAGATCGCCGAGGTCGGTCACGCCCTGTGCGACGCCGCCACACTGGACGACCTGGTCAAGGCGGACGTGCCCGGCCTGCGGGTCACCTCCTTCGGCGGCGGCTCCCCCGACGACCTGGACCGGCTGACCGGGCCCTGGGCGGGCCGTCCGTACGGCGCGGTGGCCACGGCCGCCGACGACGTCGCGCTCATCGCCTTCACCTCCGGCACCACCGGACGCCCCAAGGGCTGCATGCACTTCCACCGCGACGTGCTCGCCGTCGCCGACAGCTTCTCCGCGCACGTGCTGCGCCCGGAGCCGGACGACCTGTTCGCCGGCAGTCCGCCGCTGGGCTTCACCTTCGGCCTGGGCGGCTTGGTGCTCTTCCCGCTGCGGGTCGGCGCCGCCGCGCTGCTCCAGCAGTGGAACGGCCCCGACCAGATGCTCGCGGCCGTGCAACGCCACCGGGTGTCGGTGCTGTTCACCGCGCCGACCGCCTACCGGGCGATCCTGGGGAAGCTCGCGGACGGCGAGGCCCGGGGCGAGCCCTGGGACGTCACCTCGCTGCGCCGCTGCGTCTCGGCGGGCGAGCACCTGCCCGCGGCCACCTGGGAGGCGTGGCGGGAGCGCACCGGGCTGCGGCTCATCGACGGGATCGGGGCCACGGAGATGCTGCACATCTTCATCTCCGCGGCCGACGACGCCATCCGCCCCGGCACCACCGGCCTTCCGGTGCCCGGCTTCGAAGCGCGGGTCGTGGGCGACGACGGCACCACCCCCGTCCCGGACGGCGAGCCGGGGCTGCTGGCCGTGCGCGGCCCGGTGGGCTGCCGCTACCTGGCCGATCCGCGGCAGCAGAACTACGTGCGCGGCGGCTGGAACCTCACCGGCGACACCTACGTGCGCGAGGCGGGCGGCTACTTCCGCTACGTCGCCCGCGCGGACGACATGATCATCTCGGCGGGCTACAACATCGCCGGTCCGGAGGTCGAGGGCGCCCTCCTGCGCCACCCCGACGTGGAGGAGGTCGCGGTCGTCGGCCGCGCGGACGAGGAGCGCGGGCAGACCGTGGTCGCCCACGTGGTGCTCCGGGAGGGCGTGCCGCGCGGCGCGGACACCGTGGACCGGCTGCGCGCCTTCACCAAGGAGGAGCTGACCCCGTTCAAGTGCCCGAAGGAGATCGTCTTCGCCGACGCGCTGCCGCGCACCCCGACCGGGAAGCTCCAGCGCTTCCGGCTGCGGGAGGCTCCCGCGCAGCCGGAGGAGAGAGCGGAGGAGCGGGCTGACTAGAGTGAAGGCGTGGCCCAGCCCTCCTCCCCCGGTTCCCTGATCCTGACGTTCTTCGGCGCGTACGGACGGCCCGGCACCGCCGGGGACTCCGGCACCCCCGGAACCGGCGGGGAACCGGACGGCGGCGGCCCGGCCGGCAGCGTGCCCGTCGCGGCGCTGATCCGGCTGCTCGCCACGGTAGGCGTGGACGCGCCGTCCGTGCGGTCCGCGGTCTCCCGGCTGAAACGGCGCGGGCTGCTGGTCGCCGACCGCGCGGGCAGCCGCGCCGCGGCGTACGCGCCCTCGGACGCGGCACGCCAGGTGCTCGCCGACGGCGACCGGCGCATCTACGACCGGCCCCGCCCCGCCGCCGACGGCGCATGGCTGCTCGCGGTGTTCTCCGTCCCCGAACGGGAGCGGCAGCGGCGGCACCTGCTGCGCTCGCGGCTCGCCCGGCTCGGCTTCGGCAACGCCGCACCGGGCATCTGGATCGCGCCCGCGCACCTGGAGGAGGAGACCCGGCACACCCTGGAGCGGCTCGGCCTCACCGCGTACGTCGACCTCTTCCGGGGCGTGCACGCCGGCTTCGAGCCGACGCACGAGGCGGTGGCGCGATGGTGGGACCTGGACGCCCTCGCCTCCCTGCACCGCGACTTCCTCCACGCCCAGGAGCCGGTGCTGCACGCCTGGGCGCGGCGCCGGAAGGTGACACCGGAGGAGGCGTACCGCGACTACCTGCCCGCGCTGGACGCCTGGCGGCGCCTGCCGTACGCCGACCCGGGCCTGCCCTCCGGTCTGCTCCCGGATGACTGGCCGGGCGAACGGGCCGCGGAGGTCTTCCACGCCCTCGACGCGAAGCTGCGCGGGCCGGGCGCGGAGTACGCGGCCTCGGTCCTCCGCGCCTGCGGGTAGGCGGAGTCGGGGCAGGCGGGCGCGCCTCAGGCCAGGACGGCGGCGACGATCGCGCCGACGCCGGTGCCCGCCAGGCCGCCCAGCACCAGGACGCGCCCGGTCAGGCCGGTGGCGCGGCTGCGGGCCCGCCCCGCCGGGCGGAACGCGCCGCTCAGCAGGAACACCGCCACACCGCACAGCGCCACCCCGAAGCACACCAGGTAGGCCGCCTGGGCCCAGAGGACGCGTGCCGCGGGTTCGAGCCGGTCCGGGGACAGCGACACCGCTTCCACCTCGTCCCCGGGGTCGTGCGGGGCGCCCGGCCGGAAGTCCTGGACCCGGTGGCGGACCTCGCCGTCGTGGGAGCGGAAGACGCCGGAGCAGACCGCGTCCTCGAAGGAACGGGGATCGCACCGCTCGACCGTGACGGCGCCCGGCGTGCCGCCGTCGAGCTGCACGGGCCCCTCCAGATATCCGGCGGCGAGGCAGCCGAGGCCGAGGAGGAGGACGAGCAGGCCCAGCAGTCCGGCCGCGACCCGGCGCATCGTGCCGCGGGTCGCCGCCCCCGTGCCGTCCGCTCGCGTCCTCACCGGTGCCCGCCCCTGTCCGTGGTCCGGCGGCCGTCACTCCCCCGCCGTCCTGCCGTGCGCACGTCAGCGTAACGGACCCCGCGCGGGCCCGGCGGTGTCCGGTTTCCGCGCCGGGCGGGCCGGTGCGAGAGTGGAGGTGTGGACCCGGCGACACGGCGCAGACGGCGCTACTTCGCGATGATGACGGCCGCGCTGGTGCTCTTCGTCAGCGCGTGGGCGTTCGTGCGGCTGTGGTCCGTGCCGGCCGCGATCGCCCTGTGCGTGGTGGCGATGGCCCTGCCGCCGGCCGCGGTGATCGTCGGCAACCGGCGGGAGCCGGGCGAGCGCTGGTGGGACGAGGACGAGTGACCTGCGGCCGGACGCCCCGCACGACCCCGCCGGGCGGGGGTCACAGCGTGAGCCGCTGCTTCGGCGCGTCCGTGCGTCCGGTGGGCGGCTTGCGGCTGCCCGCCCGGTACTGCTGCGGCCAGGGCGCGCCGGGCCCGGTGTAGTCCTGGTCGGCGGCGGCGTGCAGCGACCAGTGCGGGTCGTACAGGTGCGGCCGGGCCAGGGCGCAGAGGTCCGCGCGCCCGGCGAGCAGCAGCGAGTTGACGTCGTCCCAGGAGGAGATCGCGCCGACCGCGATCACGGGCACGCCGAGGCCGTTACGGATGCGGTCGGCGTACGGCGTCTGGTACGAGCGCCCGAAGTCGGGCCTCTCCTCGGAGACGACCTGCCCGGTGGAGACGTCGATCGCGTCGGCGCCGTGGTCCGCGAACGCCCGCGCGACGGCCAGGGTGTCCTCGGCGCTGGTGCCGCCCTCGGCCCAGTCGGTGGCGGAGATACGGACGGTGAGCGCGCGGTCCTCGGGCCACACCTCGCGGACCGCGTCGAAGACCTCCAGCGGGAACCGCAGCCGGCCCCGGACGTCGCCGCCGTAGGCGTCGGTGCGGCGGTTGGTCAGCGGCGAGAGGAAGCTCGACAGCAGGTAGCCGTGCGCGCAGTGCAGCTCCAGCAGGTCGAACCCGGCGCCGGCGGCCCGCCGCGCCGCGTCGACGAACTGATCGCGCAGACCGGCGAGTTCGGAGACCTCCAGCGCCCGGGGCACCTGGTTGACGCCGTCGCGGTAGGGCAGCGGGGACGGGGCGACCACCGGCCAGTTGCCGTCCGGCAGCGGGTCGTCGATGCCCTCCCACATCAGCCGGGTGGAGCCCTTGCGCCCGGAGTGGCCGAGCTGCACGCCGAGGGCGGTGCCGGGTGAGCGGGTGTGCACGAAGTCGGCGATCCGCCGCCAGGAGGCGGCCTGCGCGTCGTTCCACAGGCCGGTGCAGCCGGGCGTGATCCGGCCGTCCGGCGAGACGCACACCATCTCGGTCATCACCAGCCCGGCGCCGCCGAGGGCGCGGCTGCCCAGGTGGACGAGGTGGAAGTCGCCGGGGACGCCGTCGTCGGCCGAGTACATGTCCATCGCGGAGACCACGACCCGGTTGCGCAGTTCCAGGGGGCCGAGGCGGAACGGGGTGAACATCGGCGGCGTGCCCTCCGGCACGCCGGCCTCGCGTTCCACGGCGGCGACGAAGTCCGGGTCGCGGAGCCGCAGGTTGTCGTGGGTGACGCGGCGGCTGCGGGTCAGCAGGTTGAACGCGAAGCGGTAGGGCGGCTGGCCGGTGTAGGTGGCCAGGTCCTCGAACCACTCCAGGCTGGCGCGGGCGGCGCGCTGCGTGGACGTCACCACCGGGCGCCGCTCGGCCTCGTACGCGGCAAGTGCCTCCGGCAGCGTGGCGTTCTCCTCCACGCAGGCCGCCAGCGCGAGGGCGTCCTCGACGGCCAGCTTGGTGCCGGAGCCGATGGAGAAGTGGGCGGTGTGCGCGGCGTCCCCGAGCAGCACGACGTTCTCGTGCGACCAGCGTGCGTTGACGACGGTGCGGAAGGCGATCCACTGCGAGTTGTTGCCTCGCAGCGGCCGTCCGCCGAGCGTGTCGGGGAACAGCTTGGCGCAGTACGCCGCCGAGGCGGCCTCGTCCATCCGGTCGAGGCCCGCCGCCTGCCAGACCTCCTCGCGCATCTCGACGATCACGGTCGAGGCGTCGGCCGAGAAGGGGTAGCCGTGCAGCTGCATGACGCCGTGTTCGGTCTCGGCGATCTCGAAGCGGAAGGCGTCGAGCGCGAAGTCGGCGGCCAGCCAGATGTAACGGCAGCGGTGCGTGGTCAGGTCCGGGCCGAAGGCGTCGGCGAACGCCTCGCGGGTGGCGCTGTGCACGCCGTCGGCGGCGATCACCAGGTCGTGCGACGCGGCGAGTTCCGCGGCGGCCGGCGCCTCGGAGCGGAAGCGCAGGTCGACGCCCAGGTCGCGGCAGCGCTCGTGCAGCACGGCCAGCAGACGGCGGCGGCTGAGGGCGGAGAACCCGTGGCCGCCGGAGGTGAGCTTCCGGCCGCGGTGCACCACCTCGATGTCGTCCCAGCGCACGAACTCATCCCGCAGCGCGGCGTACACCACCGGGTCCGCGCTCTCGATGCCGCCGAGTGTCTCGTCGGAGAGCACCACCCCGAAGCCGAAGGTGTCGTCGGGGGCGTTGCGTTCGTGGACGGTGACCTCGCGGGCCGGGTCGAGGCGCTTGAGCAGCGCAGCGGCGTAGAGGCCGCCGGGACCGCCGCCGATGACCGCGATGCGCATGGGGACTCCTGAGGTGTGGGGCGGGCGCCTGCCGCTGCCGGGTCTTTCTCCCGGTGTCGTCAGCGGCCCTGCCACTTGGGGGGCCGCTTCTCGGTGAAGGAGGCGTGGAACTCCGCGTAGTCCTCGCTGTTCATCAGCAGGGCCTGGGTGGCGGCGTCCATCTCGACCGAGGCGGACAGGCCCATGTCCAGCTCCGCGGTGAGCAGCGCCTTGGTCTGCGCGTGGGCGAGGGCCGGGCCGTCGGCCAGGCGGCGGGCGAGTTCGGCGGCGGCCGGCCGGGCCCCGCCCTCGTCGGTCAGCGTGCTGATCAGCCCGATGCGTTCGGCCTCGGGCGCGCGTACCGGCTCGCCCAGCATCAGGATGCGGGTCGCGTGACCGAGGCCGACCACGCGGGGCAGCAGGTAGGCGGCGCCCATGTCGCCGCCCGACAGGCCGACCCTGGTGAAGAGGAACGCGAAGCGGGCGGTGGGATCGGCGACGCGGAAGTCCGACGCGAGGGCGAGGACCGCGCCCGCACCGGCGGCGACGCCGTGCACGGCCGCGATCACCGGGAACGGCGCCTCGCGGACGGCCCGCACCACCTGGCCGGTCATGCGGTTGAAGTCGAGCAGCTGCGCGGTGTCCAGGGACAGCGTCTCGCCGATGATCTCCTCGACGTCGCCGCCGGAGCAGAAGCCGCGCCCCTCGCCCGCCAGCACCAGGGCGCGGGCGCGCCGCTCGCGGGACAGCTCGGCGAGCAGGTCGCGGAGGTCGGCGTACGCCTCGAAGGTGAGCGCGTTGAGCTTGTCGGGCCGGTCGAGGGTGACGGTGACGACGCCGTCGTCCTCCGCGACGCGGAGGTGCGACCAGCGCTCCGCCGCGCGGACGGAACCGGTGAACGGGCTCATGGGCGTTCTCCCTCCCGGGGGTGACCGACCTGGCGAACGTATCACTTGTCCGTGACTGTCGTCATGGGTGCGCGATACACCGCGCCGGACACCTGCACCCCTCCGGGACTCTTCCGGGACCCGCCCCGAACGTAGGCCGTCAGCCGGCGTCGCCGGCCAGCGTGGCGACGAGCACCGCCTTGATCGTGTGCATCCGGTTCTCGGCCTGGTCGAAGACGACGGAGCGCTCGGACTCGAAGACCTCGTCGCTGACCTCGAGGTGTTCCAGCCCGTACCGCTGGTGGATCTCCCGCCCCATCGCCGTCCCGAGGTCGTGGAACGCCGGCAGGCAGTGCAGGAAGCGGACGTCGTCGTTGCCGGTGGCCCGCAGCACCTCCGCCGTCACGGCGTACGGCCGCAGCAGCGCGATGCGCTCGTCCCAGAGCGCGGCCGGCTCCCCCATCGACACCCACACGTCCGTGCCGACGAAGTCCGCGCCGCGCACGCCCGCGGCGACGTCCTCGGTGAGGGTGAGGCGGGCGCCGGTGGTGGCGGCGACCTCGCGGGCCCGCGCGATCACCGCATCGTCCGGCCAGAGCCCGCGCGGGGCGACGATCCGCTGGTCCATGCCCAGCAGCGCGCCGGTGACCAGGGAGGAGTTGCCCATGTTGCTCCGGGCGTCGCCGAGGTAGGCGTACGCCATCGCCTCGACCGGCTTCGGGCAGTGCTCCGTCATGGTGAGCACGTCGGCGAGCAGCTGGGTGGGGTGCCAGGCGTCCGTCAGCCCGTTGTAGACCGGAACACCGGCGTGCTCGGCCAGCTCCTCGGCGACGGCCTGGTCACTGCCCCGGAACTCCAGCGCGTCGAACATCCGCCCCAGCACACGCGCGGTGTCCCGTACGGACTCCTTGCGGCCGAGGTGGGAGCCGGACGGGTCGAGGCAGGTGGTGGCCGCCCCCTGATGGGAGGCGGCCACCTCGAAGGCGCACCGGGTGCGGGTGGAGGCCTTCTCGAAGATCAGGACGATGCTGCGCCCGCGGAGCCGCTGCTGCTCGGTGCCCGCCTTCCGCTCGGCCTTGAGCCGGGCGGCGAGGTCGACGAGGTGGCGGAGCTCGCCGGGGGTGAAGTCCACCTCCTTGAGGAAGTGGCGGCCCGTGAGATCTGTCGCCATGGGAGGGCTCCTCGGTCGCGTACATCAGCCTGAGCTGTAATTGTATACGACGCCCCGCATGTCTATTCGCTACGGGACGGGGTCCCGCTCGACGGGGCAGCTCATGCAGCGGGGACCACCCCGGCCGCGACCCAGCTCGCTGCCGGGGATCTCCACCACCTCGATGCCCTGTTTGCGCAGGAAGGTGTTGGTTGTCACGTTACGCTCGTACGCCAGCACCACGCCGGGTTCCACCGCCAGCACGTTGCAGCCGTCGTCCCACTGCTCCCGCTCCGCCGAGTGGACGTCCTGCGTCGGGGTGAGCACCCGGACCGAGTCGAGCCCCAGCGACGCGGCGATCGCCCGGTGCATGTGCTCCGGGGGATGATCGGTGACCTTGAGTTCGGGCCCGCTCCCCGGCTCGATCGTGTAGGAGCGGAGCATTCCCAGACCCTCGTACTGGGTGAAGGACCGGCCGTCGATCATCGTCATCACGGTGTCGAGGTGCATGAAGGCGCGCGCCTTCGGCATGTCCAGCGCCACGATGCTGGTCGCCGAACCGGCGTCGAAGAGCCCCCGGGCGAGCGCCTCCACCGCCTGCGGGGTGGTGCGCTCGCTCATGCCCACCAGCACCGCCCCGTTGCCGATGACCAGCACGTCGCCGCCCTCGATCGTCGAGGGGTACGCCGAGCCGCGGCCGTCGGACCAGATGTGGAAGTCGTTGTCGGCGAAGAGCGGGTGGTGGTGGTAGATGGCCTCGAAGTGCACGGTCTCGCGGCGCCGCGCCTCCCAGCGCATGTCGTTGATGGAGACGCCGTCGTAGACCCAGGCCGAGGTGTCCCGGGTGAACAGGTGGTTCGGCAGCGGGGCGAGCAGGAAGCCGTCCAGATCCATCACGTGGAAGCGGACCGAGGTCGGCTCCGGATGGTGCTCGAGGAACTCCCGCTTGGTCATGCCCCCTATCAGCGCCTGCGCGAGTTCCGGGGTGGGGAGGGCGTCGAACGCCGCCCGCAGGTGGTCGGTGGCAAGCGGCCCGTACTCGCGCTCGTCGAAGACCCGGTCCAGCACGAGTTCCCGCGCCTGCGGCAGCGCGAGGCTCTCGGTGAGCAGGTCGCCGAAGAGGTGCACCTGGATACCGCGGTCGCGGAGTGCGTCGGCGAAGGCGTCGTGCTCCTGCCGGGCCCGCCGCACCCAGAGCACGTCGTCGAACAGGAGGTCGTCCTTGTTCGTGGGGGTGAGCCGCTTCAGCTCGAGATCGGGCCGGTGCAGGATGACGCGGCGGAGCCGCCCGGCCTCGGAGTCGACATGGAATCCCATGGACCCATCCTGTCCCCACCGGACGCCTCCCGCCCGGTCCCGTGCACGGATTCCGGGGAACATCACACGCCGGCACGCCTCTGCGGCGGGCGGGGCCCGGCGTGGCCCCGCCCGCCGGGCGGCGTCAGAGACGCGGGTCGACCGGCTCCGACTCCAGTGCGAGCACCGCGAACACCGCCTCGTGCACCCGCCACAGCGGCTCGCCACCGGCCAGCCGGTCCAGCGCCTCCAGCCCGAGCGCGTACTCCCGCTGGGCCAGCGACCGCTTGTGTCCGAGGTGCCGCACCCGCAGGCGCTCCAGGTTGTCCGGGCGGGTGTACTCGGCGCCGTAGATGATGCGCAGGTACTCCCGGCCCCGGACCTTCACCCCCGGCTGCACCAGCCGGCCGTTCTCACCGCGGACGTACGCCGCCAGCGGCTTGACGACCATGCCCTCGCCGCCGGCGCCGGTCAGCTCCAGCCACCAGCGCACGCCCTCGGCGACCGACGCCTCGTCGTGCGTGTCGACACAGCGCCTCCGCGTCGGCGCGAGCAGCCGGTTCGTCCACGGCCCGTCGCCCGCGTTGGCCCGGACGGCGGCCGCACCCTCGGCGTCGATCATCCGGTCGATCAGGGCGAGCTGACGGTCGTGCGGCAGCGTGGCCAGGCTGCGGTCCCGGACGGCGAGGATCTGGAACGGCGCCAGGCGGATGCCGTCCAGCCCGTCGCTGCCCCGGCCCGGCGTGCGGGCGGGACCGTCCTGCGGCTCGCCGGGCCAGCCGCGCGCCGGGTCGCCCACCGGCCAGCAGTAGCGGCGGTACGCCTCGGTGAACGCCGCCGCGTCCGCGGCCCGGCCGTGCTGCCGGTCCAGCAGCCCGCCGACGTCCACCCCGCGCGCGGCGGCCGCCGCCACGGCGCCGACCGCGTCGGGGAAGACCGCTCCGGCCGCCGCGCCGACCGCGGCGTACTGGTTGCGCAGCAGACCGCCCGCCTTCAGCGACCACGGCATCAGCTCCGCGTCCAGCAGCATCCAGTCGGTGTCCAGTTCCGCCCACAGCCCGGCGTCCTCGGCGCTGCGCGCCACGCGCCGCAGCACGGCGGCGGTCAGCGCGTCGTCGTCGAGGAAGGGCCGGCCGGTACGGGTGTAGAGGGCGCCGGGCACATCCCTCCGGGCACCGAACCGCTCCCGGGCCGTCGCCACGTCCCGGCAGACCAGCGCCACGGCCCGCGAGCCCATGTGCTTCTCCTCGCAGACCACCTCCCGCACACCGTCGGCGCGGTAGCCCGCGAAGGCCTCGGCCGGGTGCTCCAGCCAGCCCTCCTCGCGGGAGGTGGCGCACGGCGCCATGGTCGGCGGCAGATACGGCACCAACTCGGGCGCGAGCGCGAACCGGCTCATCACCTCCAGCGCGGCGGCCGCGTTCTCCTCCCGGACGGAGATCCGTCCGGCGTGCCGGGTCTCCACGATGCGACGGCCGTGCACGTCGGTGAGGTCCAGCGGACGGCCGTCCGCACCGCCGGGCGCGTCGGTGGCGAGCGGGCGGACCGGCTCGTACCAGACCTGCTCGGCGGGCACGTCGACCAGTTCGCGCTCCGGCCAGCGCAGCGCCGTCATGGCGCCGCCGAACACGCAGCCGGTGTCCAGGCAGAGGGTGTTGTTGACCCAGGACGCGCGCGGCACCGGCGTGTGGCCGTAGACGACCGCCGCCCGGCCGCGGTAGTCCTCGGCCCACGGGTAGCGCACCGGCAGGCCGAACTCGTCCGTCTCACCGGTGGTCTCGCCGTACAGCGCGTGCGCCCGCACCCGGCCGGACGTACGGCCGTGGTACTTCTCCGGCAGGCCCGCGTGGCACACCACCAGCGCGCCGCCGTCCAGCACGTAGTGGCTGACCAGCCCGTCGACGAACGTGCCGACGCGCCCGGCGAACTCCGGGTCGTCCTGGGCCTCCTTCTCCATCTGCTCGACGGTCTCGGCCAGCCCGTGGGCCACCTTCACCTTGCGGCCCTTCAGCCAGCGGCCGAGCTTGTTCTCGTGGTTGCCGGGCACGCACAGCGCGGTGCCCGCCTCGACCATGCCCATCACCAGGCGCAGCACGCCGGGACTGTCCGGGCCGCGGTCGACCAGGTCGCCGACGAACACCGCGGTGCGGCCCTCCGGGTGGCGCGCGCCGACCGCACGACCCCGGGCATCGCGCTCCAGCCGGTAGCCGAGGCGGTCGGCGAGCAGCGTCTCCAACTCAGCACGGCAGCCGTGCACGTCGCCCACGATGTCGAACGGCCCGGTCAGCTGCCGCAGGTCGTTCCAGCGGCGTTCCCGCTCGACGCGGACCGACTCCACCTCCTCCACGCCGCGCAGCACGTGCACCCGGCGGAAGCCCTCGCGCTCCAGGCCGCGCAGCGAACGGCGCAGTTCGCGCCGCTGCCGCGGCAGGACGTGTGCGGGCAGACCGGCACGGTCCGCGCGGGCCGCGTTGCGTTCGGCGCACACGGCCTCCGGCACGTCCAGCACCACCGCCACCGGCAGCACGTCGTGCTCGCGGGCGAGCGCGACCAGCTGCCGGCGCGCCTCGGACTGCACGTTGGTGGCGTCGACGACCGTGATCCGGCCGCCGGTCAGGCGTTTGGCCGTGATGTAGTGCAGCAGGTCGAAGGCGTCGGGGGTGGCGGACTGGTCGTTGTCGTCGTCGGCGACGAGGCCCCGGCACACGTCCGAGGACACCACCTCGGTGGGCAGGAAGTGGCGGCGGGCGAAGGTGGACTTGCCCGCTCCGGTCGTGCCGACCAGCACGACGAGGCACAGGTCGGGCACGGCGAGCGTACGGACGTCCGTCATGCGGCGGCCTCCGTCGGGAGAAGGGTGAACAGGGCGAGCTGGGTGGGCGGGCCGACCTCGGGGTCGTCCGGCCCGACCGGCCGCAGGTCCACGGCGTAGCCGTGCCGTCCGGCGACCTCCTCCGCCCAGCGGCGGAACTCCTCCCGGTTCCACTCGAACCGGTGGTCGTGATGCCGGACCTGGCCGGCCGGCAGCGACTCCCAGCAAGCGTTGTACTCGACGTTGGGCGTGGTGACGACGACGGCGGACGGCCGCGCGGCGCCGAACACGGCGTACTCCAGCGCGGGCAGCCGCGGCGGGTCGAGGTGCTCGACGACCTCGCTGAGGACCGCGGCGTCGTAGCCCTTGAGACGGGAGTCCGTGTAGGCGAGCGAGCCCTGCAGCAGGCTCACCCGGGACGCCTGCCGCTCGCCCATCCGGTCCAGGCGCAGCCTGCGGCTCGCGACGTGCAGGGCCCGCATCGACACGTCGACACCGGTGACCTGGGTGAACCGCCGGTCGGACAGCAGCGCGGCGATCAGCCGGCCTTCGCCGCAGCCCAGGTCCAGCACGCGCGCGGCGCCCGTCTCGTGCAGGGCGGCGAGGATCGCGTCCCGGCGCTCGGCGGCCAGGCTGCGCGGCTTCCCGGCCGCCGCAGGGTCCGACGGCTCCGGTGCCGCGGTGCCGGCGGGGGTGTCCGCCGCGTCGGGGGACGGGGTGGAGTCGTCGTCGCCGTCCGGCACGGCGTTGTCGAGGTCCTCGGCCGCCGCGTCGTCGGACTCGGCGAGCCGGGCCAGTTCCAGCCGCTCCATCGCCCGCCGGGTGAGAGCGCCGCGCCGGGCCAGGTAGCGGCCGGCGATCAGGCCCTGCTCCGGGTGGTTCTCCAGCCAGCCCTCGCCGGCCCGCAGCAGCTTGTCGACCTCGTCGGCCGTCACCCAGTAGTGCTTGGCCCCGTCCAGGACGGGGAGCAGCACGTACAGCTGCCGCAGCGCGTCGGCGAGCCGCAGCTCGCCCTCCAGCGTCAGCCGCACGTAGCGCGAGTCGCCCCACTCGGGGAAGTGCGCGTCCAGCGGCACCGGTTCGGCGTCCACCGACCAGCCCAGCGGCTCGAACAGGCGGCGCACGGTGTCCACGCCGCCGCGCGCGGGCAGCGACGGGACGGCGACGCGCAGCGGCAGCGCACGGCCGGGGAGGTCCGGGCGCTGCGGGCAGCGTCCGGCCATCGCGCTGCGGAAGACGGCGCCCAGCGCGACGGCGAGCAGCGAGGACGCCGCGTAGGGGCGGTCGTTGACGTACTGGGCGAGAGCGGAGTCCGGGGCGCCGCCCCGGCCCTTGCCGCGGCCGCGGCGGACCAGGGCGACCGGGTCGACCTCCAGCAGCAGGGCGGCCGTGCAGCGATGCTCGTCGGCCTCGGGGTAGAGGACGTGCGCGGTGCCGCAGGAGGTGTCGAACGCCTGGGCCTTCCCGGGGTGCTTGTGCAGCAGGAACCCGAGGTCGGTGGCCGGGCTTTCCACGGTGCCGGTGGTGGAGATCGTCAGGAACACGCGCTCGAGTATCGCCCTGCCGCCCGTCCCCGACCACTCGTTTTCCCCGCGGCCGGAAGCGGTCCGCGCACGAACTGTTGACCCCGTACCGTCCGGTCGGTACGTTCCCCGGAACTCGAAGCTCCGGTCCTTCTCCCCGTCCCCCTTCCCGGCCGCGGCACCGGCCACGGCCTTCCAGGAGCGTGCACAGATGAAGACCACGCCGCCTTCCCCCGCCGACTCGTCGACGACCCACCGCCGCAAGGTCGCCTCCGCCGCGGCGGCCGCGTCCGCCGTGGAGTGGTACGACTACTTCATCTTCGGCATCGCCGCCGCGCTCGTACTGGGCGACGAGTTCTTCCCCTCCAGCAGTCCGGTGGCCGGCGTCCTCGCCGCCTTCGCGACGTTCGCCGTCGGCTTCCTGGCCCGCCCGCTCGGCGGCATCGTCGCCGGCCAGCTCGGGGACAAGCGGGGACGCAAGCCCATGCTCGTGCTGGCGCTGACCGTGATGGGCCTCGCCACCACCGCGATCGGCCTGCTGCCCGGCTACGACACCATCGGCGTCGCCGCACCGATCCTGCTGGTGGCGCTGCGCGTCCTCCAGGGCGTCGCAGTGGGCGCACAGTGGGGCGGCGCGATGCTGATGGCGACCGAGTACGCACCCGAGGGGCGGCGCGGGCTGTACGGCAGCCTGGTGCAACTCGGCGTGCCGATCGGCGTGGTCACCTCGAACGTGGTCTTCCTCGTCGTGGAGAGCACGACCAGCGGCAGCGCCTTCGCCTCCTGGGGCTGGCGCATCCCCTTCGGCGTCGGCCTGCTCGTCCTCGTGCTCGCCTGGTACATCCACACCCGGGTCGAGGAGACGCCGGAGTTCCGCGCCGCCGAACGGGCGCTGGCGGAACAGGAGAAGCAGACGGACGCGTCGCGCTCCCCGCTGCGCGAGGTGCTGCGGCACCACCTGGGCACCGTGCTCCTCGCCGCCGCCTCCTTCGCGGTGAACACCGCCACGTTCTACATCGTGATCACCGGCGTGCTCGACTACACCACCCGCGAACTCGGCATGGAACACGGCGCGGTGCTCACCGTCTCCCTGCTGGTCAGCCTCACCCAGTTCGCACTGATACCCGCCGCAGCCGCCCTGTCCGACCGCGTCGGCCGCGTACGCGTCTACACCGTCGGCGCGGCCGGACTGCTGGTGTGGGCGATCCCGATGTTCCTGCTCATCGACACCGGCTCGCTGTGGTGGCTGGCCGTGGGCACGTTCGTCACCAGCTGCTTCCTCAGCATCATGTACGGCCCGCAGGCGGCGCTGTTCGCCGAGCTGTTCACCGCGGAGATGCGCTACACCGGCGCGTCGCTCGGGTACCAGATCGCCGCGGTGATCGGTGGCGGCCTGGCGCCCTTCCTGATGGTGCTGCTGCTCGAGGCGACCGGCACCTCGCTGGCCGTCGGCGGCTACATCATGGCCCTGTCCGTGCTCTCCCTGGCCTCCATCGCGGTCCTCTCCCGCCGTGCCCGCGCCCGCACTGCGGCCGCCTCCCCCGAACCGGCCGCGGCGGCCCCGGGCGAGCCGGTCTAGCCGGCAGTCGGTCCAGCCGGGGTGGCCGATCTAGCCGGGGTGACCGGGGTCGCCGTCCGGAGGGGGCCGGAGCGCGGCGGCGAGGCGGGCGACGAGGGCGGGGCCGACGCGGCAGCAGCCGCCGAGGAGACGGGCGCCGTGCGCGGCCCAGCCGGCCGTGGCACGCGGGTCGAAGGTGACCGCGCCGTGCCAGCGGTGCCCGTCGGCGTCCCAGCGTTCGCCGCTGTTGGGGTAGACGACCACGGGCTTGCCGGTGCGTGCGGCGGCGAGAGCGACCGCCTCCGCCGCGTCGCGCGGGGTGCAGCAGTTGACGCCGGCCGCGACGACCTGGTCGTGGCCGGCGAGCAGGTCGAAGGCTTCGGCCAGCGGCTGCCCGGCGCGGGTACGGTCTCCGGCGACGGTGTACGTCAGCCAGACCGGCAGGCCGGTGCCTGCCGCCGCCCGCAGCAGGGCTTCCGCCTCGTCCATGTCCGGCACGGTCTCCAGGGCGAGCACGTCCGGCGCGGCCTCGGCGAGCGCCTCGATGCGCGGCCGGTGGAAGCGCTCCAGCTCGCGCACGGTGAGCCCGTACCGGCCGCGGTACTCGCCGCCGTCGGCCTGCACCGCGCCGTACGGGCCGACGGAGGCGGCGACGTGCACCGGCGTCCGCCCGGCCGCCTCGCGGGCGAGGGCGACACTGCGGCGGAAGAGACCGGCGGCCTCCGCGCGGGAGAAGCCGCGGCGGGCGAACCCCTCGAAGGACGCCTGGTAGCCCGCGGTGATGAGTACCCGCGCTCCCGCCCGCACGTACGCCCGGTGCGCGGCCACGATCTCCTGCGGACCGTCCGCGAGCAGCCGCGCCGACCACAGCGCGTCGGACAGGTCGCAGCCCTGCGCCTCCAGCTGGTTGGACAGCCCGCCGTCGAGGACGACCGGGCCGCGGGCGAGGGCGTCGGCGAGCGGGAGCGCGGGGAGGCTCACGACAGCCGGCTCTGCACCCGGGACGCGATCAGCTCCAGGTGGTCGAGGTCCTGCAGATCCATCACCTGGAGGTAGATCCGGGACGATCCGGCCTCCTGGTAGCGGCCGATCTTGTCGACGACCTCCTCCGGTGTGCCGGTGAGGCCGTTCTCCTTCAGCTCGCCGACGTCCCGCCCGAGGGCGGCTGCGCGGCGGGCGACCTGCGCGTCGTCCTTCCCGACGCAGACGATCAGCGCGTTGGAGTACACCAGCTCGTCCGGCTTCCGTCCGGCTTCGGCCATCGCCTCCCGGACCCGGGCGAAACGTCGGGCGCTGTCGTCGGGATGGGTGAAGGGCAGGTTGAACTCGTCGGCGTAGCGGGCGGCCAGGCGGGGCGTGCGCTTCTCGCCGAGTCCGCCGACCAGCACCGGGATCTTCGACTGGACGGGCTTGGGCAGTGCCGGGGAGTCGGCGAGCCGGTAGTACGCGCCGTCGTGGTCGAACCGCTCCCCCGCCGGTGTCGCCCACAGGCCGGTGACGACGGCGAGCTGCTCCTCCAGCCGCGCCAGCTTCTCCCTCGGGAACGGGATGCCGTAGGCGGTGTGCTCCTCCTCGAACCATCCCGATCCGAGGCCGAGTTCGACCCGCCCGCCGGACATCTGGTCCACCTGGGCGACCTGGATGGCCAGCGGCCCCGGCAGCCGGAAGGTGGCAGCGGACATCAGGGTGCCGAGCCGGATGCGGCGGGTCTCGCGGGCCAGCCCCGCCAGGGTGGTCCAGGCGTCGGTGGGGCCGGGCATGCCGTCGGCGTCCCCCATGGCCAGGTAGTGGTCCGAGCGGAAGAACGCGTCGAAGCCGAGGTCCTCGGTGGCCCTGGCGACGGCGAGCAGCGTGTCGTAGTCGGCGCCTTGCTGGGGTTCGGTGAAGATGCGCAGGTCCATCACCCCATCCTGCACGGCCGCACCGCGCTCCGGAGGGAGGGCTCCTCAGGCGGCCGGGCCCCTTTCCGGGAGGGCCAGCCCGCGGAGTATGCCCGTCACGCGGTCCGCGGACACGTCGGCGGCGTCGATGGCCTCGACACACTGCCAGTACAGCCCCTCCTCCTCCGCCGAGACGCAGACACCGACCAGCGCGGTGATCGACTCGCCCAGCAGCACCGCCAGCGCGCCGAGCGCCGCGTGCACGTCGTCCATCCTGGTCAGGCGCGCGGCACGGACCCCCTCGGCGCCCTGCCCGTCGTGCCGCAGCGTGACGCAGCCGCGCATGCCCGCCTCGCTGAGCGACGCGGCTTCCGCCCGGACGGCCGGCGGGCCGGTGATGGCCAGGTGCGACCCGACCGCCTCCACCAGCGCCTGCACCTGCCAGACCTCCGCGATCACGTCCGCCACGCCCGAGGTGCCTGCTGCGGCGGCGCTGCGCGCGAGCGCCTGCCGCGTCTCCTCGATGAGTCCGACTGCTTCCATCGCCTTCCCCCTTCACACGGTTCTCACCCACGGTGACACCGATCGACCTTCTCCCTCGGAAAGTTGGGGAGAAATGTGGACAACTTCGCCACTGTGCACAACTCCCTCACTCCATAGAGTCACCGTTTCCGGGTGCCGGGAAACGCTCCTCGTTCCGTGCGATCTTGGCTTCGAGTGCGGCCAGCGCGTCCACGCCCAGCACCTCGCAGAACTGGAGGAGATACGCCAGGACGTCGGCGACCTCGTCCTCGACGCGCGCGGCGGACCTCCGGTCCGCCATCACCCCCGCCGACTCCTCCGGCGTGAGCCACTGGAAGATCTCCACCAGTTCGCCGGCCTCCACACTCAGCGCGGCGGCCAGGTTCTTCGGCGTGTGGTAGCGGCCCCAGTCGCGGACCTCGGCGAACTCGGCGAGCCGGCGCTGGAGTCCGGGCAGGCTGCGGGTGGCGGGCACGTCGTCGTCAGGCCCGGGGGAGCTGTGCGGGAATGCGTTCACGCCCCAGGTCTACCAGGGTCGCCTCGGGCACCTGCACGGCGTCCGGCGCCTCGTGCAGGGTGCCCAGCAGCCGGATGTGCCCGCGCCGGCACATGCGCGCCGTGAGGGCGAGGAGTTCCGCCGACTGCCGCCGGTCCAGCCCGCGGTCGAGGCCGTCCGCGAGCACCGCGAGCGCCTGCCGGGCGGGCGGCATGCCCTCCACCGGATCGACGTTCAGCACCCCCGGCCCGGTCAGCAGCACCAGCGCCAGGCCGAGGTAGCGCAGTTCGCCGTCACCGAGCCGGTCGACCGGCATCGGCTCCGCGCTCCCGCCGCGCTCCAGGAGCGCCCGCACCCGGCCGCCGTCGCAGGCGACCGCGGTCAGACCGTCCACCGGCCCCGCACAGCCGGCCCGCACGGCTTCCACCAGCGCGGCGTGCCGGCTCGTGCACTCGGCGCGGGTGCGTCTGAGCACCGCGGCGAGATTGTCGCAGCCGGAGCGGAGCATGCCGTCCGCGAGGTCCGCGGGCGCCCGCATGGCCTCCGGCGCGGGATCGCAGGGGAAGACCGAGCGCAGCGCCACCACGACCTGTTCGACGGCGGCCAGCACCTCCCGCTGCCCCTCGGTCGTACCCGCCACCCGCAACGGCAGCAGCGCCGTCGCCAGCCGGTCGTCGGGCAGCGGTGCCCTGACCACCTTGCTGCCCGCGGTGTGCCACTCGGCCTGCACGCTGGGGCGGCCCGGGTCACGCTGCGCCGTGGACAGCAGCGTCCGCCCGTCGGCGGCGACCAGCCGTTCGCCCGCCACGCGCAGTTCGGGTTCCGCCTGCACCGCGAGGTCGAGCCGCACGGGGCCGGCCGGGCCGTCGACGGTGCAGCCCAGCCGGAACCCGCGCCGGCCCTGCCCGTCGGGGCGGGCGGCGAACGGCACGCACGACGAGGCGCCGCCGATCCGGTCGCCGAACACTTCGCTCAGGCCGTCGCCGTGCGCGAGCCGTCCGAGCGCGTGGAACGCCTCCAGCACGCTGGACTTGCCGGAACCGCTGGGCCCGGTCAGCAGCGTGAACGCCTGCAACGGCAGCACCCTGCCCCGGTGCGCGCGGAAGGCGGAGAGCCGCAGCTCGGAGACGACGGGGGTCGGCGAAGCGTCCATGCCGACGACGCTAGAACCGGCAGGACGTGCCGAACCGTTCCGTCTCCTCCCTCTTCCCCCTATCGAGGGACGAAACAGCCGCAAACCTCGGCAGCCGACACGGCCGACACGGCGGACACTGCGGACGCAGCGGATACGGCTCGGGGCGGGCGAGCCGTCGGGGCGGCGGCTTCAGGACCTGCGGCCCGGAGGGCGGTGGGCGGCGGGGACGGCCTCCCCGGGCGGGGGCGGACCCGGCGGGGTGCCGTCCCCGAAGGGACGGCCGCCGAGCTCCTCCCGGTGGTGCGGGGTGTGGAGAAGGGAGAGGTCCGGCCCGGCGGGGACCACACCGGTCGGGTTGATGCCGGTGTGCACCAGGTAGTAGTGACGCTTGATGTCGGAGAAGTCCACCGTGTCGCCGAAGCCGGGCGTCTGGTAGAGGTCGCGCAGGTACGCCCAGAGCACCGGGTCCTCGGCGATCTTGGAACGGTTGCACTTGAAGTGCCCGTGGTAGACGGCGTCGAAGCGGACCAGCGTGGTGAAGAGGCGGATGTCGGCCTCGGTGAGGGTGTCGCCGACGAGGTAGCGGCGGTCGGCGAGCCGCTGCGAGAGCTGGTCCAGGCGATGGAAGACGTCCCCGTACGCCTCTTCGTACTCCTCCTGCCCGACCGCGAAGCCGGCACGGTACACGCCGTTGTTGAGGTCCCGGTAGACGCCCTGCATCACCTCGTCGATCTCTTCGCGGTGCGCCTTGGGGTAGAGGTCGGGGGCGCCGGGGCGGTGGAGGGCGGTCCACTCGGTGGAGAGGTCCAGGGTGAGCTGCTGGTAGTCGTTCGTCACCAGCTTGCCGCTGGGCACGTCCACGACCGCGGGGACGCTGACGCCGCCGGGATAGCCGGTCTCCCGCGCGTCGTAGGCGTCCCTGAGGAGGTGGATGCCGAGCACCGGGTCGAGGCCGTCCGGATCGAGGGTGAAGCGCCAGCTCCGGTCGTCCTGGATCGGGTCGGCCACGGCGAGCGAGAGGGAGTCCTCCAGTCCCAGCAGGCGCCGCACGACCAGGGCACGACTGGCCCACGGACAGGCACGGCTCACCACCAGGCGGTAGCGGCCGGCCTCGACCGGCCAGCCGTCCCGGCCGTCCGCGGTGATGCGGTCGGCGAAGTGGCTCCTGGACCGCTTGAAGGTCCGCCGGCCGTACTCGGTGTTGCCGGTCCGGTCGCCGTCGTCCGCGCCGCTCATCGGGTGCCTCCTGCTCCGTAGGATCCGGCCCGCGCTCCGGGCCGCTCCCGCCCCTTCCGCGCTTCGGGGTGGGGTATGCGTGAGCGGGTACCCGAGTGTTCCGGGCGTACCCCGGACGGCGGCGGCCCTCCCGGGCCGACGGGCGACCGGGGGCGACCGGATCGAACACAGGGGCCGGACCGGCTCCGCCCCGGACCGTCCGCCGCCCGTGGCGGACCCCGAACCGGAGGGCGCCCGATGCAGTCGTCTCGTAGGTCACTACTGGCGGTGTATCTCAACGACCACCTGGCCGGAGCCACCGCCGGCACGCAGCTCCTGCGCCGCGCGGCCCGGAGGCACCGCGACGACGCGATCGGCCGCGAACTGGGCGAACTCGCTCGGGAGGTCGCAGAGGACCGCCGGTCACTGCAGCGGATCATGTCCGATCTGGGCCTGCCGCGACAGCGGCTGCGCATCGTCGCCGGTTGGGCGGGAGAGCGTGCAGTGCGGTTCAAGCCCAACGGTCGGCTGCTCCGCCGCTCGCCGCTGAGCGACTTGATCGACGTGGAGGCGATGCGCCTGGGCGTGGAGGGGAAGGCTGCCGCCTGGCGGACCCTGGCGGATCTCGTCGCAGACGAACACCGTCTGAAATCTGATGATCTACACCGTTTGCTCCACCGCGCGGAACGACAGGCGGAGGTCCTGGAGCGGCTGCGGCGACAGTCGGCCGCCCAGGCCTGGGGAGCCGGCGAGACCTCCGGCTGAACGGCCGGCGCCGGACCCGGCGCCGGCCGCGCCGCAGCCGGTGGCCGCGTTGATCACCCTTCTCACCTGTTGCGGCGTTAGCTGACGATCAGTGATGTTAGGTACATCCTCGCACGCTTTTGATCCGAATTGCACCCTGTCCTGTTATGGTCACAGCCGGTCGAACGGTGTACGAGCGAGCGGTTGTTGATCGACGTGAACAGATGCGCGGACAGACCCGGTGTGGTGGTGACCGGGATGGGGACGGTGACGCCCCTGGGGGCGGACGTGCCGACCACCTGGCAGGGGATGCTGGACGGGCGCTCCGGTGCCCGCACACTCACCGAACCGTGGGCGGAGGACCTCCCCGTACGCATCGCCGCGCCCGCCGCCGTCGACCTGCCGTCCCACTTCCCGCCGGCACAGGCCCGCCGCATGGACCGGGCCACCCAGCTCGCCCTCGTCGCCACCGGCGAGGCCTGGGCCGACGCGGGACTGGCTGGTGACACGACGGTGGACCGCGAACGACTGGCCGTCTCGGTCTCGTCGATCATCGGCCTGCAGACCATGCTGTCCGCGTACGACGCCCTGCTCCGCAAGGGCTGGCGTCACATGTCCCCGTTCGCCGTTCCCGCCCTCCTCCCGAGCGGTTCGTCGGCCCGGATAGCCCTCGACTACGGCGCCCAGGCCAGCGCGCACTCCCCCGCGAGCGCGTGCGCGTCCGGCACCGAGGCGATCGCGTTCGGCGCCGACATGATCCGGCTCGGCCGGGCGGACGTGGTCATCGCCGGCGGCACCGAGGCGCCCGTCCACCCCTTCGTTCTCGGCGGTTTCGCCTCGATGCGCGCGCTGTCCCGGCGCAACGACGCGCCGGAGCAGGCGTCGCGGCCCTTCGCCAAGGACCGTGACGGCTTCCTGCTCGGCGAGGGCGCCGGCATCGTCGTCCTGGAGTCCGAACGGCATGCCCGGGCGCGGGGCGCGCGCGTCTACGGGCGGGTGCTCGGCGCCGGGATGTCGGTCGACGGCCACCGCATCGCGCAGCCGGAGCCCGAGGGGAGGGGCGCGGCCAAGGCCATGGAACGCGCGCTCGCGGACGCCGGGGTCGCACCTGCGGACGTGGTGCACGTCAACGCGCACGCCACGTCCACCCCGGCGGGTGATCTCGCCGAGGCCCGGGCGCTGCGCCGCGTGCTCGGACGGCACACCGACAACGTGGCGGTCTCGGCGACGAAGTCGATGATCGGCCACCTCCAGGGCGGTTCCGGCGGCGTGGAGGCCGTCGCGACCCTGCTCGCCCTGCACCACCGGCTGGCCCCGCCCACGCTCAACGCCGGGAACCAGGACGGCGAGATCGACCTGGACGTCACGGCGGGCGGCAGCCGCGCCCTCCCCGCCGGCGAGGTCGTCGCGCTCAGCAACTCCTTCGGCTTCGGCGGCCACAACGCGAGCCTCGCCGTCGCCGCCTGACACCCCTGCGAGGCGTGCCGGGAACGGTCGGTTTCGGCCACCTTCGAACCGGGCGGGCGCACCGGTGTCCCCTCTGACGCCGGATCAATAGCCTTGTATGCACGATTCGTTCACACGAGGGGGCGACATGGCGACCGTTCAGCAGGTGCCCGACATTCTCTCGCCGCAGTTCGCGGCGGACCCCTACTCCGCCTACCGGGTGATGCGGGAGAGCGCTCCCCTCATCTGGCACGAGCCGACGCAGAGCTACCTCGTCTCCCGCTACCAGGACGTCGAGCGGGTCTTCAAGGACCGCGAGGCCGCGTTCACGACGGACAACTACAACTGGCAGGTCGAGCCGGTGCACGGCCGTACGATCCTCCAGCTCAGCGGCCGTGAGCACGCCGTACGCCGGGCCCTGGTCGCGCCGGCCTTCCGCGGACGGGACCTGGAGGAGCACTTCCTCCCCGTCATCGAGCGGAACTCCCGGGAACTGGTCGACGGCTTCCGCGACCGCGGCGCGGTGGACCTCGTCGACGCGTACGCCACCCGCTTCCCGGTCAACGTGATCGCGGACATGCTCGGCCTGGACAAGGCCGACCACGACCGGTTCCACCGCTGGTACACCGCGGTCATCGACTTCCTGGGCAACCTGTCCGGGGACCCGGAGGTCGCCGCGCGGGGCGAGCGGACCCGCGTCGAGTTCGCCGAGTACATGTTCCCGATCATCCGCGAGCGGCGCGGGAACCCGGGCGACGACCTGCTGTCCAAGCTGTGCGTCGCCGAGGTGGACGGGGTGCGCATGAGCGACGAGGACATCAAGGCGTTCTGCAGCCTGCTGCTGGCGGCCGGCGGCGAGACGACGGACAAGGCGATCGCCGGCATCTTCGCCAACCTGCTGACGCACCCGGAGCAATTGGCCGCGGTCCGTGCGGACAGAAGCCTGATCCCGAAGGCGTTCGCGGAGACGCTGCGCTACACGCCGCCGGTGCACATGATCATGCGTCAGTCCGCGACGGAGGTGACGCTCAGCGGCGGCACGATACCCGCCGGGGCGACCGTCACGTGCCTGATCGGCGCCGCCAACCGCGACGAGCAGCGGTACCGCGACCCGGACCGCTTCGACATCCACCGCGACGACCTGTCCACCGGCAACGCGTTCTCCGCCGCCGCCGACCACCTGGCGTTCGCCCTGGGCCGGCACTTCTGCGTCGGCGCGCTGCTCGCGAAGGCCGAGGTGGAGACCGGAGTCGGCCAGCTCCTCGACGCCATGCCGGACGTGCGCCTCGCGGACGGCTTCGACCCCGTGGAGCAGGGGGTGTTCACACGCGGCCCCAAGTCGTTGCCGGTGACGTTCACGCCCGTCGCCACCTGAGGTCACACGCTCCCCCGGCGGCCCGCACGGCGGCCCCGGCCGTCACTGGGCCGCCGGGGTGAAGCGCACGGGCAGCGCGGTGAGCCCGCGCATCCAGATGGACGGCCGCCAGGTCAGTTCGGACGGCTCCGCGTCCAGCACCACGTCGGGCATCCGCTCCAGCAGCGTCTCCACGGCGGTGCGGGCGATGACGTCCGCCAGCAGCGGGGCGGGGTAGGGGCAGCGGTGCTCGCCGTTGCTGAAGGACAGGTGTGCCGAGTTCTCCGCGCCGACGTGCGCCTCCGGCCAGATCTGCGGGTCCGTGTTGGCCGCGGCCAGGCCCAGCACGAGGCAGTCGCCGGCCCGGATCAGACGCCCGCCGAGCTGCGTGTCGCGTACGGCCCAGCGCCCGATGAAGTTCTGGGTGGGGGTGTCCAGCCACAGCACCTCGTTGAGCGCCTGCCCGACGCTGACGCGTCCGCCGGACACGTTCACCGCGAACCGGTTGTCGGTGAGGAGCAGCCGCAGGGTGTTGCAGATCCAGTTCGCGGTGGGCTGCTGCGCGGCGGCGATGACGGAGATCAGGTCCTGCACGATCTCCACGTCGGTCAGGCCCGCCGGGTGCAGCAGCATCCGCGAGGTGACGTCCGGCCCGGGGTTGCGCCGCTTGTCGGCGACGAGCTGCGCGATGCGCTCGCCCACGCGTCCGTAGGCGGCGACGGGGTCGTCCCCCTCGGCGGCGTCGAGCGAGATCCGCAGGTCGGTGACGAGTTCCTCGGTGTCGGCGGCGCCCGCGGGCATGCCGCACATCTGGACGGCGGCGCGCATCGGCACCTGGTGGGCGTAGGAGTTCATCAGCTCGGCGACACCGCTGCCGGAGAAGCCGTCGATCAGCCGGTCGGCGATGACCCGGCAGTCGTGGCCGAGTTCGAACTGGTCGATCGCCTCCAGCGCCTGGGTGATGACCCCGGCCCGCCGCTGGTGCTCGGCGCCCTCGGCGAAGAGCACGGACGGCTGGTAGCCGACGTACGGCATGAGCGGCCAGTCCGGCGGGATGTTCTCCCACTGGTTCCAGCGGCGCGAGTCGCGGGCGAACAGCTCGTCGTGCTGGGTGACGTAGCTGACCTCGGGATAGCCGAGGACCAGCCACGCCGGGATGTCGCCGTCCAGGAGGACCGGGGCGATCGGGCCGTGTTCCCGCCGCAGGCTGCGGTACAGCTCGGACGGCGTCTGCTGGTACTCCAGGCCGCTCAGGCGCACCGCCGTGCCGTGCGCGGGACAGCCGGGCGGCGGCACGGCGTCGCTGTTCCCGCCGGCGGTGGCGGTGAGGGTGCGGTGGTGGGCGGCGGACGGGTCGGCGCCGAGGCCGTCGGTCTCGGCGTCGGCACCGGTCAGGTCGGTCATGAGGTCGTCTCCCGTGCCAGGGCCATGTCGTACAGGTGGTTGACGAGGGTGATCAGGACGTGTTTGCCGGAGGACCGCACGCGCGCGTCGCAGTCGACCAGCAGCACGTGGTCGGGGAGGGCGAGGGCCTGCCGGATCTCGGCGAGGGAGAACGCGGAGGTGTCGTCGTCGAAGCGGTTGACCGCCACGACGAACGGCGTGCGGTGGTGTTCCAGCCGGTCGATGGCATACCAGGACTCGCTCATCCGGCGGGTGTCGACCAGCACCACGGCACCGAGGGTGCCGGCGAACAGGCGGTCCCACAGGAACCAGAACCGTTCCTGCCCGGGGGCGCCGAAGAGGTAGAGCACCATCCGCTCGTTGAGCGTGATGCGCCCGAAGTCGAAGGCGACGGTGGTGGTGGTCTTCCCCGCCACCCCGGTGGTCTCGTCGACGCCGACGCCGGCCTGCGTCATCAGTTCCTCGGTGTTGAGCGGGCGGATCTCGCTGACCGCGCGCACCAGCGTGGTCTTCCCCACTCCGAAGCCGCCCACGACGACGATCTTGAGGCCGGTCTCGGCGCCGTGCGCCAGCGGCGTGCGGTCCGAACGGGCCGCGGGGAGGGCGGGGCCGCCGCCGGGGTCCGCCGCGTCCGGGACGGCGTCCGAGGGGGTGAGTTCGGCGCCCAGTTCAGAGGTTGCGGAGTCCATTGAGCACCTCCATCAGGAGTGCGGAGTCGGGCTGGGAGGCGACGGCCCGGGTGACGGGCGGGCGGCGGGCGGTGATCCTGCTGGTCGCCAGCAGGTCCCCGAGGAGGATGCGGACGACGGTCACCGGGAGCTTCAGCTCGGCCGCGATCTCGACGACCGCGATGGGCCGGCGGCACAGACCGAGGATGCGCACGTGCTCGGACTGCATGCCCGGGGTCGGCTCGCATTCGCTGACGATCAGGGTCACCAGGTCGAAGGTGTCGTCGTCCGCGCGGCAGCGCCCCTGCGTCAGGGTGTAGAGCCGGTCCGGTTCGCCGGTGTCGACGGGTTGCCTCACGAGCGGGTGCCCTCCGGGGAGAGCATCCGGGGCTCGGCGCGCAGGTGCTCGCCGATCTGCTCGACCATCTCGCTCATCTGGTGCCCTACGACGCCGGGGTCCGCGCCGTCGTCGGCGAGGACGGCGAGATGGGCGCCGTCGCCCGCCTCCACGATGAACAGCAGGCCGCCGTGGAACTCGGTCATCGAGTGCCGTACGCCGCCGGTGCCGTTGCCGAACTCCACCGACGCCCCCTGGGCGAGCGCCTGGATGCCCGAGCAGATGGCGGCCAGCTGGTCGGCCTGGTCGAGGGCGAGGTGACGGCTCCAGCAGAGCTTGAGACCGTCCCGGGAGAGCACCAGCGCGTTGCGCGTGCCGGGGGTCCGTTCGAGCAGGTTCTCCAGGAGCCAGGTGAGGCTGTTGTCAGTGGTCGGCATGGTGGGGTGGGGGGCGGACAGGCCCAGGGAGCCGGTCACCAGCCCGTGCCTCCTTCTTCGTCGTGTCTCGGGCAGGGGAGGGGCCGCGTCGCGCCGCGGACACGGCCCCGGGTCGGCTGCGTGCGTGCCGGGGCTACTCCGGCGGCGTCGGGGAGGCGTCCGTCTGGCCCCGGCGTGCGCGGTGGAAGGCGCCGAAGCCGGTTCCCGCGTCACGGGCGTGGCGCGGCGTGCCGCCGGTGGACGGTGCCGGGGACGCGGCCCGGCGCCGCATCAGGTGCTCGGAGTGCTCCCGGTCGGCCGTGGCCATGGTGCGTCCGGGGGACCGGACGGGCAGGCCGCCGGGGGTGGACTCGGCGTCGCCGCCGGTCGCCTGGGCGGGCAGCGGCGCGGGACGGACCGGGTCGGGCACGCTGCGCTCCGGGGGCGTCTCGGGGGTGCGGGGTGCCGGGTCGTCCGTCCCGAGGGGGTCCGGCGTGTGGTGGGTGCCCGGCGTGCTCACGGCGTCGGCGGGCGCGGCCGGAGTGCCGTGCGGCGGGGTGTGCTGGGCGAGGTGGGAGCCGAAGTGCTCGGGCAGCGCGGTGCGTCGCTGGGCGAGCAGCTGCGGCGGGAACAGCACCACGACGCCGGTGCCGCCGCGCGAGGAGGGCCGGAAGTTGACGGTCATGTGGTACTTGGCGGCGACCCGGCCCACCACGGCGAGGCCCAGCCGGGTGCCCTGGAGCAGCGCCAGGTCGTTGCACCGGCCCGACACCGCCTCCTCGGCGCGACGCATCGCCGCGTCGGCCATCTTCAGGCCGCTGTCCTCGATGGTGACGACGATGCCCGCGCTGCGCTCCTCGACGTAGACGTGCACCTCGTCGATGGGCGGTGAGAAGTTGGCGGCGTTGTCCATCAGTTCGGCGAGCAGGTGCATCACCGCCTCGGCGGCGAACCCGGCGATGGCCGCCGTGCTGGAGCAGTGCAGCCGCACGCGCTGGTAGGCCGCGATGCGCCCCATCGCACCGCGCAGGATGCTCTCCATGCCGATGGGCTTGTTCCACGAGCGGCTGGTGCGGCCGCCCATCAGGAGGGCGAGCCGGTCGGTCATCAGACCGAGCTGCGAGGTGTTGTGGTCGAGCCGGAGCAGGTCGCCGAAGACGTCCTCGCCGTACCGGTCCTGCATCTCGCGCAGGTCGGCGAGCATGCCGACCGCTTTGGCCTGCACCCGGCTGAGCGCTTTGGCGCTGGCGCCCTGGGCGGCCGCCGCGCGCCGCTCGCTCCGGGCGAACTCCCGTACCAGCGACTCCAGCAGGGCCCGCAGCCGGGCGTCCTGGGGACGTTCGAGACCGGCCAGCACGGTGTCGGCGGACGCGCCGTTGCGCAGGCCGGCCAGAGCGGTGGGGAGCACGGTGGCGGTGAGGCGGTCCAGCTCGCCGCCCGCCTGCTCGAGGCGCACGCGTGCGGTGGTCGCGGCGGCGGTGGCGGAGAGGGCGCGCTCCTCGGCGGCGCCCACCTCGGAGACGAACGTGTGCAGCAGCCGGCGCAGTTGCGGGTCCGACGGCTGCGGGGTCGCGGCCAGGGTTTCGTCGGCGCGGCCGCCCTCGGTGAGCCGGTCCAGCACGGCGGGAACGGTGACCTGGAGCAGATGTCCGGCCTCGGCGGCGTGCTGGGCGGCCTGCCGGGCGGCGGCGCGGGCCTCGCGCCGGGCGGCCTCGGCCGCGCTGCGCGCCTGGCGTACCAGCGTCACGGCTGCCGCGGTGGCCGCCGCGAGGCCCAGCCAGGCGCACACCACGACTGCCAGCACCCAGCCCGTCGCGGGTCCGGGAGCGGCCAGTGTCACCGCCCCTCCCACGACGGCGGCCACCACCAGGAGGAGGAGTGGCGCGGCCGGTGACATGCGCTGTTTCGCACTGTTCCGGCGCGGGCGGGGCGTGACGGGCACTGACATTCCGCGGTCCCTCGGTCGTGAGTGCGGGGCAGGACGGCCGACCTGCGCGCATCGGCCGTACCGGACGCTAGTCACGTGGAGGGGTGGGTGGCGGGAGGAGTGGCAGAGGTGTCCCCACAACGAAGGACTTCGCTGCGAAAGCGCCTTCGCGGCCCGGACGTTCGTGGTAGACGCACACGCCCGCGCACACGTACGGAGCACGTCCGGATGTACGACCCGCGAGGGTGCGGGAACGGGCCAGGCCCGGCGGTGGAAACCGCCGGGCCTGTCGGAAGGACGCCGTGCGAGCGCCCCCGGGAGGGCGTCAGGAAAGCGCCGAGAGGGCCTGGTTGAGGGTCTTCGACGGACGCATCACGGCGTCGGCCTTGGCGACCTGGGGCTGGTAGTAGCCGCCGATGTCGGCGGGCGAGCCCTGGACCGCGACCAGTTCGTCCACGATGGCCTGCTCCTGCGCGGTCAGCGTCGCGGCGAGGTCGGCGAACGCCTGCGCGAGCGCGGCGTCGTCGGTCTGCCGCGCCAGCTCCTGGGCCCAGTAGAGGGCGAGGTAGAAGTGGCTGCCGCGGTTGTCGATGCCGCCGAGGCGACGGCTGGGCGACTTGTTCTCCTGGAGGAAGGTGCCGGTGGCCCGGTCCAGGGTGTCGGCCAGGATCTGCGCACGGGCGTTGCCGGTGGTCTTCGCGAGGTGCTCGAAGCTGACGGCGAGGGCGAGGAACTCGCCCAGGCTGTCCCAGCGCAGGTAGTTCTCCTTGACCAGCTGCTGCACGTGCTTCGGCGCGGAGCCGCCGGCGCCGGTCTCGAAGAGGCCGCCGCCGTTGATGAGCGGCACCACCGACAGCATCTTGGCGCTGGTGCCCAGCTCCAGGATGGGGAAGAGGTCGGTCAGGTAGTCGCGGAGCACGTTGCCGGTGACGGAGATGGTGTTCTCGCCGCGGCGGATACGCTCCAGGGAGAACGCCATGGCGTCGGCCGGCGCCATGATCTCGATGCGCAGGCCGTCGGTGTCGTGCTCCGGCAGGTAGGCGCGGACCTTCTCGATGAGGCGGGCGTCGTGCTCGCGGTTCTCGTCGAGCCAGAACACGGCGGGGTCGCCGGTGGCGCGGGCGCGGGTGACGGCGAGCTTGACCCAGTCGCGGATCGGCTCGTCCTTGGTCTGGCACATGCGGAAGATGTCGCCGGCGCTGACGGTCTGCTCCAGGACCGCCTCGCCGTTCCCGTCCACCACGCGCACGGTGCCGGTCGAGGGGATCTCGAAGGTCTTGTCGTGGCTGCCGTACTCCTCGGCCTTCTGCGCCATCAGTCCGACGTTGGGCACCGTGCCCATCGTCGAGGGGTCGAAGGCGCCGTGGGCGCGGCAGTCGTCGATGACGACCTGGTAGATGCCGGCGTAGCTGCTGTCCGGGATGACCGCGAGGGCGTCCTGCTCCTGGTCGTCGGCGTTCCACATGTGGCCGGAGGTACGGATCATGGCCGGCATGGAGGCGTCGATGATGACGTCGCTCGGCACGTGCAGGTTGGTGATGCCGCGGTGCGAGTCGACCATGGCCAGGTCGGGGCCCTCGGCCAGCTCGGCCTCGAACGACGCCTTGATCTTGTCGCCCTCGGGCAGCGACTCCAGGCCCTTGAAGATGCCGCCGAGGCCGTCGTTCGGGGTGAGGCCGGCCGTGGCGAAGGTCTCGCCGTACTCCGCGAACGTCTTCGGGAAGAAGGCGCGGACGACGTGGCCGAAGATGATCGGGTCGGAGACCTTCATCATGGTGGCCTTGAGGTGCACGGAGAACAGCACGCCCTCCGCCTTGGCGCGGGCGACCTGCTGGGCGAGGAACTCGCGGAGCACGGCCACGCGCATCACGGAGGCGTCCACGACCTCGCCGGCCAGGACCGGCACCGACTCGCGGAGGACGGTGGTCGCACCGTCGTCGCCGTGCAGCTCGATGCGCAGCGCACCGTCCCGCTCGACGACGGCGGACTTCTCCGTGGAGCGGAAGTCGTCGCCGGTCATGTGGGCGACGTTGGTCTTCGAGTCCGCGCTCCAGGCGCCCATGCGGTGCGGGTTGGCCTTCGCGTAGTTCTTGACCGAAGCGGGGGCGCGGCGGTCGGAGTTGCCCTCGCGCAGGACGGGGTTGACGGCGCTGCCCTTGACCTTGTCGTAGCGGGCGCGGATGTCGCGCTCCTCGTCGGTCTTCGGGTCGTCCGGGTAGGCGGGCAGCGCGTAGCCCTGCTCCTGCAGCTCCGCGACCGCGGCCTTGAGCTGCGGGATCGACGCCGAGATGTTGGGCAGCTTGATGATGTTGGCCTGCGGCGTCCTGGCCAGCGCCCCCAGTTCGGCGAGCGCGTCGTCGATGCGCTGACCCGGCTCGAGGTACTCGGGGAACTGCGCGATGATGCGCCCCGCGAGCGAGATGTCCCGGGTCTCCACCCGCACCCCGGCGGTCGAGGCGTAGGCCTCGATCACGGGCAGGAACGAGTACGTCGCCAGGGCCGGGGCCTCGTCGGTGTGCGTGTAGATGATGGTCGAGTCAGTCACCGGGTGCTCTCCGCTCCACGTCTGCAACATTTCTCGACATCAAGATACCGCGTGCGCCGCCGAACCCCGAAAGGGCCCGCCCCCCTCCGCTCGCCGGCTGCCGGGAGCCGCGCCGGGAGACGCTTCTCACCTGCACCGGAACGCGGACGGGTCATCCGTCTGCACTAGGCTCGACGGGCGCTTCGTGCGCGCCGCCGACCGGCACAGGACGTGAGGACCCTCCCATGTACCGCACCATGATGAAGTCGAAGATCCACCGGGCCACCGTGACCCAGGCCGACCTGCACTACGTCGGCTCGCTGACCATCAGCTCCGATCTGATGGAGGCGGCCGACCTGCTGCCGGGCGAGAAGGTGGACATCGTCGACGTCGACAACGGCGCGCGCCTGTCGACCTACGTGATCGAGGGCCCGCGGGATTCGGGCGTGATCGGCATCAACGGTGCCGCGGCCCGGCTGATCAGCCCCGGCGACCTGGTGATCATCATCTCGTACGCCCAGGTGTCCGACGAGGAGGCCCGCGGTCTCAAGCCGAACGTGGTGTTCGTGGACGGGGACAACAAGGTGGCCCTCACGGGCCACGACCCGGCCGACGCGCCGGAGGGCAGCGGCCTCCTCCGGGGCGACCTCGCGTGACGAGGGGGGTGGCGGCCCTCCCGAGCCCGCCACCCCCTCGGTCAGCGCGTGGTGGTGCTGTTGAACAGCGAACGCGACCAGACGTAGCCGACCAGGGCGATGCCCGCGCACCAGGCCAGCGAGATCCAGCCGGCGGAGCCGATCTGCGATCCGGAGAGCAGGCCGCGCAGCGTCTCGGTCATCGGCGTGAAGGGCTGGTGCTCGGCGAACCAGCGCAGGCCCGGCGACATCGAGTCGGCCGGGACGAAGGCCGAGCCCAGGAACGGCAGGAACTGGACCAGCAGCGGCTTGTTGCTCGCGGACTCCACCGTCTTGGAGATCAGGCCGAGCGCCGCCGACAGCCAGGTCACCGCGAAGGCGACGGCCGCGAGGAGGCCGGCCGCGGCCAGCCACTCCAGCGCACTCGCGTCCGACCGGAAGCCGAGCGCGAAGGCGACGGCCACGACCAGGACGAGGCACACCATCGTCTGGAGCACGCTGCCCACGACGTGGCCCGTCATGAACGACGAGCGGGTGATCGCCATGGTGCGGAAGCGGTTGATGATGCCCTCGGTCATGTCGGAGCAGACCGCGATCGAGGTGGACATCGCACCGGCGGCCACACCCATGATGATGATGCCGGGGGTCAGGTACTCCAGGTAGGCGGCCCGGCCGCCGCCCATGCCGGCACCGATCGAGTCGCCGAAGGCGTACACGAACAGCAGCAGCATCAGGATCGGCGTCAGGGCGCTGCCGAAGCCCACTGCCGGATAGCGGATGGCGTGCTTGAGGTTGCGCCGCAGCATCGTCGTCGAGTCGTGGACGGCGTGGGTGAGGGTGCTCATCGCAGGGTCTCCTTGACGGGAAGCGGGGTGCGGACGCCGGCACCGGCGGTGCCGTCGCCGGTCAGGGCGAGGAAGACGTCGTCGAGGTCGGGGGTGTGCACGGAGAAGCCGGCCGCCCGCGCACCTGCGGCGTCGAGGCGGTCGAGCAGCGCGCGCAGCGCGTCGAGGCCGCCGTCACCCGCCACGCGCAGGGCGAGGTTGTCGTCGTCGCGTGACGCCTCGGGGAAGGCCGCGGCCGCGCTCTCGTAGGCGGCGAGGCCGGTGAAGGTCAGGCGGACGTGGCTGCCGGGGATCTGCGCCTTGAGGGCTTCGGCGGTGCCCTCGGCGATGATCCGGCCGCCGTCGAGCACGGCGATCCGGTCGGCGAGCTGGTCGGCCTCCTCCAGGTACTGCGTGGTGAGGAAGACGGTGGTGCCGCCCTCGACCAGCGAGCGCACCGTCTCCCACATGGTGCGGCGGCTGCGCGGGTCGAGCCCGGTCGTCGGCTCGTCCAGGAAGATCACCTGCGGGTCGCCGACGAGCGTCATGGCGATGTCGAGCCGCCGCCGCATACCGCCGGAGAAGGTCGCGGCCCGCTTGTGGCCGACGTCCGCGATCCCGAACCGCTCCAGCAGCGCCCGCGCCCGGGACCGGCCGTCGCGCCTGCCGAGGCGCAGCAGGTCGGCCATCAGGAGCAGGTTCTCCTCGGCGGTGAGCAGGTCGTCGAGCGCGGCGAACTGCCCGGTGACGCCGATGGCGGCACGGACCCCGTCCGGCGAGGCGGCGATGTCGTGGCCGGCGACCTGCGCCCGGCCGCCGTCGGCGCCGATGAGGGTGGAGAGGATCTGCACGGTCGTGGTCTTGCCGGCGCCGTTGGGCCCGAGCAGGGCGAACACGGTTCCGGCCGGGATGTGCAGGTCGATGCCGTCGAGCACGGTCTTGTCGCCGTACGACTTGCGCAGACCGACGGCGGACACGGCGGCGGGCGGCGCCGCCTCGCCCGCTCGCCTGGACGTGGGCATGACAGATGAAGGCATGGAGTCCTCCTGGTCGAAGACAGAGGTGAAGGGTGTGGTGAAGGGGATGCGGGGCCCGGGGTGCCCGGCAGGCAGGGCCGGCGCTCGGGCCCGGCCCGGGAAGGGCCCCGGGCCGGGCACCCGGGGACGGGCGCTCAGGCTCCGGCGCGGCGCACGTCGATCGTGCCCCAGCGGGTCCTGGCGAGGATCTTGACGGTGTCCTCGACCTCCTCCGGGGGTCCGGAGTCGGCGAGCGCGTTGCGCACCTGGCCGCGCTCGGAGCTCACGTCGAGCCAGGCGGCGGTACCGGCGCGGACGCCCACCTCGATGGCGCCGTACGAGTTCTCCATCGAGACGGTGCCGCGGGCGACTTCGGCGACACGCAGCGTGCCGTGGGCGACCGTCGCGGCCACGGAACCCTCGGCACGTGCGACGTCGACGTTGCCGTGTGCGCCACGCACCCGCAGGTCGCCGAGCGCGGCACCGACGCTCGTGGCGCCGTGCGAGTTCTTCAGCACGGCGGGGCCGTCGACGGTGCCGACGCGCACCCCGCCGAAGCTGGTGGCGATGTCGGCGCTCCCCTCGACCCGGTCGACGTGCACCGAGCCGTGGGAGGTGACCAGCCGGAGCGGGCCGGTCGTGCCGAGGCGGGTGTCGCCCGACGAGATCTTCACGTGGACCTCGCCGAGCCGGCCCTCGCCGAACACCTGGGTCCAGGAGCCGGTCACGTCGACGCGGGAGCCCGCGGGCAGTTCGACCGCGACGTCGACGGCACCGCTGGGGCCCACCATGCGGCGTTCCTTCGTCCTGACGGTCAGGACGCCGTTCGCGTACCCGACCTCGGTCTGCTCGGCGGCCCGTACGTCCCTGTTCCGCTTCGGGTCGCGGGGGCGCACCTCGACGTGCGTGTCGGCGCGGTCGGCCGCGGCGACGCGGAGGGAGCCGGCCCCCACGTGGAGGGTGGCCGTAATCGGCTCGGGAGTGTCGAAATCAGGCATGGCGGTACCGTCCTCATGAGTCCTTGGAGCGTCCCTGCAGGTGGGACGTGGTGTGGGTGGAAGGCGGGCGGGCGTGGGCGCGGCTAGCGCACCCAGCCCGTGAAGCTCTGGGCGACAGTGGGGGTCCTTCCGGCGGGGCGCGGGTGCGCGCCGCCGTCGACCGCTGCCGAGACGGCTCGCACCAGCCACGCGTTGACCGACAGCCCCTCGCCGCTCGCGGCCTCCTCGGCGCGTGCCTTGAGGTGGGCCGGAAGACGCAGGTTGACGCGTGCGGTGGCACCGTCGTCGCCGTCGGCGGGAGCGGGCGCCTTGAGCGTCTCGACGGGCCGGGCCACCGCTTCCGCGGCATCAGGACCGCCGGGCGGCGGCGTGACGACGAAGTCGGGATCGAGCCCGCGCAGCCGCACGTCCACCGACCCCGGGGCGAGCTCGCGGGTGATCTCGTCCATCGCGGCGGAGAGCACGTTGAGCATGGCCAGCCGGGTCGCCGACTCCAGCGGGGCGGTGAGCCGGTCGGCCAGCTCACGGGCTTCCTCCCCGCCGGCTTCGGCGGCCACCGCGAGTTCACGGCGGAGTGTGTCGACATACGGGGTGAGATCCATGACGCCATAGTGACACCACAATGGCGCCACATGCAAGCCCTTACGGCATCCATCCCGCGAGAGACGCCCACACCCACGCCCTGATCTGCGAGAACGGTCGCAGATTCAGTGGCGCCACGATGACACCAGAGACAACAGCACACTGCTCGGCGGCGCAAAGTGGCGCCATCCGGCGCCAGAACGATGCCATGCCGCGCCACGCATGACGCCAGGCATCCAGGGGGCGGGCCGCGCCGCCGGACGGGTGCCGCCACACCCCGCCACGTCCCCGAGTGGGCGCCCCGAAAGCGACAAAACACGCATAACACCCCGAACCGTGCGAACGTTGTCCCGCAGGTTCGCCGGGTGCCGACGCGCTGCCGCCGTCAGCCCCCAGGAGAGGGAACGGAGCCCCGATGCGGAACGACACGGACGGCACGGCACCCGCGACGCCGGTCGCGGACCCCGGCCCGCGCTTCGACCGGGCGAGCGCGGTCGCCGACGCCGTCCTCTACGAGGGCTACCTCCTCTACCCCTACCGCCGCTCCTCCGGCAAGAACCGGGTCCGCTGGCAGTTCGGGCTGCTCGCGCCGCGCCGGTGGATCGAGGCCGACGGCCCCGTCACCCCGGTGCTGGCCGGCTCCGCGGAGTCCTGGCGGCAGCAGACCGAGTGCCTGTGCGAGGCCGCCGACGACGCCGTGGTGCACGTCCGCGTGCGCCACCTGCAGTTGCAGCAGCGGCAGGTCGAGCGGCGCGAGCCGGACGGCACGTTCACTCCGGTGGACCAACTGGAGGCCGGCGGCGAGGTGTACCTCCCCTTCGACGAGGCGGTGCCCCACGAGACCGACCTGACCGTCCCGCTGGCGGAACTGCTCGCCGACGGCGGACGAGGACGCGGCTTCCCGGTGCGCTCCCCCGGCGGCGAGGAGACCGAGGAGCTGCCCGGCGGGAGCGGCAGGCTGGTCCGCCGCAGGCGGCCCGTCGCGGCGACGGCCACCGTGTCCGCCGAACCTCTCGACACCGGCCGCCCCGCCTTCCGCCTGCGCATCCGCACCGAGAACACCGACACCTCCGTCGGCCCGGACACCCCCCGCGAGGAGGCGCTGCGCCACGCGCTGATCGCCACCCACACGCTCGTCGGCGGCCACGGCCTCGCCTTCGCGTCGCTCGCCGACCCGCCCGCCTGGGCCGAGCCGTACGCCCGCGGCTGCCGCAACGAGCACACCTTCCCCGTGCTCGCGGGCGAGCCGGGCAGCCACGACCTGGTGCTGTCCTCGCCGATCATCCTCTCCGACCACCCGCAGGTCGCCCCGGAGAGCCCCGGCGACCTGCACGACGCGGCGGAGATCGACGAGATCCTCTCGCTTCGCACACTGCTGCTCACCGACGAGGAGAAGCGCGAGGCCCGGGCGACCGACCGGCGCGCCGCCGAGATCCTCGACCGGGTGGACGCCATGCCTCCGGAGGTCTTCGCCCGGCTGCACGGCACGATCCGCTCGCTGCGCCCCTCCCCCGACCCCTGCGACCTCACCGACCACTGACCCGGCGGGCCCGGTGACCGCCACCGACCGACCCCGCGCACGGCTGCCAAGGAGGCCGACCACATGACCATAGACAGCGGCACCACCCAGACCGACGGGCAGGCGTCCCGCGGGGCCGGGCGCAAGGGCTTCGACGAGGTCGACATCCTGTGGATCTCCGAGGGCCTGAGCTGCGACGGCGACACCGTGTCGATGACCGCGTCCGGCCAGCCGTCCATCGAGGACGTCGTGATGGGGCTCATCCCGGGGCTGCCCAAGGTGAACCTGCACAACAAGGTGCTGTCGCCGACGATGGGCGGCGAGGAGTACCTCGCCCCCTTCCGGGCCGCGGCCCGCGGCGAGGCCGCCAACCCGTTCATCCTGGTCATCGAGGGGTCGATCCCGAACCAGAACATCATCGAGGGCGACGGCTACTGGACCTCGTTCGGCAACGACGAGACGACCGGCGAGCCCCTCCCCCTCAACTGGTGGCTGGACCACCTGGGCCCGCACGCCTGGGCGGTCGTGGCGGCGGGCACCTGCGCCACGTACGGCGGCATCCACGCCATGGCGGGCAACCCCACCGGCGCCATGGGCCTCGCCGACTACCTGGGCTGGGACTACCGCTCCGCGGGCGGGCTGCCCATCGTCAACGTGCCGGGCTGCCCGATCCAGCCGGAGAACTTCATGGAGACCCTGACCTGGGTCCTCTACCACGCGACCGGCGCGGCGCCGCCGCCCCCGCTGGACGAGATGCTGCGCCCGCAGTGGCTGTTCGGCAGGACGGTGCACGAGGGCTGCGACCGGGCCGCCTACTACGAGCAGGCCGACTTCGCGAAGGACTACAACTCGCCCAAGTGCCAGGTCAAGGTCGGCTGCTGGGGCCCCGTCGTCAACTGCAACGTGCCCAAGCGCGGCTGGATGAACGGCATCGGCGGCTGCCCCAACGTCGGCGGCATCTGCATCGGCTGCACCATGCCGGGCTTCCCGGACGCGTTCATGCCGTTCATGGACACCCCTCCGGGCGGCGGCCTGTCGTCGGTCCTCATCCGGCCCTACGGCGCCTTCATCCGGCGGATGCGCGGCATCACCAACGCCGTGGTCAACCAGGAACCGAAGTGGCGGCACAACGAGGACGCGGTGACCACCGGCTACGACCCGCACTGGCGCGCCTGAACCGCCGGCCCGACCCGGGTGCGGACCGGCGACGACCGGCCTTCACCTCCCCGCACCTCCCCGCACCTCCGCACACAGCGACGCAGACGAACGAGATGGGAACTGACATGACGGCAACCGAATCCCGGGCCGGGACCGGAGAGCGCCAGCCCTCGCAGATGGTGGACATGGCGTGGGACCCGATCACCCGGATCGTCGGGAACCTCGGCATCTACACCAAGATCGACTTCGCCAACCGCGAGGTCGCCGAGTGCCACAGCACCTCGTCGCTGTTCCGCGGCTACTCGGTGTTCATGAAGGGCAAGGACCCACGCGACGCCGGCTTCATCACCAGCCGCATCTGCGGCATCTGCGGCGACAACCACACCACCTGCTCCAACTACGCGCAGCAGATGGCGTACGGCATCAAGCCGCCGCCGATGGCGGAACTGATCACCAACCTCGGCGAGGCGGCCGAGTACATCTTCGACCACACCATCTACCAGGACAACCTGCTCTTCGCCGACTACTGCGAGGCGATGGTCAAGCAGACCAACCCCGGCGTCCTGGACCAGGCCGAGCGCACCCCCGCCCCCAAGGCCGAGATCCACGGCATGCGGACGATCGCCGACATCATGCGCGCGTTCAACCCGTTCGAGGGGTCGGTCTACAAGGAGGCGCTGAAGGTCAGCCGCGTCACGCGCGAGATGTTCTGCCTCATGGAGGGGCGGCACGTGCACCCGTCGACGCTCTACCCGGGCGGCGTCGGCACGATGCCGGAGCCCACCGTCTTCACCGACTACCTGACCCGGCTGGTCGGCGTCCTGGACTTCGTGAAGAAGTCCGTGGCGCTGTGCGACGACGTCTTCGACTTCTTCTACGAGGCACTGCCCGGCTACGAGGAGGTCGGCCGCCGCCGCATCCTGCTCGGCTGCTGGGGCGCCTGGCAGGACCACCGGGTGTGCGACTACCGCTACGCGTCGATGAACGAGTGGGGCAAGGCGATGTACGTCACCCCGGGCATCGTCGTCGACGGAGAGCTGCGCACGAACGACCTCGTCGACATCAACCTCGGCATGCGCATCCTGCTGGGCAGCTCCTTCTACGAGGACTGGACGAACGAGCAGCCGTTCGTCACCCACGACCCGCTGGGCAACCCGGTCGACATGCGCCACCCGTGGAACCAGACGACCGTCCCGATGCCGCAGAAGCGGGACTTCGGCGGCAACTACAGCTGGGTGATGAGCCCGCGCTGGTACGACCAGCAGTCCGGCGACCACCTGGCGCTCGACACCGGCGGCGGCCCCATCGCCCGCCTCTGGTCCACCGCGCTGGCCGGTCTGGTGGACGCCCGCTACGTGAAGTCCACCGGGCGGAGCGTCCAGATCTCGCTGCCGAAGAGCGCCGCGCTGCCGGAGATGACGCTGGAGTGGAAGGTCCCGCAGTGGAGCAACACCCTGGAGCGCGGCCGGGCCCGGTCCTACTTCGTCGCCTACGCGGCGGCGATGGCGATGCAGTTCGTCGAGGAGGCCCTGCAGCTGGTGCGTGCGGGCGAGACCCGCGTCTTCACCGACTTCGAGGTGCCGGACGAGGCCATCGGCTGCGGCTTCCACGAGGCGGTGCGCGGCGTCCTCTCCCACCACCTGGTCATCAAGGACAAGAAGATCGCGAACTACCACCCGTACCCGCCGACGCCGTGGAACGGCAGCCCGCGCGACAGCTACGGCACCCCCGGCCCGTACGAGGACGCGGTGCAGGGCCAGCCCATCTTCGAGGAGAACGGCCCGGAGAACTTCAAGGGCGTCGACATCATGCGCACGGTGCGCAGCTTCGACCCGTGCCTGCCGTGCGGGGTGCACATGTACCTCGGCAAGGGCAACGAGCTGAAGAAGGTGCACTCGCCGAACTTCGGGACGGCCGGCCATGGGTGACGCCTGCTGCGGCGGTGGCGCCGCTTCCGGGACCGCGCCCCCGGCCGGTACGACGGGCGCGCCGCCCCCCGTGCCGCCCGCCGTGCCGACCGGCCGACTCGACGACGCGGCCGTCGGCGAGCGCCTGGCCCGCGCCGACGACCTCCTCGGGCGCGTCGAGGGCGTCGCCGGCCCCACGACCGAGGCGGCCGTCGCGGCCGTGCAGACGCTCGCCGAGATCTACGGCGAGGCGCTGGCGCGCGTCCTGGACCTGGCCGGAGAGGAACTGCGCGCGCGGATGGGCGCGGACGAGCTGCTCGCCCACCTGATGGTGCTCCACGAACTCCACCCCGAGCCCGTGGAGGCGCGGGTGGCCGCCGCCGTGGAGCGCGTACGGCCCGGCGTGCAGGAGCACGGCGGGGACGTCGAACTCGTCGGCATCGACGGCACCGTGGCGACCGTGCGCCTGCAGGCGAAGGGGTGCGGGACGTCGGCGGCGACGCTGGAGGACGCGGTGCGCGAGGCCGTGCTGGGCGTGGCGCCCGAGCTGACCGAGGTGCGGCGGGCACCGGCCGGGGGCGGCTCCGACCAGGCATTCGTGCCCCTCGATACGCTGACCGTCGCCCGCCCGCCGTCGGTGACCGCCGGGGAGCGGACATGAGCACGGGCGCGCTCGCGCGGGTCGTGCGCGGCGCCGGGGCCCGGCGCGCGGCGCGCGCCGCCGAGCACTGCGACATGTGCCGCGCCCCGGTCGCCGCCACCCACCGGCACATGCTGGACACCGCGCGCGGGGAGATGCTGTGCGTCTGCGTGCCCTGCACTCTGCTCTTCGAGCAGCAGGCGGCGAGCAACGGGCACTTCCGGCTGGTGCCGCGGCGGCGCAGGCGGCTGGCTCCCCTGTCCACCGAGTCCCTGGGCGTGCCCGTCGGGCTGGCGTTCTTCGTACCGGACGCCGACGGCGGCGTGGAGGCGCACTTCCCCGGCCCGGCAGGTCCGGCACAGGCGGAGGTCGACGCCGCGGCGTGGCGACGGCTGGGCGAGGAGCACCCGGAACTCGCCGCGCTGGAGCCCGGCGTGCAGGCGCTGCTCGTCAACACCGTGCGCGGGCAGCAGCACCACTGGATCGTCCCGCTCGACGACTGCTTCCGCCTGGTCGCCCTGGTGCGGCAGGAGTGGCGGGGCCTGTCCGGCGGCGGCCGGGTCTGGCCCGAGGTCGAGCGCTTCTTCACGGAACTCACCGAGGACGACTGACGGACGCAGCGAAAGGAGACCGTCATGGGTCGCATACGCGTCGGAAGGCCCGACACCAAGCCGGACGCCACCTCCCACGTGCCCGGCATCCACGAGGGAAACGCAGGCCCCTACGAGAGCCAGCCGGGCCACCACCCGGACGGCACCGCCGACTCCCGGCGCTCCACCGGAGTGCAGTGGAGGAAGCACGACCCGGTGTCCGACACCATGCCCAACCTCCCCCCGGGCTGAGCCCCGCCGAACCGGTACCAGGAAGGAGCGTCACCATGGCCATGGCCAGAAACGTGCTCATCGCACAGGGCGCACTGCTCGGCGGGCTGGCGCTCGCCCTGCTCGTGCGCGAGTTCCCCGGCCTCATCCGGGAGATCAGGATCATCCGGATGATGGACGACCACGCCGGCGCGCGATAGCCCGCGTCGAGGAGGGGCCCCGGTGGACGCCTGGCGTCCGCCGGGGCCCCTTTCCTGGCGCGCATTTCCTGACGCGAACGGTCAGTCGAGGCAGAACTCGTTGCCCTCGACGTCCTGCATCACGAGGCAGGACTCGTCCTCCTCGTCGGCGGGCAGCAGGCGCACGCGGACGGCGCCGAGCGCGACGAGCCGTGCGCATTCGGCCTCCAGCGCGGCCACGCGCTCCTCACCCACGAGCCCGGTGCCGGTCCGCACGTCGAGGTGCAGGCGGTTCTTGACGGTCTTGCCTTCGGGAACGCGCTGGAAGAACATCCGCGGCTCGGTGCCCACGGGATCGATCCACGCGTACGCCGGCCCCTGGTGCCCGTGCGGCCGTGCGCGGTCGGCATCACTCCAGGTGGCGAAACCCTCCGGTGGCGGCGGCACCTCGTACCCCAACGCCTCGCGCCAGAAGCGCGCGACGCGCTCCGGTTCCGCGCAGTCGAAGGTGATCTGGATCTGCTTGATCGACGGCATCGGCCCATCGTAGAAGCGGGATGTGCGTCGTCTCGAAGGGTTTTCGGCGAGCGCCGCACCGGCCCGGGGCCCGCCCCTCCTCCCACCGGGGCGGCTCAGGGCTCTGTGCGGGGTCAGCTCGCCAGGGAGAGCTTCGCGGCGAAGCCCAGGAACGCCGTTCCGGCAGCGGCCGACGCGCCGGCCTGGAGGCGGCGGCGCCGGCGGAATGCGGCTGCCAGCCGCGTACCGGAGAAGATCAGCACGGACAGGTAGGCGATGCTGAACAGCTGCGCCCACAGCCCCAGCGCGACGAACGACAGCGCGGGGTGCGGGTAGGCCGGGTCCACGAACTGCACGAAGAACGAGACGAAGAACAGGATCGCCTTCGGGTTGAGCAGGCTGGCCACCAGCGCCCGCCGGTACGGCCGTTCCCCCGTGCCGGCTGCGGCCTCGGCCGGAGCGTCGGGCGCGCGGCTCTCGCCCCGGCGCCGCCAGAGCCGCCAGGCCCCCCGCAGCAGGCCGACGGCGAGCCAGGTCAGGTACCCGGCCCCCGCGAACTTCACCACCGCGAAGGCCAGCGGGCTGGCCTGCAGCAACGAGGCCACTCCGCCCGCGGAGAGCGCCATCAGCACTGCGTCGCCGCACACCACTCCGCCCGCCGCCTGGTACCCGGCGCGCACGCCGCGCCGCGCCGCGACCGACACGACGTAGAGCGAGTTCGGTCCCGGCAGCAGAATGATCAGCGCGAGCCCCACCAGGTAGGTGGGGAGATCCGTTATCCCCAGCACGAGACGCAGCCTGGCACGGCCCCGCGTAAGGTGCATAACGCGTTTTGCCATGCGGACACGCGCACCGCCGGGGCCTCTCTCAGACGCCGGGGGCCGCGCGCCCGAAGGCGAACCGGAAGCCCCGCAGCGCCACGGTCGCCGTGGGCCTGCGCCCGTCGAGGAATCCCAGCGGACCTCCCCCGTCCACGGTGAACCGGGCACGCCGCCCCACGTACGGACGGCCGGTCACGCGCAGCGGCACGCGCACCGCCTCCCCGCCCACGTCCTGCACCAGGTGGGCGCGCACCGGAAAGGGCCCGGGCAGCGGCACGCCCGTCCGGTGGTCGCCGTGCACGGTCCCGCCGTCCGCGGTCGTCAGCCGCGCCCGGAGGCGGGAGGCGTCGCGGCTGAAGACGAACACACCCCGCTCCTTCGGGATGCCCCACAGCTCCCGGCCCCCGCGCAGGGACCGTTCGTCGTCCACCCATCCGGCGACGGCCGTCCCGGCGATCCGCCCGCGGTGGGTCACCGCGAGGGCCGCGAGCAGTTCGCGGTAGGCCAGCACGCCGGGGGGCCGGTAGTCCACCCAGAACGTGACCAGGGTGACCTTGCCGCCGACGACGAGGGGCCGTGCCCCGTGCGGCAGCCGCCATCGCGGCACCTCCCGCACCGGCAGCCGCCACACAGCGGCGTCCATGTCCCCGGCCAGCCGCCACGGCTCGGGCGGTGGCGCGCCTGGTGTTTGATGCCGCGTCGGCACGGTACTCACCTCATCGGTCCGCCGTCTCCCGCAGGCACAGCATGCCCGGGCGAAAGGCCGTCACGCCGCGACTCCACCCTCCGGGTGTGCCGAACGGGGCGGGTGGCCGGTGCGGCACCGCGTGGTGGCCCGGTCCCGGCGGACGGGCGAGCGATGATGCCCGGAAGCGCATCAGGGAGGACGGACCGTGTGGTTCCTGTTGGCCGCGCACGCGGGAGTCGCGGCGGCTCTCCCCTGGGCGGCGCGGCACGCGGGGCGCGCGGTGTGGCTGCTCGCGGCACTCGTCCCGCTGGCCACGGTGACCTGGGGCGCCGTGCAGGCGGACCGCGTGCTGGCGAACGAGCCCGTGGTGGCGCGTCTCGACTGGGCGCCCTCCCTGGGCCTGGTCCTGGACCTGCGGCTGGACGCGCTCGCGCTGACGATGCTGTGGGTGGTGGGCGGCGTGGGTACCGCCGTGCTCGTCTTCGCCCGCACCTACGTCGAGCGGGACGCGGGCCGCGAGGCCGGGCTGCTGCTGGCGTTCGCCGGGGCGATGACCGGCCTCGTCCTGGCCGACAACCTGCTGGTGCTCTACGTGTTCTGGGAGCTGACCACCGTCGTGTCGTTCCTGCTCATCGCGGGGCGGGGCGAAGGGGCGGAGCGGCGGGCCGCGGCGGAGCGGGCGTTGCTGGTGACGGTGGCGGGTGGCCTGGCCATGCTGCTGGGGCTGGTGATGCTGGGCGAAGCCGCGGGCAGCTACCGGATCTCCGAGGTCCTGGCCGATCCGCCCCGGGGCGGCACGGTCGGCGCGGCGGTGGTGCTCGTCCTGGTCGGAGCATTCGCCAAGTCCGCGCAGATGCCGCTGCACGGCTGGCTGCCCGCCGCCATGGTCGCCCCGACACCGGTGAGCGCGTACCTGCACGCGGCCGCCATGGTGAAGGCGGGGGTGTATCTCGTGGCCCGGCTGGCGCCCGGCTTCGCCGAGGTGCCCGTCTGGCGGCCGCTCGTGCTCTGCGTGGGGCTGCTCTCGCTGGTACTGGGCGCCGTGCTGGCGCTGCGGGAGACGGACCTCAAGCGGCTGCTCGCCTACGGGACGGTGAGCATGCTCGGCATGCTCACCGCGCTGTTCGGCGCGGGTACCCGGACGGCCGCACTCGCCGGTGTGGTGCTGCTGCTCGCGCACGCGGCGTACAAGTCGGCGCTGTTCCTGACTGTCGGGATCCTGGATCGCCAGGCCGGGACCCGGGACCTGCGGGAGCTGTCCGGGGTGGGCAGGCGATGGCCGCTGTTCGCCTCGGTCGGGGCCCTCGCCGCGGCCTCGCTGGCGGGACTGCCGCCCCTGGTCGGTTTTCTCGGCAAGGAGACGGCCCTGGAAGCCTTCCTGCACGGCTACGGGCTGCCCGCACGGCAGGGGCTGCTGGTGGGCCTCACGTTGGGGGCCGCCTTCACCGTCGCCTACGGCGCCCGTCTGGTCCGCGGAGCCTTCGGCGGCCGTCCGGGCGATTCGGCGGCGCAGGTCTCGCCCCCGCCCGCCGCGCTCCTCGCCCCGACGGCCGCGCTCGCCGCGGCCGGAGCGGTGCTGGGCGTCTGGTACACGGGGACCGCCGACCTGGCCACCGCGTACGCCCGCGCCTTTCCGCCAGGGCCGGAAGGTGCGTACAAGATCAGCCTGTGGCACGGCTTCACGCCTGTGCTCGGGCTCTCCGCACTGACGTTGGCCGCCGGTGTTCTGGTGTTCCTGCTGCGGGACGCCGTGGCCCGTGGCGCGGTGCGAGCGCTGGGCAGGCGATTCCGGCCCCCGGGCCCCTCACTCGGCTACCGCGCGGTCGTGCAGGCGCTGGGGGTCGTCGCCGTGGGCGTCACCCGTCGTACCCAGGCGGGCTCGCTTCCGGCCTATCTGACCGTGCTGCTGGCCACGGTGCTGCTGGTGCCCGGCGGTGCGCTTCTGCTGGCCGTACCGGAGCTGGACGACGTGCCCCTGTGGTGGTCGCTGATGGAGGTGCCTCCCGCTCTCGTGGTGGTGGCCGCCGCCGTCGCCGTCGTCGGCATCACCCACCGGCTGACGGGCGTGCTGCTGGTCGGCGCGGTCGGGTACGGCGTGGCGGGGCTGTTCCTGGTGCACGGCGCGCCGGACCTGGCCCTGACGCAGTTCCTGGTCGAGACGATGACGCTGGTCGTGGTCGTGCTGGTGCTGCGGCGGATGCCGGCCCGGTTCACGCCGGGACACACCGCTCGGAGGGTGCGCACCCTCCGCGGGGCGGTGTCCGTCGGCGTCGGCGTGCTGGTGGCCTTCTTCGCCCTGGCGGCAACCTCCGGGCCGCGGGTCCGGCCCGCCTCGGAGGAGTTGCTGCTGCGGCTGAAGGAGACGGGCGCCTACAACGCGGTGAACGCCGTCGTGGTCGAGTTTCGTGCCCTGGACACGCTCGGGGAGATCTCCGTTCTGCTGGTGACGGCGATCGGCGTGGTGAGCCTCGTCCAGGTCAGGGGACGCAGCGGGGAAGTCCTGCCCTCGCGGCCCTCGGCGGTTTCCGGTCCGGCGCGGCGGGCGGGGGACCGACGAGCAGCCGGGGCGCGGGCGCACTGGGACGAACCCCGGGGAAGGTGGCTCCCCGGAGCGCACGAACGGCCCGGCTTCGAGCGGTCCGTGCTGCTGGAGGTGGTCACCCGCCTGCTCTTCCTGTCCATCGTGGTGTTCTCCCTGTTCCTGCTGTTCTCCGGTCACTACCGGCCCGGCGGAGGCTTCGCCGGGGGCCTGGTGGCCGGCCAGGCGCTGGTGCTGCGCTATCTGGTGGGCGGCCGGGCCGATCTGGGCCTCACCCTTCCGGTGCGCCCGGGCGCGGTTGCGGGCGGCGGGCTGGCGGTCGCGGCCGTCACCGCGCTGCTGCCGATGGCGGCGGGCGCGCCGATGCTCACCAGCACCCTCGTCACGGCGCACCTTCCCCTGCTGGGTGACCTGAAGTTCGCCACCAGCCTCTTCTTCGACGTCGGCGTCTACCTGGTGGTCGTCGGCGTCACCCTGAAACTGCTGTCGGCCGTGGGCACGTCACTGGAGGACCGCACCGCATGAGAACTCTCGACGTGACCATGGCCCTCACCGTGGGAGTGCTGTTCGCGGTCGGCTTCTACCTGATGCTGCAACGGCCGCTGATGCGCATCGTGCTCGGGTTCCTGGTACTCGGCCACGGCACGAACCTGCTGCTCCTGGTGGCCGGAGGCGGACCGGGACGGGTTCCCGTGGTGGAGGGCGGCGCTGCGTCCGGGAACCTCGGGCGGTTCGCCGACCCGCTGCCGCAGGCTCTGGCGCTCACCTCGATCGTCATCACCTTCGGCCTGTCGGCCTTCCTGATGGCTCTGGCATACCGGTCGTGGCGGCTTTCCGGCCACGACGAGGTGCAGGACGACCTGGAGGACCGTCTGATCGGCACCACGCGCGAACGGGCGGGCGAGGACCCGGCGCTGGTGGACGTCCCGCCCGTGGAAGAGGGCGACGTGCCCGGTACCGACGGACGGCGGGGAGGACAGCCGTGACGGTTCTGCTCGCCCTTCCGGTGCTGGTGCCTGTGCTGGCAGCGGGGATGTCGCTGCTGACCCGGCGTCACGTGACGATGCAGACGGCCAGCGTCGTCGTGCTGGCGACCGTCCTCGCGGACGCGGTCGCGTTGTTGGTGCTCGCCGACCGGCGGGGGCCGCTCGTGCTGCGGGCGGGGGGCTGGGACGCCCCGGTCGGCATCACCCTCGTCGCCGACCGGCTGTCCGCCCTGCTGCTGAGCGTCGCCGTGGCGGTGGCGCTCGCGGTGCTCGTCTTCGCCATCGGGCAGGGCGCGGCCGAAGAACGGCCGGGCACCGCGAGCGTGTTCCATCCGGCCTACCTGCTGCTGGTGGCCGGGGTCGCTCTGGCGTTCCTCACCGGAGACCTGTTCAACCTGTTCGTCGCCTTCGAGATGATGCTCGCGGCGTCGTACGTGCTGATCACCCTGGACGCCGGCGAGCCACGGACCCGCGCCGCGATGACGTACGTCATCACCTCCCTGGTCTCCTCGCTGCTGTTCCTCACGGCGATCGCCCTCCTCTACGCCGCCACCGGCACGGTCACGCTCGCCCAACTGGCCGGCCGGGTCGACTCCCTGCCGGAGGGACTGCGGACCGCGCTCGGCCTGCTGCTGCTGGTGGTCTTCGGCATCAAGGCCGCGCTGGTGCCGCTGCACTTCTGGGTCCCCGACAGCTATCCCACTGCTCCCGCCCCGATCACCGCCGTGTTCGCGGCGCTGCTCACCAAAGTGGCCATGTACGCGATCCTGCGCACGCAGACCCTGGTCTTCCCGCGCACGGACCTCTGGGTCCTGGTGGCCGTGGTCGCGGTGGCGGCGATGCTGCTGGGCATCCTCGGCGCGATCGCCCAGGAGGACGTGAACCGGGTGCTTGCGTTCACCCTGGTCAGCCACATGGGCTTCATGCTCTTCGGCCTGGCGCTCTTCGACGTCGCCGGACTCACCGGCACGATCCTCTACATGGTCCACCACATCGTGGTGCAGGCCGCGTTGTTCCTCGTCGCCGGGCTCGTGGTGGCCCGGACCGGCACGTCCGCGCTGCACCGGATGGCGGGCAAGGCTGCGCCCAGCGCGGTGGTCGCGCTGCTGTTCGCGTTGCCCGCGCTGAGTGTGGCCGGCGTGCCGCCGTTCTCCGGGTTCGTGGCGAAGGTGGCGCTGCTCCAGGCCGGCGTCCGCCACGGCACTCTCCTCGCGTACGTGCTGGCCGGGGCCGCGGTGCTCACCAGCTTGCTGACCCTGTACGCCATGTCGCGGATCTGGCACCGGGCCTTCCTGCGCACGGAGCGGCCCGAGGCGGAGACCACGCCGGCAGCGGGGCGCCACACCGGCCGGCCGGGCGCCGGGCGAGGCGCCGGAAGCCTGATGGTGGGCGCGACGGCGGGGATGGCCGTGATCGGCCTCACCGTGGCCCTGGCTGCCGGTCCGCTGGCGGACATCGGGGCACGTGCGTCCCAGGATCTGCTGCGCCCGGACTCCTATCGCAGTGCCGTGCTGAAGGGGGCGGGACGGTGAAGAAGGTCGTCCGGCGGCTGCCCTCACTCGTCTGGTTGTGGCTGCTGTGGCTGCTGCTGTGGGGCGAGGTCAGCACGCTCACCGTGCTCGGCGGGTTGGTCGCCTCCGCCGCGGTGCTGGCGGCGTTCCCCCTTCCCCGCGACCGGCCGTACGCCGCGCTGCGGCCCCTGCGGCTCGTCCGCCTCCTGGCGTACGTCGTCGTCGAGGTCTTCGCCTCCGCTGCCACGGTCGCCTGGGCGGCGCTGCGTCGCGGGCCCGCGACGAGAGCCGCCGTCCTGGAGGTGAGGTTGCACTCCGACACCGACTTCCTCATCACCGCCACGGCCGTGCTGACCACCCTCACACCGGGCGATCTGGTGGTCGAGATCGACCGCGAGCGGCGCCTGCTGTACGTCCACACTCTTCCGGTGCGCGACCGCACGGCCGCCGAGCGCCGTCGCGCCGGGGTGCGGGACGCGGAACACCGCGTCATCCACACGCTCGCGCCGCGCGGCGCGGAGCCCCGCCCCGGAGGGACGTCCGCACATCCCGACCGCCCAGGCTCCGGCCCCGAGGAGGACCCGCCGTGAACGTCGTCTTCGCCGTCACCCTGACCATGGTGTCCGTCGCCGGACTCCTCACCACCGTGCGGCTGCTGCGCGGGCCCGGCGCCCTGGACCGGATCGTCGCCCTCGACATGCTCGTGACGCTCATCGTCGCGGGGGCGGCGACGGGCATCGCCGCCCGTCGGGAGACCACGAGCCTGCCGGTACTGGTCGTGCTCGCGCTGCTGGCCTTCGTCGGCACGGTGACGGCGGCCTACCTCGTCGAGCGCCGGGAGGGCATGCGATGACCCCCGACCCCGGGACCGTCCGCGATGTCGTCGCCGCCGTCCTGCTCCTGAGCGGAGCGACGTTCTGCCTCCTGGGCGCGGTGGGAATGCTGCGTTTCCCCGACACGCTCTCCCTGCTGCACGCAGCCGCGAAGGCCCAGACCGCAGGGCTGCTGCTCGTCCTCGCGGGAACGGCTGTGCAACTGCCCCTTTCCTACGCGCTGATGCTGGCCCTTGTGGCGCTGTTCCAGCTGGTCACCGTGCCGGTCACCGGTCAGGTCGTCGGACGTACGGCGTATCGCACCGGCGCGATCGACCCGGAGCGCCTGGTCGTCGACGAGCTGGGCGAACGCCTCGCCCGTGAGCGGGCGGCGACGTCGGGGCGTGATCCGGACGGCGGCGGGGCCGCCTCGGACGCCGACCGCTGACGCGACGCCCGCCCGTCCGGCGGGTCATCCGCAGGCGGCGAAACGCAGGAACGCCGCCCAGCCCTCACGGCCGACGGCGAAGGGGCGGCGGGTGAGGTCCTTGGAATCCCGCACGTGAACGGCGTCGGCGGCCACGGCCACCTCGACGCAGTCGTCGCCCTGCGTGCCGCTGTGGCTGGACTTGAACCAGGTGAGTGCGTCGGTGCTCACAGTTCTCCTCGCAGTCGCTCCAGCAGGTCCCGCGATTCCTGTGGCGGCAGGGCCTGCGAGCGCAGTGTGTCATAACGCTGGTGCAGCAGGCTCACCTCTTTCGCGTCAGCGATGAGGCGGCCGTTCTGCTGTCCCTCGGAGTAACCCAGCCGTCGCCCCTCCGAGGTCTCCAACAGCCGCATCGGCCCGTCCAGACACGCGTGATACGGCGCGCCCAGCGGCACCACCTGCAACGTCACGTTGCGCGGCGCGGTGTACGCCAGCACGTGGTCGAACAGCCCACGCATCACGTCCGTGCCGCCCAGCCCGCGCCGGAGCACCGCCTCTTCCACGATGAAGCTGAACGGCACGTGCGGCCGGTTCGCCAGCATCTCCTGACGCTCCAGCCGCGCGACGACCTGCGCCTCCAGCTGTTCGTCCGTCAGCAGCGGGATGCTGTTGTCGAAGACGGCCCGCGCATAGCCCTCGGACTGCAACAGGCCCGGCACCAGCCGGCATTCGTACGTGCACAGGCTCACCGCGACCCTCTCCAGTCGCGCCCAGCGGCGGAACCACACCGCCAGCCCCGGTTCGCCGCGCGAGAGGTGCTGTGCCGCCCGGCGCAGCGCGCCGGTGTTTCCCAGCACCTCCTCCGCCCGGTCCACGAACGACGCGTCCGGCATGCGCCGCCCCAACTCCACGGAGGCCACGGTGTGTTTGGAGTACCGCACCCGCGTCCCGAACTCCGTGCGGCTGATTCCGGCGTGTTCGCGCAACGCCTGCACCACGGCGCCGAACGTCCGCAGGCTGTCCGACGGATCAGGCTCCCGCTCCCACTCCCCCGCCGTGGTCTCCACTCCACCCGTCGTCATCCGCGCCTCTCCTCGCTCGACGCCGGCGCGCCTCGCGCACCCGACCGCGTACAGCGTGACGCAGGCGACTCACCACACGCCACCGAACGTGCGCGTACGCTGACCATGCGTACACGGGGAGAGGCGTCGAACCTGGGACACCTTGGCAGATCATCACACTGCGCAATGGTTGATGGCCACACCGTCACCGTGCGGTGTACTGTGCCGACTGAACGGGTTGCCTCGTCCCGAACATGAGGCAGCCCCCGGAGGTGTTGGACGCACCGACCCGGGGGCCTACACCCCAGAGGACTTAAGAGGAGTCCCCGAGATGCTTCGGCATGTTATCCCTCCTGCGCGTGCGTACGCGCAGATCCCGAACACCATCCTCCGCCACCCGCGCCTGTCACCGGACGCGAAGACCCTCCTCACCTGGCAGCTCTCCCTCCCCGCGAGCGAGGCCCAGTGCCTCAGCGACACCGCCCGCCGCGCCGGAATCAAGAAGTGCGCCTTCCAGAAGGCCAAACGCCAGCTCCTGGACGAGGGCTATCTCCACCAGTGGACGCTCCGCGCCGACGGAGGACGCTTCCTCACCGTCCAGCTCGTCGCCAACACCCCGCTCAGCGCGAAGGAAGCTCTCGCCGCCCGCGACGGCCACCAACCCCCGCCCGGTGACAGGAAGACGACGTCCCGCACGGACGTGCAGCCGCCGAGTGCCGCTCCACCGGCCCCCGGACAGCCGACCCGTCCGGCCGTCGGCCGCCTCCACAAGAAGAACACCCGGGAGAACACCACCCCACCCACCAACCCCACCCCCGAACCCGCAGACGAACCGGTGGCCACGCCCGGCCCCGGCCCCGCCGCGCAACACGCCGCCGCACACACCTTGCTGCTCTCCCTCGGCCGCATCGACCCCCAACTCGCCCTGCCCGCCCGCACCGCACAACGCTGGGCACCACTCGCCGCACCATGGCTCGACAGCGGCCTCTCCCTCCTGCACATCCGCCACGCCCTCACCGACGGCCTGGAAGGCGCCCGCAACCCACTCGGCGCCCTGCACTGGCGACTCCGGCACGCCCTCCCCGACGTGCCCCCACCCCCGCCCGCGACACCCGCCACCCCCGCACCGGAACCACGCCTCTCCCGCATGCGCGAATGCACCACACGCCACGACCAGCCCCGCCTCTTCACCCCACCACCCGGCACCGACGAGACACGCTGCCCCGCCTGCCGCACCACCGACACACCCACTCCCCCACCACCCCCGGCCGGCTCCGGCTACGCGGAGTTCACCGCCGCCCGCCAGAGCCGGCCCCCCACCCCCCGCCCGACCCCACGCCCCCGAAGCATCCACCGCCACCGACGCCCCAGGTGACCGCCGAAGGCGGGGCGTCAGCGCCGGCTACGCCCGCCCTGACGAGGCGCGGGCCGCGGCCGCAGGCGCGCTCCGCGGGACGTCCTTGAGGAAGAGGAGGGCGTCGACGCTCGTCAGGTGGTCCGGGTCGAGCGGGGCGTAGCCGAACCAGGGGGACGTTCGCCGCGCGAGGCGCGCGAGACGGGTGTCGCCGAGGGCGGTGGCCAGCCGGGGTGCGTCGACGAGGCAGCGGTCTTCCGGCAGCGCATGCAGGAGTCCTTCGAGGCTGTCCGGCGGCGGGGTGTCCACACCGTGGTGGCGGAGGGTGCCGAGGCCGGTGGCGACGAAGGCGTACTCCTCGCCGAGCCGCTCGCTCACCAGCGCGCCGGCGCTCCACCACTCCACCCGCCCCTGCCACATCTGCATCGAGCTCTTCTCCCGCTGGAAGTGGGAGTTCTGGGCGTGGGCGAGCACCGGGCCGCGTTCGGCGAGGGCGAGGAGGTTGTCGGCCATCATCAGGTCGCGCAGCGCGCACAGCCGGGTCATGCGAGCCGGTGAGGGGTCGGCCATCGCGTGGTGGTAGCGCAGCAGGCCCGTCGCCGTGCGCCCGTACAGGCGCGCGCGGTCGAAAGCCTCGCGGGACGTCGCCGCGACCGCGTGCGGCCGGTGCGCGTCGAGCAGGGCCACCATGTCGTCGGCGAGCAGCCGCAACCGACCGGCCTCGGCCGACTGCCCCACCGACTCGGCCGGATCCCTCATGGCGGCGGGTTCGGTCCACGGGGCGTCGGCGCCGAGCAGGTCGTCGAGCGCCGACGCCGTACAGGGCATCAGGTCCGTGTCCACGCAGGCCGCGAGGTAGCCGTGCAGGGCGGTGAGGGCGTGGCGGGGACTCGCGGCGTGGGTGATCTCCAGCGGCCCGTCGAACCCGGCGAACCGGACCTGTTCGGACGCGGGCCGGTCGTCGTTGTGTTCCCGCAGCCGGCGCACGAGCGCGCGGTTGGCGGCGGAGGCGCCCCATCCGTGGCTGAACCCGCGCTCCATGACGTCGTCGAGGGTCCCGGCGCCCGAGGTGACGTAGTCGTCCACGACGAGGCTCGCCAGGCAGTCGCTCTCGATCGCGATCGTCCGGTAGCCCTCCTGTTCGACGAGCTGCCGGAAGAGGGCGTTGCGCACCTCCAGCAGCGCGTCCTCGCCGTGGATGGGCTCCCCCAGGGCGAGCATCCGGGGCCGGGCCGGGAGCACTTCCCTCAGGGCGCCGGCCTCGACGGCATGGGTGGTGGGCTTGATGTCGGCATCCATACCTTCAACGGTATCGTTGAACCTTCGGTGGAGACTTCGACGCAGATTCAGGGCGAACACGAGACGAAACCTTCAAAAGGACGGTCATCTCAGAGCCACGCCCGGCCCTTCGACGGCCGGCCGTCGCCGCCGGGGCGGCACCGGGGGGCGGCACGCGGACGGCTGTCCGCCCGCGGTCGGGCGACGCCGACCGGGGCAGGGGAGCCGGCCGCGTACCCGAGTCGACGCAGGGTGGGACATCGGCCACCGGCCGAGGGTCGGCCGGGCCAGGTGGAACGCCGGGGTGGCGGCGGCCGTTGACCACCAGAAGCCGAGATTCCACATACGTTGAGGTTCACTTCATGCAGATCCGACATTTCCGGCGGAAGGGCCGCCGGTGGCTCGCGGGCGCGGCCACCGTCGCCGTACTCGCCGGGACCGGCAGCTGGGTCGCGTCCGCCGACGACTCAGCACCCACCGTGCACCGCCAGGAACGGGTGCACGACATGCCGGGGGCGGAAATCGACACCTCGTACTTCACGACGGGTGGCGACCGGCCGCGGCCCGCGGTGCTCCTCGCGCACGGTTTCGGCGGCAGCAAGCAGGACGTCCGCGCGCAGGCCGAGCAGCTGGCGCGGGACGGGTACGCCGTCCTCACCTGGTCCGCGCGCGGCTTCGGTGAGTCCACCGGGAAGATCGGCCTGAACGACCCGGAACGCGAGGTCGCGGACGTCTCCCGGCTCATCGACTGGCTGGCGGAGCGTCCGGAGGTGCAGCGCGACGGGGACGGCGACCCGCGCGTCGGCATCAGCGGCTCCTCGTACGGGGGCGCCGTCTCCCTGCTGTCGACGGCCCTCGACGAGCGGGTGGACGCGCTCGCGCCCCGGATCACCTACGGAAACCTCGCCGACGCGCTCTTCCCCGACGGCGTCTTCAAGAAGCTGTGGGCCGGGATCTTCTTCTCGACCGGTACGGCGGCCGCCCCCGGCGGCCTGGCACCGGGCGGCCCGACGACCGGCGAGCCGCCGGCCGAGGACCCCGCGGACGGCCGCGAACGGTCCGGGGCGAACCCCGCAGGAGACTCCGCGGCCCCTGCGGAGTCTCCTGCGGACGGCGGCACCCCGGAGCCTGCCGACCCCACGGCGTGCGGCGCGTTCACGAAGGAACTCTGCGCCATGTACCAGCGGGTCGCCGTGGCCGGGAAGCCCGACCCGGAGGCCCGCGCGCTGTTGGAGAGCCGGAGCCCGTCGGCGTTCGCCGACCGCATCGACGAGCCCGCGCTCCTCGTCCAGGGGCAGTCCGACTCGCTCTTCCCCCTCTCCCACGCGGACGCCATGGCCGAGGCGATCCGCGGCAACGGCGCCCCGGTCGCCGTCGACTGGATCTCCGGGGGCCACGACGGCGGTGACAGCGAGACCGCCCGCGTCGAGGCCCGTATCGGCGCCTGGTTCGACCGCCACCTCAAGCAGGACGAGAACGCGGACACCGGCCCGGCGTTCCGCGTGACCCGCACCGGCGGCATCGACTCCACCGACGGCCAGGTGACCTCACGCGGCGCGACCAGCACCTCCTACCCCGGCCTCACCGCCGGCACCCGCGAGGTGGAACTCTCCGGACCGGAACAGCGGTTCGCCAACCCCGCGGGCGGCGCACCGCCGGCCATCTCCTCCGTCCCGGGACTGAGCGGCGGCGCCGGCGCGCTCTCCTCATTCGGCGTCGGGATCTCCCTCGACTTCCCCGGCCAGCACGCGCGGTTCGAGTCGGCGCCGCTGGACCGCCCACTGCGCATCACCGGCACGCCCACCGTCGACGTCGAGGTGGCCTCCGACAGCGGCGAAGCGGTGCTGTTCGGCAAGCTCTACGACGTCGGGCCGGGCGGCAGCCGGCAGGTCCTGCCCTCGCAGCTGGTCGCCCCGGTCCGGATCGAGGACGCGCGGGACGGCAGGAAGGTCGAGCTGACCCTTCCGGCCGTCGACCACGAGGTCGACGCCGGGCACCGGCTGCGGCTGGTGCTGGCCGCCACCGACCTCGGGTACGCGTCCCCCGACGAGCCCGCGCGCTACACCGCTTCCGTGACGGGAGCCCTCTCCGTGCCCACCGCGCCGGACGTGCGGACCGAGGACGCGGGGCTGGCGTGGTGGGTGTGGGCACTGCCCGCCGCAGGCGCCGTGCTGGCCGCCGCCCTCCTGCTCACCGCACGCCGCCGGTCCGTGCCGCCCGCCCCGGACCCCGGACGTGCCGAGGTGCCGCTGGAGATCACCGGCCTGACCAAGCGCTACGCCGGAGCCTCCGACCGGTACGCCGTGCGGGAGCTGTCCTTCCGCGTCGAGCCGGGCCAGGTGCTCGGCCTTCTCGGCCCGAACGGCGCCGGCAAGACGACCACCCTGCGGATGCTGATGGGCCTGATCCGCCCCGACGAAGGGGAGATCCGGGTCTTCGGCCACGCCATCCGGCCCGGTGCGCCCGTGCTGTCCCGGGTCGGCGCGTTCGTCGAGGGAGCCGGATTCCTGCCGCACCTGTCCGGCCGGGAGAACCTGGAGCTGTACTGGGCGGCCACCGGGCGCCCGGCCGCCGACGCGCAGATCGAGGAGGTCCTGGAGATCGCCGGGCTCGGCGACGCGCTGGCCCGCGCCGTCCGCACGTACTCGCAGGGCATGCGGCAACGGCTCGCCATCGCCCAGGCCATGCTCGGGATGCCGGACCTGCTGATCCTGGACGAGCCGACCAACGGTCTCGACCCGCCGCAGATTCGCGAGATGCGGGAGGTGATGACCCGTTACGCGGCCGACGGCCGGACCGTCATCGTCTCCAGCCACCTGCTCTCCGAGGTCGAGCAGTGCTGCACCCACCTGGTGGTCATGGACCGCGGCCGGCTGGTCCAGGCGGGCCCGGTCGGCGAGATCACCGGCGAGGGCGACACCCTGCTCGTCACCACCGAGCACGCGGTCCCCGAGCCGACCGTCGAGAAGATCGCGGCGCTGCCCGGGATCCGTTCCGCCGTACGTGCCGACGAAGGGCTGCTCGTGCGGCTCGACGGCGCCCCGGCGGCGACGCTCGTCGCCGAACTGGTACGTCTGGACGTGCCCGTGAGCGGCGTCGCCCCGCACCACCGCCTGGAAGACGCCTTCCTCACCCTGATCGGAGCATCCGCATGAGCGCGCCGGTGAACACCGGACCGGGCGCACCGGCGCCCGCCACATCCGCGCCCGCGACGTCCGCCACGAAGGCAGGGCCGTCCGGGCCGTCCGCGCCCGGCTACCGCGCCGGGCGCACGCTGCCGCTGCGGGTGGAGGCGCTGCGGCAGCTCAAGCGACGCCGCACCCTCGCGATGGCGGCCGTCCTGGGCGCGCTGCCGCTGATCCTCATCGCGGCCTTCGCGATCGGAGGCAGCCCCGCCGACGACGGCCCCGGCAGGCGCATCAACCTGATGGACACCGCCACCGCCTCGGGTGCGAACTTCGCCGCCACCTGCCTCTTCGTGTCGGCCGGTTTCCTGCTGGTCGTGCCGGTCGCGCTGTTCCACGGCGACACGGTCGCCTCCGAGGCCAACTGGTCGTCCCTCCGCTACCTGCTCGCCGCGCCCGTGCCCCGCACGCGGCTGCTGTGGTCGAAGCTCGCGGTCGCGCTCGGGTTCAGCGCGGCGGCGATGCTGCTGCTGCCCCTGGTGGGTCTCGTCTCGGGAACCCTCGCCTACGGCTGGGGGCCGCTGAAGCTGCCGGCCGGCGGCTCGCTGCCGGCGGGCGACACCCTGTTGCGGATCGGCGTGATCGTGGCGTTCGTCTTCGTCTCCCAACTGGTCACCGCCGGGCTGGCGTTCTGGCTGTCGACCAAGACCGACGCCCCGCTCGGCGCCGTCGGCGGCGCCGTGGGGCTGACGATCATCGGCAACGTCCTGGACGCGGTGGAGGCGCTGGGCGGCTGGCGTCAAGCACTGCCCGCACACTGGCAGTTCGCCTGGGTCGACGCGCTGCAACCTCAGGTGGAGTGGGGCGGGATGGTCAAGGGCGCTGCGGTGTCCGTGACCTTCGCCCTGGTGCTCTTCGCCCTCGCCTTCCGCAACTTCTCCCGCAAGGACATCGTGTCGTAGTTCCCCCGGGGCAGCCCGGTCCGACAGCCCGGCGCCGGTGGCGAGAGCCCCGGCGCCGGGCTGTCGGGCCTGATGTCCGGACGGGCCTCCGCCCTCGCCTCGGTGGACCCGGCGGAAGGCCCGGACGCGTCGTGGCCGGTGATCCCTACCACACCGAAAGCACATTGACGTCGCATCTGCGACGCGTAAAGAAGCAGGCGCAAACGGACACCACGGGCACGACAAAGCGGGCATGTCGATGAGGTGAACGTGCAAGCATCACCTGTTACTGCCCCGAATCAGGCAGGAGTGCACCTCACGGACCCCGGAGCCGCCCACAGGCGTGGCGCCGTAAAGAGGCTGTTAACGTGCGGAAGGTTTGCGGGTTCAAAGGGTCCGCACGTTGTTGTGAACGCCCCCGGTTCCGGTGCCGACGCCACCGTTGCCGGGCCTGGAGCCCCTTCCCGCCGCTCGCAGCGCGCAGAACGCGCCCACAGGCCCCCGGCCGGTGCCGGAGCCGCGGCCGACCGGGCTCCACCGAGCACGAGGAGGTGGCGCCTGTGGACGGACTGGAGACAGCCCGGTTCAGCGCCGTGGTGGTAGTGGGTCTGCTGGTCTTCTTCTACGGAGGGACCTTCCTGATCTCGACCCGCATCGGCAAGAGGGAAGAGAACGCCGACGGCTACATGACCGCCGGCAACAACATCGGCTTCGGGATCTCCGCCGCCAGCATGACGGCGACCTGGATCTGGGCGTCCTCGATGTACGCGTCCGCCACGTCCGGTTACCAGTACGGCATATCGGGGCCCGTCCACTACGGGCTCTGGGGCGCCTTGATGATCCTCTTCATCTACCCCTTCGGGAAGCGCATCCGAGCAGTCGCGCCGAAGGCCCACACGCTGGCAGAGGTGATGTACGCGCGGCACGGCCGCTCCAGTCAGCTGATGCTCGCCGGTTCCAACGTCGTCGGCAGCCTCATCAGCCTCATGTCGAACTTCATCGCCGGCGGCGTGCTGATCTCCCTGCTGTCGCCGTTCACCTTCGTCCAGGGAGTCTTCGCCGTGGCTGCGGGCGTCCTGCTCTACACCCTGTGGTCCGGCTTCCGCGCCTCGGTGCTGACCGACTTCGTGCAGGTCCTCGCGATGCTCGGAGCAGTGGCGGTCATCGTCCCGTTCGTCTTCGTCGCGGCGGACTTCCCGGCGGTGTTCGAGACGGGTGCGGGAAACCTGACCCCGCAGCAGGGAAACTTCTTCTCCAGCGAGGCGTTCATGCAGCAGGGCGCCCCCTACATCGCCGCGGTGCTGGCGTACGCCATCGGCAACCAGACCATCGCGCAGCGGCTCTTCGCGGTGAAGGAGACCCTGATCAAGCCGACCTTCGTCACCGCGACCATCGGCTACGGCGCCATGGTGATCGGCGTCGGCATGCTCGGTGTACTCGCCCTGTACCTGGGCTTCGAGCCGGCCGGCGGCGATCTGAACAACATCATCCCGGGGATGGCCGCGACCTATCTGCCGCCCCTGCTGCTGGCCGCGTTCTTCGTCATGATCATCGGCGCGCTGTCCTCCACCGCCGACTCCGACCTCTCGGCACTGTCCTCGATCATGATGACCGACGTCTACGGCCAGAACATCTCCGGCAAGGAGAACGCGAACCCGCGAACGATGCTGCTCGTCGGACGCCTCACGATGGTCGTGGCGACCGCTGCGGCCGTCGCCTTCGCCAGCCTGCAACTGAGCATCCTCGACCTGCTGGTGTTCGTCGGCGCGCTGTGGGGCGCCCTCGTCTTCCCGGTGCTGGCCAGCTTCTACTGGGACAAGGTCACCGGAAGGGCGTTCACCACCTCGGTACTCGCGGCACTCGCGGTGTTCCTGCCGGTCCGCTTCGCCTGGATCCCCATGGAAGCCGCCCACGGAGCCGTCGGCATCACCGTGGACGTGCTGTCGGTCATCGGCATCGGCGTCGTGCTGGGCCTGATGGTGTTCGGCTTCCTGGGCGCGAAGGTGGCGAAGGTCGTCGGCGTGCTGGCGACAGCGCTCTCCGCCCCGTTCGCCCTCGGCTCCCTGCACGAGTACGCGACCTTGTGCGGCTCCCTCGTCGCCTACTCCGTCAGCACCGTCATCTGCTGGGCCATGTCCACGCGGCAGCGGGAAGGCTTCGACTTCGCCGTCATCGCCCAGCGCACCGGCGACTTCGACGACGGCGAAGCCGCGGCCCGGGCACCGGCCGCCCACGACGTCGAGGCGGGCGTTCCGCCACAGCCTGGCATCGACGACGCCGAGTCCGAGTCGACCGTGAAGATCAAGTGAGCAACCCGGAGGCACCGTGACCACTCTCGCCCTGACCGTGTACATCCTGATATGGCCGGTCATCGTGGCCGGCGTGCTGTTCGTGATCAGCCGGGCGTTCTACCGCGAGTGGGCCGAGGCCCGCCGCAACGGCAGGCCCCTCATCTGACCCGGCGCCGTGGGCCGCTGCGGCGCTGTCGGCGACCCGGCAGCAGCAGCCCACGACGGTCACCGCGCACCGCGCGTCCCCGCGCCCGTCTCCCTCACGACGTCGACGTCGCCGTGGTCGCGTCCCGCGCAACCGGGCCGCGCAGGACGAGCATCGCCAGGCCGTCCGCGTCCCGGCGCAGCGCCTGCGTCCACCCTCCGGTCAGCGTGGCGATCTCGCTCTCGTCGAGGGCGATGTGCCGCTTGTGCGCGGGTGTCCGCGCGGCGACCGGGGTGATGACGACCAGCGCGCCTCCGTCGCGGAGCCGTCGGCCCAGTGCGCGCAGGAGGCGGGCGCGGTCGCGTACGAAGGCGTAACTCAGCCGGAAGACGACCAGGTCGTAGGCCGGGTTCGGCAGCGCTCCGAGGTCGTCGTCCTCGATGTCGAAGCGCAGGAACCGTACCCTCGTCGCGGCGTCCGGACCGGCTGCCGCGGCGGCACGGTCCACGGCTTCGCCGGAGCAGTCGACGGCATCCACCCGGTACCCGGTGGCGGCCAGGTGGCGCGCGAGCTCCCCCAGGCCGCATCCGACCTCCAGCGCGAGGGCGCCCGCCCGCGCCGGGCAGAGGTCCGCGAGAAGGCGCCGCTCGGTGTCGCCGAGCGGCGCGAAGCCGCGACCGGCGGCGTAGTGGGCGTCCCAGTGCTCGGGGCGGGTGGGGCCCGGCGTCGCCGGCGCCGGTGCGGCCGGCTCAGCCATCCGCGGCGGCGCGGCGGTAGGTGCACACCAGCACACCGGCGGGGCTGGTCGTGCTGGCGGCGAGTTCGAGGGTGCGGAGGGCGCCGCCGGCCGGGAAGACCGACTTGCCGCCGCCGAGCAGCACCGGCATGACGATCAGGCGGAGTTCGTCGACCAGGTCCTCCTCCAGCAGGCTGCGGACGAGGGTGGGGCTGCCCATGACCAGCAGGTTGCCGTCGTCCCCGCCGCGCAGTGCGCGGAGGCGGGCGGGGGCCTCGTCACCGGGGATGAGGGTGGTGTTGTCCCAGGTCAGGTCGTCCTCGGCCAGGGTGCGGGAGACCACGTACTTCGGCAGCGCGTTCAGCCGGTCGGCGAACGGGTCACCTGCACGCTCCGGCCAGGCACGGGCCATCGCCTGCCAGGTGCGGCGGCCGTACAACGCCGCGTCGGCGGCGTTCAGCGCGTCGTCGAAGGCGCCGCCCACCACCTCCGGGTCGAAGAACGGACCCGTCCAACCACCGTGCGCGAAGCCGCCGTCGGTGTCCTCCTCGGGCCCGCCGGGCGCCTGCACGACACCGTCCAGACTCATGAACGCGATGCTCACGATGCGCATGGGACTCGCTCCTCGATCCGTCGATCCGTCGATCCGTCGCTGCGGGGTCTACGGCTCTTCGGACGGCCGTCCCGCCCGGAAATCATCGCCCGGCACGACGCGGCGCGGTCGCCGTTCAGCGCTTTCCGTCGCCCCAGGCGGGTGACGTCATGCCGTGCACGTTCCGGTAGGCGGCACGTTCCGGCGGGGACCAGCCGGAGAGCAGGCCGGGATCGACGCGGTACACCTCTACGCCGATCGGGTGACAGACGTCGAGCGGATCGCGGGCGTCCGGCCCCCACAGCGGCACGGACAGGTCGCCGCCCGGGCAGGTGGACAGGGCGCACAGCAGGTCGAGCTCGGCGAAGAACTCGAAGTGGTCCCCGGGGCGGGCCGGGCAGGCCTTCATGAAGTACTGGTCGTTCTCGTTGAGCCCGGTGCACTGGAAGACGTTCAGCACGTCGTGCACGTCGAACTCGGTCAGCCCGTACGGCAGCACGGCCCGCACGAGGTTGGAGTGGCAGTGGAAGTCGAAGTCCTCGCCGGTCAGCATGCGGTTGACGTACGGGTCGCAGCGGGTGCCCAGCAGGTCGTGGACGCGACCGCCCTCGGCGTCCCTGCCGTACCCGGCGAGGGTGTCTCCGGTGACGGTGAGCAGCGGGCGCAGGAAGGGCAGCGTGGACCACAGCCGGTCGTAGGTGCTGACGTGGGCGCGCTGGAGCTGGCGCGTGCGGGACGCCCACAGGCGCTCGCGAGGGTCGTGCAGGTTCCACACGTTGAGGTCCCCGACCTGCGGGCCCTCGACCGTCACCAGGCGGCACAGGTGGCCGGCGGGCACCTCCCAGGCGCGCCCGGAGCGGACCGGGATCGTGAAGCGGTCGACGAGCTCCCGGCTCTCGGTGGCGCCGGAGAGCGCGTCGTAGAACGCCCGGTCCACGTCGAGAGGGCCACCGGCAGTGGCCCGGTAGGCGGCATCGGTGGCCATGTGCGTCCCCTCCGGTGGCGTGCTCAGCGGCGTGTGGTGGGCTCCGACCGCTCCGGGTCCGCGTCCGCGTCCGGGTCGGTGGCGGTGTGGCCGGAGGCCTTGGCAGCCCCGGCCCCGGCGGCTTCTCGGCGGCGGCGCAGGGCGGGGACGGCGAACATGCGGAACGACGCGAAGGCGACGAGGGCGCCGCAGGCGATCAGGATGACCGGGCCGGGGGCTCCCCAGAGCGACAGCGCCGAGCCGAGCAGCAGGGTGGCGAGGATCCACGTCAGCACGTCGTCGCGGGTGCGGGTGGCCAGCTTGGCGCCCAGGTAGATGCCGGGGATCGCGCCGAGCAGCACGGTGCCGACCAGGGCGATCTTGGCGTCGCCGAACAGCAGGTGTCCGAGGGCGGCGGAGGCGACCAGCGGGATGGCCTGCACGAGGTCCGTGCCGACGAGTTCCTGGGCGCGCAGCCGCGGATGGGTGAGCATCAGCATGACGATGATCAGCGAGCCGGAGCCGACCGAGGTGACGCCGACGACGAGGCCGCCGACCAGGCCGACGATGAGCGTCGGCACCGGCTTGAGGCGGGTCGGCTCCGTCGACGGCAGGGCGTTGCGGCGGCGGGTGAGCATACTGCGCGCCACCATCCCCGCGAGGGCCAGCAGCAGCGCCGCACCGATCGCCAGTTCGAGCCTGTGCTGCACCTCCTCGCCCTCACCGAAGAGGCTGATGAGCCACGCACCCGCGAACCCGGCGGGCACGGCAGTGGGCAGCAGCCACTTCACGATGTCCCAGCGCACCGTGCCGGCCTTGTGGTGCACGTAGGCGCCGACCGGCTTCATCGCCACCGAGGCCGCCAGGTCGCTGCCGACGGCGGCGGTGGGGTTCACCCCGAAGACGAGCACCATGATCGGTGTCATCAGGGCCCCGCCACCCATACCGGTCAGCCCGACCGAGATGCCCACGAGGGCCCCGGCAACGATCATCAGCCATGAGAGATCCACGGACGGCATCGTGGCATGCCGGGCCCGGAGGGGCCACGGCGGTCCCACCACACGGACCGCGCGTCGCGGCGGGTGGCCAGGCGGTCGCCGTGCGCGGTGGGACCGCCCGACGCCCCGGTCACCAGCGGGTACGCCTGTTCGCCGCCCCACAAGCGCGCCGCGAGCGTCGCGGCGTCGAGGGCGTCGTCCGTGATCCCGGTCACGAGGATCGGGGGTGGACGGGTGCTACCCCTCCGCCCAGGTCTCCGGGTCGAGTCGGCTGACCAGGTGGTAGTCGATCCGCACGTCGCGGTGGTCGGACGGCCCGTCGATCCTCGCCGGCAGGTTGCGGCGCTCGCTGCGGGACTCGGACTTCCGGCCGGGCGAGCCGTGAAAGCGCACCGCCGTCTCCGGCCGCGTGTGGAAGCGGAGCTCCCGCGCATCGACGCGTGAGGCGAAGGCGATGTCGTCGCCCCCTGGGGCGCCCCGCTTTCACGGCGGCCGTGCGCGACGCTGCGCGCCACGGGTGGTGCGGGAACCGCGCTGTGCGGCGCTCTTCCGCGCCTCGCCCGGAGCGGCCTTCCCCCGTGCGGCCTTCTTCGCCGCGCCCCGAGCGGCCTTGTTCCCCGTGTCGCGCCCCGCCTCCTTGGCGCCCCGGCCGGCTTCTCCCGCCGCTTCGGCCGTCTCCTCGCCGACGTCCTCCACCGCTTCCCCGGCGCCCTCGCCGACTTCTTTCGCCGCCTCCCCGGCACCCCCGCCCACGTCCTGCACCGCTCCCCCGGCACCCCCGCCGACCTCCTGCGCCGCCTCCCCGGCACCCCCACCGACCTCCTGCGCCGCCTCCCCGGCACCCCCGCCGACCTCCTTCGCCGCCTCCCCGGCACCCCCACCGACCTCCTCCACGGCCTCGCCGGCGCCCTCGCCCACGTCCTCCACGGCCCGGCCCGCGCCCTCGCCAACGGCCTCCGCAGCCCCGCCGGCGCCCCGGCCCACGTCCTGCACCGCTCCCCCGGCGCCCTCGCCGACCTCCTCCACGGCCTCGCCTGCTCCGCGTCCCAGCTCGCCGACCGCCTGCCGTCCTCCCTCCCCCAGCTCGCGAGCGGCCTCGCCGACGCCGGACGTGATCTGCTCCAGGATCTGCGGGTTCCGGTCGATCGTGCCGAGCACACTGCCGACGATCTCGGCGACGTTGTCCAGCCGCACCTTCAGCAGCGCCTGCGCCTCGACGCCCTTGATGTCCAGGTGCACCCGCCCCAGTTCGACGTCGGCTCCCACACTCAGCTTGAGGAGGTCCAGCACCTCGGCCCGCAACGCCACCCGCGCCCGCAGATCCTCGACCTCGAGGCTGATCTCGTCCACCGACAGCCCGGGCACGTCCAGCAGCACATCCGGATCCTCCGCCCGGGGCTCCACGGCCCCGGAGCCCTCCGGCTCCCCGTTCTCCTCCGCAGCAGAAGTGTCGTCCTCGTACTCGGCCTCGGAGTCCATACGCGCTTCCCGGCTCACTTCTCGGGGTCACTGTGTCCTGTTTTTCAGCATAAGCACACATGTGCGCACACGCGTCCGAGGCGTCGGCAAGCCGCCCGCGCCCCCGTCGCGGCGCTGCCGACCGGCCCGGCGAGCGAACGGCCGACGCCTTCTTCCGCTGCGTGATCCACTCGTGCAAGGGTCCTCCCACGGGGAGGCCGACCACCCGTCGGCCGAGGGCGGCACGTACCGACCGCCGGAAGATGAGGGAGAACACAAGCATGGAAGCGCTCAGCAGGAGGCGTGCCCTGGCCCTGGGGGGCGGCGCAGCACTCGGTGCCGCCGGAGTCGTCGCCGCAACCGGCAAGGCCCGGGCGGCCACCGACTGGACACGCCTCGTGGTCGTCACCGCGAACATCGGCCGCAACAATCTGGCCCGCCGGGCGGAGGCCGTCCGCGCCGTCCGGCACGCCGTCACCATCAACGGCAATCTGGCCAAGCCGCTGGTGGGCTGGCAGGAGATCGGCGAGGGCGACGACGACGGCGTGGAGCCACGCGCGATCAACCAGCACTTCGGCAGCAGCTTCCGGAACATCTTCGAGTACGACGACGTGGCGCACCGGGTGCCGATGTCGATCCCCCGGGACTACGACATCGTGGACCGTCGGGTCACCCGGGTCCACGGCGGCAAGGCGGGCGTGTCACCGCACCGCGTCGTCACCGAGGCCGTGCTGGCCCGGGTCGACGATCCGCAGACGAGGTTCGTGTTCGTCAACACCCACTACGTGGCCGGGGCCTGGAACGGCAAGGACGACCCCCACGAAGGGTGGCGGGACGACATGTGGGGGCGTCACTTCCGGGCCCACCGCGACGACGTCATCGGTCACTGGCGCTCACGTGGCTTCCCCGTCGTCTGGACCGGCGACGTGAACCGCTCCCCGATGCCGCTGCTGCTCCCGAACCACGAGAAGCGCGCCTTCCCGGGCGGCATCGACCAGATCGGCTGGGTGCCCGGCACCAACGGCACCCAGATCCGGCTTCAGCGGACCAAGACCGTCCCGATGCACGTGGACTCCCACGACGCCCGCGTCGCCATCCTGCAGATCCGTCGCGCCTGAGCCGTCCCCTACGGCCGGCGGGGGCCCACCCCGCCGGCCTCAGCCGGAGGCCGTGACGGGAGCCGCGCAGGCGGACCCACGGCTCGGCGTCCCGGGCCCGGAAGCGCTGCGCCTCGGTGAACCCCAGCTGCGCCGCGAGGCGCATCGAGCCGACGTCGGCGGTCCCCTTGGCGCGTGCCGCCGGCTCACCCGGAAGGACGCCGTCGAACCCGTCGGGTGCCGCTGCGTAGGCCTCGGCGGCATGCCCCCGTCCCCACGCGCGCCGCAGGAACTGGTGGCCGAGGTCGACCTTCGCCCACGGCGGCGGGGCGAAGGTGCACAGGGAGGCCGTCTTCGCCGCTTTCTCTCCCTGCGACGTCCCGGTGGGCCTCCCCCGCATTCCGGGTCTGCCCCGCCCTGCCGTCCGCCTACCGGCGGGTGTTCGACGGAAGGGCGGTGCGGAATATGGGGGGTGATCTCCCATGTGCGGGTGCGGTCCAGGTCGTTGACTCGTGCTCGGCCGCACTTCCGTCCGGTCACAGCAGCGCGCTTGGCGCACCCAACCGAGGAGATGAACTGATGAGCGTTCTGAAGCTCCAGAACCTGCAGCCGCGGACCACCAGCAACCACGCGGCCGGCCCCGTGAGCGTGTCGAGCAGCCACAGCACCTGCTGCATCCACGACCCGAAGTGATCTGACGGCGTCCGGGCCGGCCGCATCGCGGCCCGCCCGGACGCCGCTTTTTCCCTCCGCCGCTGCGGCGGCCACCCGGACCACACAGAGGTCGACATGCGCAACGAACGCTGGGTCAACAGATTCCTCTTCGCCTGGAACGACACGCTCTTCTTCGACCCGCTCGAGTCGCACTACGAGCCGCGGAAGGACCACTTCCTGACCACGCTGGACGACCGTGTGCGGGCGCGGTTCCTCCGGCACGGCATCTGGTGGAGTCACCGGCTCAACCCCTCTCTTCCCGATCAGGGCTGGAAGATCCACGTTTCCGCGAACCACCGCAACGTACGCGAGGTCGCCGCGTCGGCCCTCGCGTACCTGACGGCGCACGAGGTCGACTTCAAGATCGCTCTGGATCTCAACATCTTCGAGATGCTCAGTTCCAAGGCCATGTCCCGCGGCAGCGGTGGCAAGTTCATCACCGTCTACCCCCGGGACGTCGACGAGTTCCGGAAGGTGCTGTCCGACCTCGACGGCATCCTGGAGGGCGCCGAGGGCCCGTACGTGCTCTCCGACATGCGGTACCGGGACAACAAGGCGCTCTACTTCCGCTACGGCCAGCTCCTTCCCACCGACTCCGTCGATGCGCTCGGCCGGCGGATGCCGCACATCGTCTCGCCGGACGGACCCGTCGCCGACGACCGCCGCCCCGTCTACTCCCAGCCCTGGTGGGAGCCCTGGCCGTTCGACGACTGGAAACCCGCGGACGAGACCGAGGACGAGGAGCTGCTGGACGGCCGCTTCCGGGTCACCGGCGCGCTCCAGTTCTCCAACAGCGGTGGCGTGTACACGGCCGAGGACACCGCGCACGGCGACCGGCAGGTGGTCCTCAAGGAGGCCCGCCCCCACACGAACGTCAATCCGCGCCGCGACCACGACGCCGTGGACATCCTCGCCCGCGAGTGGACCTTCCTGAACCGGCTCTCCGACGTCGGCTCCTACCCGGCGCCCATCGCCACGTTCCGCCACTGGGAGCACGCCTACATCGCCGAGGAGTTCGTCGACGGCTCCGACATCCGTTCCGTCCTCCTCGAGCACAACCCATTGGCCCGGCCGGGCTTCGACATCGAGAAGTCCCGGCACTTCCTGCGGATGTACCTGACCGTCTTCCGCGGACTGGCCCGTGCCATCCACGCCGCGCACGAACGCGGCGTGATCCTGGGCGACTTCACCGCCGCCAACCTGCTCATCGACCCGGACACCTACGAGGTGACCATCGTCGACCTGGAGGCCTGCCGGCTCTCCGAAACCGGGGCGGGCGGCGAGGAAGGCGAGGAGGAACTGGAGAAGCCCGTCGAGCTGTTCACCCCGGGATTCAGCCTCTCCCGCAGCCTGTTCGAGAAGCACGGCACCGAGGGCGACCTGTTCGGGCTGGCCACCACCATGGCGTACTTCGTCTTCCCGATCGCGGCCATGTCCCACCTGCGCACCGACGTCCTGGACGCCTACCGGATCTTCACCGACAAGCTCTGCTGGCCGGCCCGCATCCACGAGCTGATCACCGGCCTGGCGGCGGCGCGCATCGGTCTCCCCGAGATCGTCGAGGAGCTGGCGGACCAGGAGAGCCTGCTCGCCCAGGTACGTGCCGCACCACCGCGGAAGCCCGTGGTCACCGGCGACCCGGGACTGCTGGACGCCGAGAGGGGCGTCGCCGCCTTCGTGGAGGCCGTCGCCGACCCCACCCTGCCCACCCTCTTCCCCGTCGACCCGTTCGCCCACATCAGCAATCCGCTGAGCCTCGGTTTCGGCGCGAGCGGGGTGCTGTGGGCGCTGCACGCCTCCGGTGTGCCGATACGGCCCGAGTGGCGCGGCTGGCTCGACGACAGGCTCTCGGACCTCGACGTGTCCGGGTACCCGGACGGCCTCATGAGCGGCCTGTCCGGCATCGCCTGGGCCGCCGACTCGCTCGGTCTGAAGGCGCACGCCCGAGAGCTGCTCGCCCAGGCCAACGCCCGGGCCTCGGAGGGGGACGACTACACCTTCTACTACGGCCTCGCCGGCCTGGGCATGACGAACCTGCGCTTCTTCCTGCGCAGCCGCGACCCCCGCGATCTCGCCGCCGCCCGGAAAAGCGCCGACGCGCTGCAGGCCACCGTCCGTCGCGAGGGCGACCACGCCTACTGGCTCAACGACTTCACGAAGGACGACCCTTTCACCGGTCTCGGTTTCGGCCAGGCCGGAGTGGCGATGTTCCTGCTGCGGATGCACCAGGTGACCGGCGAGGAACGCTGGCTGAAGCTCGGACGGGCCGCACTTGCCTGGGAGATGGCCCACGTCAAGCCCCTCGAGGACGGCCTGGTCATGTTCGAGCACGAGGGCACCCTGGAGCCCTACGTCGAAGTGGGTTCGGCGGGCGTGGCGCAGGTGCTGCTGCGCTACGGCGACACCGACGCCGCACGGACGATTCTGCGGGGGCTGGACATCAGGCAGTCGGTACTGGCCGGATACACCTTCGGGCTCAGCGGCGTCGCCGACGCCCTGCTCGACGCGGCAGAGGCCACCGGCGACACGACGTACCGGGACACCGCCCTGCGGCAGCTCGACTTCGTCCGGCAGGTGTTCCTCTTCGAGCCCGCCGAGCGCTTCGCGCTCCCGCGTCCCGAAGGAGTGACCCTCCTGGGCGTTCCGGGCGAGGGCCTGCTGCGCTGCGCCTGCGACTACTCGACGGGCTCAGCGGGCGTGCTCCGCGCCCTCCACCGCGCCAATCACGGCGGCGGCGGCGACTTCCTGCTGGACGAGGTGGCCTCGTGAACGAGCTGTGGTACACGCTGCGGGGGCATCGGACCCGCTTCGTCCTGGTCGGGCTCGCCGAGACGGCGATGAGCGGGCTGGAGGCCCTGCTGCATCCGCTCATGCTCAAGGCGCTCTTCGACCAGGCCATCGTGGCCGGCGACTTCCGGCGCTTCCTGCTCCTCGGCTGCGGCTACCTGGCCCTGGGACTCACCCTCAACATCGGCGGCTACTGGGCCTCCTCGTGGCGCAAGCACTGCGAGAACGCGTTCATGCTGGTGCTGCAGACGGAGCTGCTGGAGCGGGCCCTCGCCCTCGACGGGCGCACGATGTCGGAGAAGGGCAGCGCGTCCTACGTCAGCCGCATCCACAACGACGCCCACGAGGGCGTCCTTCCGGCGATCGACGTCTGCATCCGCATCGCGAAACAGGCCGTCGCGTCCGTGGTGTTCATCGGAGTGCTGCTGTACCTGTCCTGGCAGGCCAGCCTCATCCTGCTGATCATCGTGCCGCCGCTGGTGCTCGTCAGCAACCGTCTCGCCAAGAAGATCGAGACCAACACCGACCCCGAGCGGGAGGCGGAGGCCGGGTACATCGAGAAGCTGACCCGGACACTCCAGTCCTTCCATGCCCTCCGCGGCCTGGTCATGCTCCAGCCCCGGACCCGCGCGGTGAACCGACAGGCACTCCGCGGTTTCCTCGGCCTCACCTTCGTCAACTACCGGCTGGCGCTGAAGCAGCGGACCCTCAGCGACCTGGTGATGAACCTGTCCGACACCGCTTCGATGATCATCGGCGCGTTCTTCGTCTTCTCCGGCAGGATGACGTTCGGCAGCTTCCTCGCCTTCGTCAACTCGCTGTGGCGGGCGGTCACCGGCATCTTCGACCTCATCAACATGATCCCGCAGACCCGCCGGAGTGCCGCCGTGCTGAAGCGCATCGAGTCGCTGCGCGCGTCCCGGCCCGTCCCCTACCACGAGGACGGCGCCCTGGTCGTGGTCGGCGGGGCGCGGATCGGCTTCGGCGACGGGGCGGAGGTCTCGGTCGCCGATTTCACGCTGGCCCCCGGCGAACGCGTGCTGCTCCGCGGCCCCAACGGCTGCGGGAAGACCACGCTCCTGCACCTCATCGCCGGAACGCTCGCCCCGGACACCGGGACGGTGACCCTGCCGCGCCGGGTGGCGAGCCTGACCGCCCCCGTGAACCTGCCGCCCCTCCCCGTGCGGGACCTCGTCGCCGACGAGCAGCTCCGGGCCGCGATGGGCCTGGAGGCCCTCGCCGGTCAACTGCCCTCGGAGCTGTCGTCCGGCCAGCGGCAACGGGTGGGGATCGCCGCCCTGCTGTGCGAGGAGGCCGACCTCTACCTCGCCGACGAGCCGTTCGCCAACCTGGACGAGGAGAGCAGGGAACTCGTCCTGCGGACGCTGCTGGAACGGACGGCGGGAGCCGGCCTGCTGGTCGTGCACCACGGGGACGATGACCTCGACGACCGGTTCGACCGGGTGGCGAACCTGGCGGCACCCGCCCCTGCGGGAAACGGCGGAGAGGCCCGGCCCGAGACTGCGGGCCGGGACTCGGGGATGCCGGTCGGCGCTCCGGGCGCGAGCCCCGTGGGCTGAGCGAGGGCCGGCGCGGCGAGACCGCCGCGCCGGCCCGGCCCCTCCCTCCCCGGAGGGGTCCTGCTCACGGCGCGACCCGGAGGGGTCCTGCTCACGGCGCGGAACGCCGCGCTCCCCATGAGGACCCCGGTCCCGGGAAGCAGGACCCGCCGTACCCGGAGGACCCATCGGCCCCGCCGGCCCCGGCGAACCCGCCGGGCAGCTCGCGGGCGGCCGCGGCGAAGGCTCCCCGGTCCGGGTGGCCGGTCTTCTGCAGGAGGCTGGACACGTGCTTCTCGACCGTGCGCAGGGAGATGCACAGCCGGGCGGCGATGTCCTTGTTGCGGATCCGGTCCGCGAGCAGCCGCGCCACCTCGAACTCCCGGGCCGTGATCCCGTACCGGCGCAGCGCCGGGGGCACGCTCCCGGTGCCCGAACGCCGCTGCCGGACCGGCGCGCCCAAGCCCCGCAGCAGCACCCGGCAGGCACCGGCGACCGCGGAGACGCCCGCACCGTGGAAGTAGTCCTCCGCCTCCCGCAGCCAGTCCACGGGCGCGCCCCAACCGTGGTCGTACGCCGACTGCGCGACGAGGCGCCGGCACAGGGCGCGGGCCACGGGATGCGGCGCGGCCGCCTCCAGGGCGTCGGCCGCGGCGGCGGTCGCCTCGCCCGCCCGGCCCTCACGGCCCAGCAGCACGGCGTGCGCCATGCCCGCGAACTGCCGGTTCCAGCGCGTGCCGGCGGCGCTGACGGCCACCACGCTCGCATGGTGCGGCCACGCCATGCGCCCGGACAGCACCCCCAGCAGCAGGACGATGCCGTACCGGCCGAAGTCGCCGCTCGACGGGTTCTCCGCGTCGTACACGAGCGCGTGCGCGAACTCGCGTTCGGCGACGTCGTGTCGCTCCTCCAGCAGCGCGCAGAAGGCGCGCGCCAGCCCGTACGACCTCGGCAGCGCTCCCGGCGCCGCGTCGACGAGCGGGGCGAGGGCCTCCAGCGCCTCCTCCATGTCGTCCCGTCGGCCCTGGTGGGCGTGGCGCACCGCCTCCGCCAGCCACAGTTCGGCCAGGGACCGCCCCAGCCGCAGCCGCGTCGCATCGGCGATCCGCTCACGGATCCGGCCTCCGGCCGACTCGAAGTCGCCGCGCTGGATCTGTTCGAGGGCCAGGAGGAGGTCGGCCTCGTGGACGAGCGGCACGACACCGGTGTGCAGCGCCTCCTGCCGGGCCCCCTCGAGTCGGGTGAGGTCTCCGTCGACGCGTGAGGTGATCGCGGCCAGACCCACTTCGGCCTCCGCCGCGAGGGCGGGAATCCGGTGCGTGTGAGCGAGCACGCGCGCCCGTGCGAGGTGTCCGGCCGCGGCCTCCCCGTCCCGTTGCAGGAGCACGCGCGCCAGCACCAGGCGTGCCCGCCCGGCCAGTTCCGGGAGGTCGGCGCGCCCGGCCGCCGCGAGGCCGCGGCGTGCGAACTCCGCTGCGGTGCGCATCCGTTCGGGGGCGCGTCTGCTCAGTTCCACCTGCGCGGCCGTCACGTCCACGAGGGCGGCGCAGGCGTCGGAGGGCGCGTCCCCGAGCAGCAAGCGGGCGATGTCCAGGTGCCGCAGCGCCTCCGACGGCCGTCCCGCAAGGTCCGCGACGCCGGCCAGCCGCGCGTGGAGCCCGGCCCTGCGCAGGGCCGGCACACCCAGGCCGTCCGGGCAGGTGGGGCCGGTCGCCGACGCGGGGAGCCGGTCCAGCCTGCCGGAGCGGGCGACGGCGTCGAGCAGGAGTTCCAGCACGTCCGCGCGCTCTTCGGGCGTGCTTGCGTCGTCGGCGAGTTCCTGTGCCCGGGCGAGCAGGTCAACGGCCCGGTCCAGCACGCCCTCGGACAGCGCCCGCCTCCCCGCCTCGCCGTACAGGCGGACGGCCTCGGCCGCGTCACCCGCGCGTTCGTGCAGTGCGGCGGCGTGCCCGCACCACGCCCCGGGCAGTGCCGGGTACAGGTCGGCGAGGGCGCGGACCGCGCGGCGCGCGTACCCGGCCCGTTCGCCGGGCCCGACGCCGCCGAGCACCGCCCCCGCCACCAGCGGGTAACGAAAGGCGTACCACGGGGCTCCCCCTGCGCCCGGCGGTGCGAGCAGCGCGGCGGCGACGCCCTCGTGCAGGAGCGCGGACAGTTCGGCGTGCGTGCAGCCGAGCGCATGCTGCACCACCGCCACCGGGAAGCGCCCACCGAACACCGCCCCGGTACGCATCAGTTCCACACCCACCGGGCCGATCCCCTCCATCCGGCGGCGAACGCTCTCCACCACGGCTGCGGGCACTGCCGGCGCCCCGGCGCCGGAAGCTCCGCGGGAGTGGTCGTGCAGCCACTCCCGCACCACGAACGGCAGGCCGCCGCAGTCCGTCGCCGCCCGGTCGACGACGTCCGGGTCGGCCTCCTCCGGGCTGACCCCCTGTTCGGCCGCGACGAGAAGCCGCACCTCCGCACGGTCCAGGGGGCGCAGGTCGAGGGTCGTGGCCGTGCCGCGCTGACGCGCCCGGAAGGCCAGGCCCGCCGCGGCACACACCTGACGCCCGACGGTGAGCAGGAGGACGACGGGCTCCCGTTCGACGTGCTCCAGCAGGTACTCCACGGTCGCCAGCGTCGCCGGGTCGGCCTCGTGCAGGTCCTCCAGCACGAGCAGGCAGCCCCGGCCCCGGCCGACCAGGGCGAGGAGCCGCAGCACGGCCTCGGCGACCATGAGCGACGAAGACGCCGCGGCACCCGGAACCCGTGCGTCGGGCAGCAGCCGGGCGAGCGCCGGCGCGTACGGCCCCAGGGCCTCGCGGCCGGGCAGCAGCCCGGCCCGGCCCAGCGACAGCAGCGCCTCCACCAGCGGCTGGTACGGGGCCTGCCGGCACGCGGCGTTCGCGTCGAGCACGCGCGCCCGGCCCCGCACCGCGACCATATGCGCCTCCGCTGCGACGTCGACGGCTTCGGCAGCGAGCCGCGTCGTGCCCACACCGGGGTCACCGGTGACGAAGACGGCCCCGCCGCTGCCCTGCCGTGCCGCAGCCAGTGCGCTCTCGATCTGTTCCCGCTCCGCCACCCGACCGACGAGGGGCACGCGCCCCCTGCGAGGAGCGGGATGGCCGGCGGTGGCAGCGCTGCCGAGGTGGGGAGTCGTCATCTGCCTCTCCTGACACAGGGACGCACGAGGGCCGGGCGAGCCGTCCCGTACGGTCCGGCTCCGGGTGCCCGCTCAGGCGGCGCACCGGATCGTGCCCGGGACGTCGTCCGGTCGCGGAAGGCGGCGGTCGGCGCCGGACCGCAGGTTCGGGGAGTTCCCGTCCGGCGCCGCCGACGGGCACGACGATAGGAACGCGCTCCCCCTGTCTCCAGCCGTCTGTTTGGGGGGCTTGCGCGGGGAGCCGGCTACGCCTCGAGGCCGTCCTCGCGGACCCGCCGGGCCAGATCGATCTTCGTGTAGGCGGGGCGCCCGGCCTGCCGGTACTTCGCCTTGACCCGGTCCAGGTAGTCCTTCGCCGTGTGCGCGGTGATGCCCGCGCGCCGCGCGGTGGCCTTGAGCGTCATGCCCGAGGCGTAGTCGAGGAGGACCTGCCGCTCCCGGGGCGAGAGCCGGGGGCGGCCTGGGCCGTCGTCGTGGGCGCAGGCGAAGGCGAGCTCCGGGGAGTGGACGCTGCGGCCCGCGGCGACGTCCTCGATCGCGGAGACCAGCGTCGGCAGATCGTTGTCCTTGGTCAGGTAGCCGTCGGCGCCCGCCCGGACCGACTCGACGATCCGGCGGCCGTCCGGGACGGTGCTGATCACCAGCACCCGGCTCCCGGCGCCCACCAGCCGGCGGATGTTGTCGGACGGGTCCGAGTCGTCCCGCAGCATCAGGTCGAGGAGGACGACGTCCGGCGCCGGGCGTACCGGGCCCTGCGCACCGAGGAGTTCCGCCACCGTCGCGGCGGTCGCCACCAGCCGCAGTCCGGGCACACCGGCCAGCCAGGACCGCATGCCGTCGAGCAGCATCCGGTCGTCGTCGACCACGGCGACCGAGATCAGCGCGGCCACCGCAGCTCCACCCGCACGCCCTCGCCGGGTGCGGTGTCCACGGTCGCGCTGCCGTCCACCTCGGCCATGCGAGCGCAGACCGAACCGCGCAGACCCATACCGGGCGCGTACTGCTCGGGGTCGAAGCCGGGCCCGCGGTCGACCACGGTGACGACCACCTCCCCGCCTCCTTGCCCGCCTTCCGCGCCCTCCGTGCTTCCGGCCGCCGTGAGATAGGCGTGACCGGTGCCGGCGTGGCGCCGCACGTTGTTCAGCGCCTCCCGCACCGCGTCACCGAGCGCCGCGGCCACCTCGTGCGGCACGTCCGGGAGACGGTGGTAACGCGCCGTCACCCGCAGCCCGAGGCTCTCCGCGCAGCCGACCGCCTCCTCCAGGGCCGCACCGATGCGACGTTCGGGCACCTCGTCCGCGGTCTGCTCGATCAGCCTGCGCAGGTACGCGGCCTCGCGCCCGCACCGCTCGCGCACCTGGGCGGCGTTGGCGTCGATGCCACCGGCGGCGAGGGTGGTGAGCGTGGCGAGCACGGTGTCGTGCAGCTTCCGGTGGTGCTCCAGCCGTTCGGCATAGCGCGCCTTGTGCGCCTCGGCGGCCAGCGCACGCGCGTTGGCGTCGTCGAGCAACTGCCCCTGCCGACGCAGGTACCACCAGAAGACCCAGGCCATCACGGCGGACGAAAGCAGCGAGTTGACGTGCCCGACGTGGACCGCTGGCCCGGCCCCCACCATCTGGTAGCCGACGAGGTGGGTCACCACCAGGAGCAGCACCGCGGCCGGGACGTGCAGGCGTTCGAAGGCGATGGCCGCCGTGGCGCTCGCGGAACCGCCCAGCAGCATCGCCCATCCGATGGTGGAGGGCTCCGGCACTCCGCCCCCCGCCCACAGGACGAACGGCAGCGCGCAGCCGACGACGAGAACGTCCACCCAGACATGCCACCGGCGGAACCAGCCGTGCCGCAGCGCCGTCCCGTAGCTCAGCGCACTCAGCCCCAGCGCCACGGCGAGCATGGCGCTGTGCAGCGGACGGTCCCGCTGGTACTTGGTGACGGCCACGACTCCGGCCGTCAGGTGGCTCGCCCGGTACAGCAGGGTGGCCAGGATCATGAACGACTGGGCGCGCTGCAGCCCCGACCTGGCCTCCGGCTTCCCACCCGGTATGCGTAAGCGCAGGATCGGCACGAAGCCCACTGCCACGACACGCCCCCTCCCCGTGGTGGCGCCCGCCGGCCCGTCTGCCGCCCTGCGCAGGCCGGGGCGCGTCCACAAGCGTCGCTGTCCCCGCACATTCTGCCCGCCGCCGATGCATACGCCAGGCCGCGCCCGCACCCGCCATACCACCGGGGCTGCACGCGGATCACCAGTCTCCCGCCGGCACCACCGCAGCCTCCACCACTCTTCCGCCGGGCGGAGCACCGGAGGTATCCGGGTGGCGTTCACCCATGCCCCGGCGGCACGCGAGCAGTTGGGTGAGCCCATCGAGGGAAACGAGCGCCCGCTCCGGATCCCCGCCGGGCGCGGTTTCCCGGAATCCGAGGGGGAGGTGATCCGTGTGAACGTCCTCAGACTGCAGAACCTGCAGCCGCGTACGACGACCCATACCGCCGGCGTCGTGAGCGTGACCAGCAGCTTCAGCGACTGCTGCAACCGGCCCGTAGAGAAGTGACCGTCTCCGTGCGGGGCCCGCAGGTGCCCCGCACGGATCCGCCCCGGTCGAGGCCCTGCCGCCGCCCGGCGTCAGGAGGAGGCGCTCAGCGCACCGACGGTGAAGGTGTCCCCGCACACCCGGACGGCATCCGTACGGAGCGTCAGGGCGTCCAGCGAATCCGGCGGATAGACCTTGAGCAGATCCGGGCGCTTCCAGCATCCGGCCTCGGCGACACCCTTGTTGACGGTGTGCAGCGTGGCCTGGGCAGCCTGCCCCGGCTCGAGCTCGACGACCGTGCCCTGCTCTCCCTCACGATCCGCCGGCTCGCCGATCTCCCCACCGTCCCGCTGGATCAGCGAGACGCCGGGAAACCCCCGGAGCTCACAGGCCCCTTCGCCGACGTTGGTCAGCTTCAGGTCGTAGTAGACGTTCCCGGCCGCGGCGTCGGCCTGCGCCACCGCGGGCTTCAGATCCTTCGCGGCACACCGGACGAGCCCGTCCGCGCCGGCGCCCGTCCCGTCGAGAGCGCCGCCGCCTCCGGCGGCAGCCGCACCGTCCTCGCCCTTCCCGGACCCTCCGGGCGGCGACTCCGTGCCCCTCCCGCCTCCTTCACCCGCCGAAACGGAGGATGCGGAGGTATCGGCACCCGCGTCGTCCGTGCCGCACGCGGTCACGCTCCAGGCCAGGGCCGCCACCACCCCGAGGGTCACCGAGGCCCGTCCGAACCCGCTCCGGCGAACCGTTCGGCGCCGGCCGTCTCCTGTCATCGCGTCACCGTCCATACCGCCATCCGTTCCCGCCCATCCCGCCGGCACGCATGGAGTGGAGACGGCTTCGGGGACAGCCGGCACCGCGCCTCGGTCGCCTCACCGGCGCGGGTGAGCTGGTAGATGAACCGCTTGCGGCAGAAGTTCTCGACCGCCGTCACCCGCGAGGTGTCCGGGTCGGCCCGCAAGTTCCCCCAACCGACCAGGGCGTCCAGCGCCTTCATCACCGCCTCGGGGTCCGTCGGCCGGCTGCCGGCCGCCATCCCGGCGTGCACGTCCCTCCGGCCGCAGATGCACCTCGAACCGCTCCTTGGCAGCGAGGAACGTGCGCGCATCGCCGCCCGGTGGAGGACGGCGTTCGGCTCGGTCAGGTGCGCGAAAGGCGCGTGGTCAGCGGGGCGGGCCGGAACTGCGGCGTCCGGCCCGCCGGGCAGCCGGAGACGACTGAAAACTCATCGCCGCTTATTGTTCCGGACGGGCGGCTGGGGCGCCCCGAGCGTCTGGAATCCGGCGATCCCCCGCTGGAGGCTTCATTTCTTGTCGGGCAGGTACGGGCTCGGCTTTCCGTACCAGCTGATGCGCAGGGTATCGCGGGCGCGAGTGGCCGCGACGAAGAGGAGGGAACGGGCCTTGATCTCCTCGCGGGCGAGGCGGTGGGGGTCGGCACGGTAGCGCTGGATGAGTGAAGCGCGTGGGATGACTCCGTCGCGGGCGCCGACGATGGCGAGCTTCTGGTACTCGAGGCCCTTGAAGCGGTGCATGGTGCCCACGTGGATGTCGCCGTCGCCCTTGGCGCCGTCCTTGGTGAGTTCGGCGACGGTGAGGCCCGCCTCGGTCACCAGGTGGTACATGACCTGGTTGACGGCTTCGCGGTCGGCGACGCAGACGGCGATGTTGCCGCGTGGGTCTCGGGGTTTGCCGTCCACTCCCCCGGCTGCGAGTTCTGCGCGCCAGCCCTTCAGTGCGTCGGCCAGCCGGCCGAGTTCGTCGTCCCAGGAGTCGCAGGGGACGAGTTCCGGGGCAGGGCCTCGGAGTACCGAGCGGTAGCCATCGAGGTTGTCGGTGCCGTCGTCGAGATCGTCGAACGTGATCTGAGCGCTCTTGGGGTTCACCACTTCCATGGCGCGGTCGAGGATCTCGCGGGTGGTGCGGTAGCTGAGGGTCAGGCGTGCTGCGCGGCCTCGGATGTTGACTCCGACAGTGCCCAGGGTGACCTGCTGGTCATAGATGCGCTGGTGGGTGTCCCCGGCGATGAACATGTCGTCCTCGCCCGGCGCGACCATGGCGCGAAGCATCTTCCAGTGGGCCGGGCGGAGATCCTGTGCCTCGTCGACGACGACGTGCCGGTAGCGGTGGCCGAGGTAGTACATGCCGGAACTGTCGTCGCGGTGAATGAGGTCCTTGCCGCCGATCTCGTCCCTGTACTCCTGACGTTGCTCGATCTTGACGGCGCGCTGCCTCTCGAAACGAGCGGCGCGCTCGGCGGCCTGGCCCCAGGTCTCGCGGCCCTCCTTGTCGAGCCGGGTGGTGAACTGCTCCAGGATCTTCCAGATCTGCGCCCGGTCGGGACGGCTCACGGACCGGCCACGACCGGCGCGGCGCGCGTCGAAGTATGCCTTTCGGGTACCGAGGGACTGGCCGAGGATCACCTGCTCCCACTCCTCATAGAGGAATTCGGCGTCCCAGCGCTTCTCGTCGAGCTCGATGAGGACTTGGCGAAGAGTGTTCAGGGCGACGCTGTCGTAGATGCGCTGTTTTCCCGCGCCGGAGAGGGTGTTCTCGTTGAGGACGCGGGCGGCGAGCTGGTCGATGTGCGTGATGTCGACGCGGGCGAGCTGCTCGGGTTCGAGAAGGGAGGCGAGTCGGGCGCGCAGGTCGGTGGTGAGGTTCTTGGTGAAAGTGGTGAGCAGGATCGGCCTGCTGTGGCCGGGGGGCAGTTGTTCGGCGAGGTGCTTGACGCGGTGCAGCGCGACGATGGTCTTTCCGGTACCGGGGCCGCCGGACACCCGGAAGGGGCCGCTGTAGCGGCGGTCGACGAGCTTGGCCTGGGCGGGGTGCAGGAAGATCTTCCAGGCACGGAAGTCGCCTTCTTCGAGGACGTCCTTGAGGGCGTCGTCGATAGTCGTGACGGTGGTGCGGGCCAGGGCCGCGTCGAGGTCCTGCCGGTCGGTCTCCTCGAGTTCGACCTCGACCGGGGCGGTGATCTCCTTGCGCACCTCGTCGAGGCCCAGCCCGGCGGCGAGTCCGTACAGGATGTCCTTGGTGAGGAGCGGCGCGCCGGAGACGAGGTCGTCGAGCTCTTTGCTCTCAGTCACCGCGAGGGCGAGACCGATGAGCTGTTCGGCGACGCCGAGGTCGCGGAGGTCGTCGGCGGTGAGACCGGACAGGAGTGGTTCGGCCTCCGGGGCAGGCGGGGTCGTCGTGGGTTCGGCCGTGCCGGGTGCCGCAGGCGTCGCTGGTTCGTCCGCGGCTTCGGGCTGCTCGGCCGGGGTGAGCGTCATCCCGGCCCGCTGGAGGACGCTCTGACCGACCACGGAGAGGTCGACGAACTCGATCTCTCCGGTGATGCGGTTGATCGCGACGGAGAGCTCTTCGTAGACGTGCTTGCGGTGTCGGACGGCGACGACGAGCCACTTCTCGTGCCCTGCGGGGTCGATGCCGATCTTGGCGAGGAGCGCCCGGTAGGACTGGTCGATCTTGGCCCGGTAGACGCGGCCGTCGCCCTTGAGGGGCTTGAGGTCGAGGCCCGGGTGATCGGGGTTCTGCCGGAAGCGGTGGCAGAAGTCGTAGAACTTGCCCTTGACCGAGCGGTCGAGCTTGTACAGCTCCTGTTCGGCCTTCTCGTACAGGCTGAGCCGTGCGGTCATCAGGATGTCGGGCCTTCCGTGTCGGGGAGCAGTTCGAGCAGGGTGTCGAGGTGGTCGAGCCAGTCGGCGGCAGTGCGCAGGGTCCAGCCGTCACCGGCGTATGCGGTGTCCCGTTTGCGCAGTTCCTCGCTGTCGTGGTCAGCGGCGTTCACGACCACGGCGACCTTGACGCCGGGGTCGGGCCAGGCGAAGTCGGCCTGCCAGCGACGGTCGCCGAGCTCGTAGCCGAAGTCGGGGGCCTTCTTGCCGTGTTCGGCCAGGCTCCTGGCGAGACGGGTCAGGTCGGAGTCGGGCTCGTCCTCTTCGAGGAGTTCGAGGATGTCCTCGTCCCATCCGGCGTCCCGCAGGATGCCTTCGAGTGCCCGCTCGGCTACGGAGGAGGCCGACGAAGAGTCGGCGGAGAGCTCCGCGGCCCGCGCAGGGCGTGCCGGGCCGTCCTCCGCCGCCTCTGCCCCAGCCGTCTCCGTGTACAGCAGGGCAGTGAGCGTCTCCAGTTCACCCGCACCCCCTCCGACGCGGAGGACTTCCACGGGGAAGTCGGCGGCCAGGCTGCCGGCCAGCTGCACGCCGTCGCCGCCGGTGAAGGCGAGGAACTGCAGGAGGTTCGACCAGTAGAGCCACGACCGCCAGCGGAGTTTGTGTACGGCGGTGCCGAGTTGGTCGTCGTCGTGGTCGTCGAGTACGGCGATGGCGCCCCAGCCGACTCCGCCGGTCCCTTCCGGCCCGCGGGTGGGGTCGACGGTGTGGAGCAGCGGCAAGCCGTGCTCGTCGGTGGTGAAGAGGACGAGGATCTCCCCTTCGCCGGCGAGGGGTTCGACGTCGGCTGCCGGGTTCCCGCCCTTCCCGAGAGAGCGAAGCGCAGCTCGTAGCGTTTCGCGGGCCTGCGCGCGGTCGACGTTCTGTGCCAGTGGTTCCGGGGCGCTGAGGAACCCGCCGACCAGGGCTGCGGCCCGTCTGCCCCACCGGGTACGGGCGGGGTCGCGGAGGTAGCCGAGGAGGGTGTCGACGGGGTTGGTGAAGACGGCGTCGGCGAGTTCACCACGGTCGCCGCCGAACTCCTCGTACCAGTCTTTCGCGGTGTCCTGTGCGGTGCGCCGGTAGGGCGGCCACACCGGGCGCGCCTTGGCGCGCTCGCCCTTCTCGAAGAGTTCGAGGTCGTCCCAGGTGATCTGGAAGACGAGGGCTCCGCCGGCCCGCAGTTCGTCGCGCTTCCGGGAGTCGGGTGCGATGCGGTTGTGCTCGCGGGTGGCGTGGTAGCGGTGGCCGTCGAGGAAGACGTGCACCTTCTGGGGAGCGCCGCCGCTCCGCTCGAAGGTGAAATCGGTGCGGGTGAACTCCTCGTCCCGCTGGGAGGTCAGCCGCCATGTCGCGGCGCCGGCGAAGCGGAGGTGGCCGCTGTGCGCGCCACTCTCCTCCAGGGATGCGTCGTCCTCTCCAGTGCTCCAGTTGCGGAGAGCGGCGAGGAAGCGGGCCTCCAGGTCCGACTCGACCTGTCGGTCCAGCCCGATCGCCTCGGTCGTGGCGATCTCCTGCACCTGCCAGTGGTCGAGCGTCGCACCGTCCTCGTCGGTCAACGGGTGACCGTTCTCGTCGACGGGGCCGAGGAGACTGTTGATGATCTCCAGGGCCTCCTGGCGCGAGACGTCGTCCTGGTGACGCTCTTCGGCGTACCGGTGGAGGCAGCGGTGGCAGGCGCGACGTCCCTCGTCCTTGCACGGGCAGGCGATCAGCGCCTCGCGCGCGTCGGCGAGGGTGTCGCGGAAGGCGGCGGGGCGGGTGAGCCGGTCGAGGTAGCCGGTGCCGCCGGGGAGACGGTCGTACAGCACGAGGAAGTGCCGTTTCTCGCCGGTGGCCTTGTCGGGCATCGTGGCCAGAGTGGTGTCCAGGTGGGCGGGGTCGCCGCCGAAGTGCCGGTCGACGCCGAGGCGCAGCGCCGCGCGGAAGGAGTGGATCTTCTGGTCGATGAGCACGGTCGCGGCCGGCAGCAGGATCCGCAGGGCCTCGGTGGTGAGCTGGTGGGCGAGAAGCACCGGCTCCTGCTTCGGCGCCTCGGGGCCCTTCTTCACCCGGCGCAGCGGGCACCACGGCTGGTGGTGCTTGACGGCCGGGTTGCGGACGGCGGAGCTGTCGAGGGCGTCGGTGTCGTGGTCGAAGACGGGCTTGCCGTCGGCGGTGGCCGCTCCGCAGGCGGTGCACACGTGGAAGGGAGCCATCCGTACGTCCTGCCCGGCCAGCTCGTCCTCGGCGCGCGCGTCGAACCGCAGCGGGCCGACGTTGATCTTCCGGATGACGGCCTTGCGGGAGTAGTCGACGCCGAACGTCTCACGGGTGTGCCGCCAGGACGACCCGGCCTCGATGTCCTCCACCGGGATGTCGACCGCGTCGACGACGGTGTAGAAGCGCCTCTCGCGGTCGTCCTTGTCGTCGCCGATGCGAGCGTCGTCGCGCTTGCCGCGGGAAGTGACGACGGCGGGTTCGATCACCTGGTGGAGGCAGGAGCCGTCGTCGGCGATGCCGGTGCTGTGGCAGCGCGGGCAGGGCGACCGGTCCTCGGCGGCGTTCTCGATGCGGACGTAGCCGCATTCCCGGCAGAAGCGCCAGGGCGTCCAGTCGGGCCGGGTGGAGCTGCCGATCTCGATTCCGGTGATCTGGTGCTTGTAGCCGTTGACGTAGAACGTGTTGCCGGGAGCGAGTTCGGACAGCGCGTAGCGGCGCGGCCGGTCGTAGGGGCGCATCGTGGAGTCGAAGCGTTCCCGGCCGGTCTTCGGGTGGGCGCCGTCGGGCCAGTACAGGGTGGCGTTGAGGGTGGTGACGGAGTCGATGAGGGCGTAGTTCGGCAGCAGGCCGAGGTCACAGAGCGCCTGCTGGGCGGTGATGAGACCACGTTTCATCAGCCGCTTGCCGACGGCCCGGCGTTCCGCTTCGAGTTCCACCTTGCGCAGGCGCTGTTCGTCGTCGTCCTCGTGCAGTTCGTGCACGGCCTCGTCGATGAACCTCAGCCTGCGCCGCAACTCGTCCTCGCCGCGCTTCCACTGCCGTCCCGCCTCCTCGACGGCGCCGCGCAGCCCGCGTCGGGCGTAGGCGCGCAGATCGTCGGCGGCCTTGGGGCTGACACCGGTGGGGAAGAGGGCGAGGAACGCCTCGGCGAGGTCGTCGGCGCCTGCCAGCGCTGCTCCGACGAGGTCGGTGAGGTATCCGGAGGGGCCGAACAGAGCGGGTGCGTCCGGCGGGATCGCGGCGAGCGGCTGCCCGTCGGCGCGCTTCAGCCGGCCCTGCGCGGCGAGGTCGAGGAGGTGGGCGAGGTACTGGCGGCGGAGGATCTCGACGGCCGACAGGTGGCTGCCGGGCGGCACGATCTGTCCGGCGATCATCTCGCGGGGCTGGTCGAGGTAGTACAGGTCGCGGCGGCTGCGGTCGGGAATGGTCAGGAGAAAGGCGTTGCCGGTGCGCCGTCCGGCGCGGCCGACCTGCTGGGCGTAGTTGGCGGCGCCTCGGGGCAGCGCGGCGAGCACGACGGCCGACAGGTCGCCGATGTCGATGCCCATCTCCAGAGTCGGGGTGCAGGAGAGCACGTTGGGGTCCTTGAACCCGTTGCCGTCGCGGAACGCCCCCTCCACCTGTTCACGTTCCCGGCGCGTGAGCATGCCGGTGTGTTCGGCCGTGATGACCTGGTAGGTGCCGGCCTTGCGGTAGAGCCTGCGGTAGTAGTCCTCGCGGTAGTCGCGGTCGCGCTGGTGCAGACCGAGCGCGTCCGGCCGGTTTCCGGCGACGAGACGGCCCGTGCGGCAGCGGTAGGCGGGGCACTTCTGGCCGTCCCACTGGCCGAGCAGGTCGGGGTGAACGGTCTGTTCCCAGAAGCAGGAGGGGCAGCGGACGAACGCCTGGTTGACCTCGTCGTCCTTCAGCAGCTGCACGTCGACGGCTCCGGGCTTGAGCCCGTAGATCCGCAGGCTGCCGTCTTCGGGGGTGCGTACGGCCAGCAGTCCGGCGGCGACGAGTTCGGGCAGCAGCCGGGACCAGAACTCGGCGGCCTGTTCGCGGGGCAGTCCGAGGCTGCGCTGTGCCCACCGCTCGTACCAGGAGAGCCGCCCGGTGGCGAAGTCGAACTCGCTCCTGGCTTTCGGCGCGCTCAGCAGGAACACGGGAGCGGCGATCCCCTTGGGGAAGGCCCGCATGCCGACGGGCCGCTTGCCCCAGATGAAGTAACGGCTGGTGCCGGCCTCCTTGAGGTATCCCGCCAGCCAGCGGTGGCCGATGGCGCCACGGGTCCGCAGCCGCTCCAGGAAGATCCGGAGGAAGCCGAGGTACTGCGCGTCGTCGAGCGCGTCGGGGACGGGCAGCTGACCGCCCTTCCCGTACGGCGCGGTGTGCGCAGCCCGCACGAGTGCGACGGCGGCGGCCGGGTCGGCTATCCGCACCTGGGCGGTGGCGGTCCGGGTGAGTTCCAGCGTCCGGCCGTTGCGGGAACGGAACCCGAACTCCATCAGCGCCTCGAACGCGAAGCGTTCTCCGATCAGCTCCCACGTCTTGTGGTCCCCGCCGCGGCCCTGGCCGGACAGCAGCCGTTTGACGCCCTTGACGTCGTGCAGGTCGGTGGGAACGACGGCGGCGAGGGTCGCACGGTCGGTGGTCGCGGCGACCACGTCGGCGATCAGGTCGTGCAGCGCCGTCGGAGCGTCCTCCGACAGGTGGCTCTTGAACAGGGCGCGCAGCGAGAAGGTGTACGAACGGGTCGCCACGAATCCGGCCCGGTGTGCGGCGTCCTGCACCGAGTCGTTGAACATCAGCGTCTTCGTCTCGCCCTGCTCCTCGTCCAGCTCCCCGCCGGTGAACAGCTGGGTGACGGAGGCGGCGGCGAGCGCGGCGGCGCCGGTGCCGAGGAAGCGGATGGTGTTACGCGAGCCGCAGGCAGGGCACCAGTCGTCTTCGGCTGCGGTCGTCGCGGTCTCCCCAAGGAAGACCAGGACGAACGCGGAGTCGGAGCCAGCCAGCCGGGGAGCGCCGGTCTCCGGGTCGTAGTCGTCCACCGGGTCGGGCAGACGCAGCCTGCGCTGAGGCCCGTCCAGGACGCGGAGCTGACCGGCCCCGCTCACGCTCAGCGCGTTGGCGTCGGCACGCCCGGCGACGCGGCCCGCGCCTTCCATGGGCGCGGCCGCGGAGCCCTCCTTCGCCTCGCCGTCGGTGGCGGCGATCAGGTTGCGGACCCGCATCTTGTCCTGGCTGACCGAGGCCCGCCGGATCTTGTGCGTGTCGACCTCGACGTCCAGGTCGTCGGACTCCGGGGTGAAGACGGCCCATCCGGAGCGACCGCAGTCACGGCAGTACACCGCGGGGAGGAAAAGGTTCGCGTTCTGCCCCGCGGTCGCCGTGGTCACCGGCGCGGTGCGCGCGGCCCCGTGCTCGGACGTCTCCGGTGTGCCGGCCGTGTCCCACTGGAACTCGGCCTTCGGCCACGGCAGCACACCGCGGACGAGGCGGGAGACGGACCGCGCCCATTGGTGCACCTCGACCTGCACGAAGGGGCGCGGCTGGGCGGGCGTGGACTCCGGGGCACGGGCGACCGAAAGCAGCGCGACGAGGCGGGCGAGTGCCGTCGCCGCCACCTCGGGCCGCAGCGTGATGGTGCGGCCCCAGGACTGGGCGCCGCTGCGCCACATCAGGTCGAGCACCTCGGGCACGGAACGCACCTGCCCGTCCAGGGCGTGCAGCACGGCCGAGGTCAGAGGGTGCCGCTTCATCACCCGGCCGAGAGTGTGCGGGTCGGTGTCCCGTTCGCCGGTGACGGCCTCGGTGAGCGCGGCGAACTCCTCCTCGCCGAGCGTCGGGTCGGGCAGAGCGGCCAGCTCGTCCGGCGTCGGGATCGGCACCAGCGGGTCGAATGCCGCGCGCGGCACGAACGCGTCGACGGTCTGCCGCTGCTCGCCGACGATCGCGTCGGAGTGGAACTCGGTGCCGAATACCTGGGTCGCCACTTCGAGGAGTTGCCGCACGCCGTCGGCGTCCGTGCCGGAAGCCAGGGTCGCCGACGTGGCGACCGGGCAGATACGGCCGAGCGGGCGGCCCGGCTCCGAGGCGCCGACGGCGGAGGCGAGCCGGCGGAGCAGCATCGCCACGTCGGTGCCCTGCGCGCCGTCGTAGGTGTGGAACTCGTCGACCACCACGTAGCGGATGTCGGCGTCCGTCCACAGGGGGGCGTCGGCGGCGCGCTGGAGCAGCAGGTCCAGCATCTTGTAGTTGGTGACGAGGATGTCCGGCGGCGTCACCTGCATGTCGGACCGGTCGGTGAACACCCGCCCGTACCGGGTGGCCGCCCGGTCACCGATGTACAGGCCGGCCCGCACCTTACTCAGTTCCGGGTGATCGGTGAGGAGGCCGTTGATGCGCTGCGCCTGGTCTGTAGCGAGCGCGTTCATCGGGTACAGGAACACTGCCTTGACCCCGCCTCGGCCGGCGGCGCGCTCGCGCGCACAGTGGTCCAGGACGGGATAGAGGAACGACTCCGTCTTACCGGAACCGGTGCCGGTGGTGACGAGCGTCGGCCGGGGCGTCCGGCCGCCTGCGGAGGACAACCGCTCGAACGCGACGGCCTGATGCGCGTACGGCGTCCAGCCATCGGTGCGTCGCCAGTCCAGGTACTGCTCCCAGGAGGGCGGCTCGGCCGTCACGAAGGGGGTGCGCACACGCAGGAACGGGCCCCGGAACATGCCGGAGGTCTCGTCGCCGAGAAACCGGTGCAGCGCCTTCCGCGCGCCCTCGTCGGTCAGCGCGTACGTGGTCGACAGGTACTGGAGCAGGCTCTCCTTGAGCCCTTCGGCTTCAAGCGTCGGCCTCACGACTTCGGCACCTCCTGCTTCACCGGGTCCCACTCACCGGCCGCCACGGCGGCGTCCAACCGCTTCTGGAAGTAGGCGTGCGCTTCGCGCATCTCCGTCTCCCGGTTGGCCTTGTAGAAGGGGGCGGTGTAGCCGTCCGGGACGGGGGTTTCGGGCGCGGGGTTGCTAGCGGGGTCGGCCTGGTGCGCCTTGAACGCGGGGTCGGCCCTGTACTTTTCGAACTGCTTCCAGTGGTCCTTGTCCTGACCGTGGCCGTACGTGTACCGGTCGCCGGCGATCTTGCGCTCAGCGGCGTCGAACCAGGTCACCCTGTCGAAGTCCTGCATGATCGGGAAGCGGGCCCGGTACATCGTAATGAGGGTGTCTGCGTCAATGCCGAGCCACACTGCCACGAGCGCGTCGATCTCCACGAGGGCGGCGCGGCGGGAGTACTCGGTGCGGAGAGGGGTGCCGCGCTGCCAATTGGGAGTGGCCTCGTGGAGTTGCGTGGACATCAGCGTCCACGGGCGAGCCCAGGGCTCGTATCCGGCCCACTTGGGATCATGCAGTTCCTCCCAAAGGTCGGCGTAGGCGGTGGTGAGGCAGTTGAGACGAAGGGAACGGAGCAGGAGGGCGGGGGCGAGGGGATGTTGAGCATGGGGTGCGGGCATTGCTCGCGCGCTTCTGCCCAGTAGGTCGCCTCGCCCCGTAATCTTCAGATAATAGTCCGTCGGAAGTGAAGACCAGAATCCAGCTACGAGTACTGTTTCACGCATGTCACGCATGGCCAGACTGTTCACAACGTTCACATGCGAGGGCCCTGGAGGAATAATCGCCGCATAGAGAGCTCGCTCGGTATCGGGTGCGATCATTCTGCGCCACGCGGTTCGATAGAACCGCGTGTAGGACTTCGTAGCCGCACTCACGAGGTTCTGCTCGACTGCTTCATCGGAGACTTCCCCAACGGCACAATTCAGCTCCTGCGCAAGCCACCTTCGGGCAGTGGACACCTCGTCTTCGGACGCCAGCAACTGCCTCAATCGAACATGGTCCAGCCATGCCTCCTGCGCCTTGTGGTACGTCTCCTCATCTGCGATGCGTCGATACTCTGACTCTGGGATTGCATCCGACGGCAACTCTTCATGGTTTAGCCCCCAGACATCACCTCCACCCTGACTAGGCTGCTTGAAGAACGGGTTGGCGACTCCGATCTGCGGGCCCTTGAAGACGACATCTTCCCATGTATCGGCCTGGTAATCCTCCGTGCCCTCTAGGTTCTTATTATAGTCGATCAGAGACATGTCCCCATTGGGGCCGTGAACGGATTTCTTGGCTCCGCTCTCATGAAATCCATTGCCGATATGTGGGGACAGTGCTCCGAGGCGCAGCGGATACCCCGCGAGCGCGTCAATAGCCGGGCCCTCGGCCGTGCTCACCGGAGTCAGCAGACGCGCCTGTTCGACAGGAACATTTTGCTCTCCGGAGAGCCTCTGCCAACGCGCCAAGGTATCCGTTGTCACCCGAACGACCCGTTTGCCGTGGGGTCGTTCGTCCCAACGACCAGCGAACTTCACACCCGGCGCGTCACCCCTACCGTCGTGTACCGCGGACAGCCGCAGCGCCTCGACGGAAAAGAGCCAGGACAGATGCTGAAAATCGATCTCTCCACGAGTTCCGTAGATATGAACGCCGAAGTGACTTGATCGGCCGATGGGAGGGGGGAAGAAGCGATTGCCCGCGTTAACGAAGTCAGCGTGCACCAGCAGCCTACGGTAGGCAGCTTCACGGAGGGCGGCCTCCTTGTCCCCGTTAAAGTGAGTGTCGGGGTGGACCAAGCCCGCGCTTCCGAAAGCCGCCGTATGTTCCCACACCTGGCACATGAACGCACGGTACAGATCAGGCTGACTGCCCGCGATGAGCGGATACGCCTGCGGAGCCGCCAGATAGTCGGCCAGCGTCGCCGTGACTGTCACCTCACCCAGCACGTACGCCGTCACGTCGGCATCGGCCAGCTCAGCCGCGCGCCGTCGCTGCTTCTCAGAAGCCAAAGGCTTCTCGTTGAGCATGAACCACGGTTCGAACTCCGCGATAACAGAGTTCTCTTTCCATTGTGGTTGAACCCACGGCGGGTTTCCCACCTGCAGGTCGAAACCACCACCCACCGCGAACACGAGGGCAAAGTCCAGCTCCCAGTGCAGGAAGCCCTGTTCCTCGGCGATCCCTTCAACAACCCGCATCCATGGATAGCGGATCTTGGGGTCGAGTTGGTCCATCCACATTTCGTCTAGGAGCAGCGCCTCATAGTCCTTCAGCTCCTCAAGGCTGTCGAGGGTGGAGCCAATGCTATCGTCGGGGACCGGACCTGTGCCGAGCATGGACTCCAGGAAGTCCAGCCAGTCGTTCAGGTCCTCGAGCGGGATGACAGGGCGGCGGCGCTTCGGAGTGGGGGTACTCGGCTTTCTACGCTGGTTCGGTACGCCGCCAGCCTTCTGCATCTCGTAGAAGTAGTCACCCTCAGCATCCATGCTGGCGTCATCGAGAGAGGGCTGGTCACCCGCCATCTGGAAGAGCAACCCGGCCTCGACGAACCGGGGCAGCGGCTTGCTCGTCGGAGGCACTGGCTCATTGGTCGGCAGTGGTCTGCGCGCACTCGCCATCGGAGTATCGGGCTCCCCGACGCCCCCCAGCAGTTCTTCGACGTCAACGGACTCTGCCGCGTACTCCGCGTCGCTTCCATCGAGAAGGCCGACCTGGTCAGCCGGCCAGAACCACAGCGCGCACCAGGCGTTCATCACCTGCTTCAGCCGCCAGTAGGGAGTGTCGACCGCGTTGAAGAGATCCGCGTAGACCTTCTCCTTCGAAAGCCGAGCTGCGCCATCCTTCTCCTCCGAGCTCTCAGCCGGACGCAGGAACGCGAACTCTCCGTCCTTCTCCGAGTCCGCACCCCACACGTCGATACTGCGGGCGATCTCTCGCTCCGACAGCTCCATCCGCTTGACGACGAGCTTCCACAAGAGCTCCGCCCGCTGTGCCGCGTCGCGCAGCCTCGTGTACTGGGAGGCGGCTTCGTCACCAGTCTTCCGATCGATCCTCGGCGTACCGGCCTTCGTGTACTTCCGCTCCGGCCTCTTGAGGAAGCCCTTCTTCCAAACCTTCAGCTGCTCGACGTCGTTCTCGGCCAGCTGAGTCAGCAACTTCTTCGCGTCGCCGCTCGCGCCCGTCACCGCTGCCCAGCCTGACGTGGGAAGAAGGAACTGGTGCACCGCACCGTCGGGCAACGGCTGCCACGAACCACCAGCCTCGTTGTCCCGGAAGGGCAGCCGCGTAGGCGCTTGGGCCCGGTTGCCCTTCAGCCACCCGGGCATGCCCTTCTGCGGCGCGACGTCCTCTGCTGCATACACCGCCCGCCGGCCCCCGATGAGCGAATTGCCCCGCCGCAGGTGGAGCCCGAACCACGGCGCACGCATTCCCGGATGCATCGTGTTGAGCCACAGGGAGACCTCTGCCAGCTCGACGCCTGTCGAGTTGAGGTCCACGCCGTACGCGTTGTGCAGCGCGATGTACGCCTTGACCTTCTGCTTCTCGGTCAACGCCTCGGCGGTGGGGATCGATGCGCCCAGCTCGTCCTGCCGGCGCCGCAAGTACTCCTCGGCGACCTGGTTGATGGCTTCGTTGAGGAACGCGCCGGAACCGAGCGCCGGTTCGCAGATGCGGTACTGCAGGAGCTCCGAGGCGCGGGTCTTGATGACGTTCCCTGCGTCGTCTTTCTCCTGGTCGAGGCGGTGCTTCAGCGCCAGCTCGACGGTGACCTGGGTCAGCGACTCGGGAGTGTAGTATGACGCGGAGGTCTCCCGGTCACGGCCCGCAAGGCGGTAGACGAACTCTCCGGGCTGGTACTTCTTCCGCCCGCGCAGCCCCTTCTCCTCGCGGTCCCGCTCGTCGTACTCGACCCAGGTGTTCTCCGGGTATTCCTTGAGCCGGTGCGAGGCTACGAGCCAGGACCCCTTCTCCGGGTCACCGCCCTTCGCGACCTCGCACAGCTCCTTGTCGGCGATGATGCCCGTGTACGACATCAGGCCCTCGTAGACCGCGCCAAGCTGGTTGATACCCAGGTTGCGGTACGAGATGAAGCCGCCGCGTTCGCCGCGCCGCTTGGCCTTCTTCATGGTGAGCAGGCGCAGCACCTCGTGCAACGCGCTGTTACGCAGGCGTAGGTCGAGCCAGGCAGGCCCGTCGGGATGGTCGTCGTCACGGCGCGGGTCGCGGATGCCGCGACCGATGAGCTTGACCGACGCCGGTTCGAAGAGCTCGCTGCGCAGCGGCTCGAAGCGCAGGCCGCGTCCCTCACTGCGCCGCTTGGCCTTCGTCTTGCGGGTCTCCGCGTCGTCACCGGGACGCTCGTCCCACTCCTCGGTGCCGTAGGGCCGGTGGCCGTGGTTGACCTTGTTGAACAGCACGTCGAGTGAGGCGTGCAGGTGGAATCCGTTGCGGGCCGTCTCATCCGTCAGCTGCGCGTCCCGCTCGACCAGATCGCGCAGACGGGCCACCGAATATCCCGCCTCGTACGTACCGTCGTCCGCCGGGAGGATGCCCAGCTCGGGGCGGGCCTCGGCGTACAGCAGGAAGAGGACGCGGTACAGGTAGCGCAGCGCCTCGCGGGTGAGCTGCCGGGCGAAGGGTTCGCCCGGGGTTTCGAGATCGCGTGGATCGAGGCCGGTCTGCTTCAGACGGTCCAGGACCTCGTTGGCGATGATCTCGACGGACTTCTGCAAGCCCTGGCGCAGCTCGCCGGAGACGCCGACCGCGTTGTCGCGGGACGCCTTGACGAGGGCGTCGATGGCGGGGCCCTTGCCATCCTCGGCGGGCGCGAGCGCATCGTGGCTGAACAGACCGGCGATCGTGGCGAGTTCGCCGTACTGCTTGCGGTCGTAGCGTTCCAGGGCTGCGTCGAGGTTGGCGGCGAGGTAGCGCCCCTCGCCCCAGGCATGCCGGTCGGCGAGGACGATGACGCCGCCACAGAGCAGCAGGACGAAACGCGGTGGGCCGCCGCCTTCGCTACCCAGCTCGCTCTGAAACAGCCAGGTGGCGAGTGTGTGCCCCGACTCGTAGGTCTCACCCGCGCTGACCCGCACAGGGTGGAGAAGACAACCGTAGGCGTCGGCGTCCAGGGCCGTATCGTTGCTCGCGGACCAGCCGCAGTCGACGGCGACGATGCCGTCACCGTGGCAGGCGACCTGGACGGTGTGGTCACGACCTGCCCGGTGGACGGTCAGCTCGCGCGGACCGGAGGCGACGTCGCCCTCCGGGTAGCCGAGGGCGACGAGCACCTTGCGATGCCAGTCGGCGACCCGTTCGCACCACTCCTGATCCCGGTACGTGTTCCAGCGCTTCTCGAAGTCCTCGTTGCCGGGATACTCGTCGTCCTCTGCGTCCGCCTTGGCCTGCTCGGCGAAGAAGCCGCGGTACTTCTCGTCGAGGTAGACGGACCGCAGGCCGCGCAGAGCGACACGCGGCGTGGGACGCGAATCATTCTCGTCGGACTCACGGTCCGCCCACGCCGCGAAGACGCCCTTCTTGAGGCCATCCGCGAGCTGCTCGGCGAAGTAATGCGCGGACAGGTACTCGCCGCGGTTGGAGAAGGAGTCGAAGTCGGTGCTCATCGGGCGGTCGTCTCTCCGGCGTCGGGCGTGGCGGTATCGGCGGGCGCGGCGGCGGCCGGTGCCGGGGTGGCGGCGAGCGGTTCGAGGACAGCGAGGAGGCGCAGCAGAGGGGCGCCGGAGGTCCGCAGGGAGCCGATCAGCCTCCTGCGCCGGTCGGCCGTGAGCTTCACGTCGTTCTGCGCCTTCTGCGAGCGGCGGTTCGCGGCGGTGAAGAGCGCGGTCTGCTTCCACTCCGTCACGCGCTTCTCGTACGGTGCGAGGACGGCATCGATCTGCTCCGCGTACGCGGCCTCGCGGTCGGTCAGGAAGCGTCGGGCGGCTTCGACCGCGTCCGGGACATGCGACTGGAGGAGTGCGAGGTTCACCGGGGCTGCACGGCCGGGCATGGTGGGGCCGACACGACAAGCGGCGAGGAAAGCATCGTCGACCCGGTGGACGCGGGGGGCGTCGGGCAGGCCGACTACGGCCATCCACTCGACGACGGTGGGACGCCCCGCCTTGTTCGAGTAGCTGCCCTGGAGGAGGTAGACGGGGCCGTCGAGCCCGGCGGGGAGCCCCGGGTCGATCTCGGCCGCCTTTTCGGCGTCAGGGTCGAAGGCGAGCACGAACGCCTCGTCGTGGCGGAGTGCGGCAAGCGCCTTGTCGGTGACCCAGTCCAGGACGGGGTGCACGTCGGAGACGTAACCGACGTTGGGCCACTGGCTCTTGGAGTCCTCACGGGCCGCCTTGAGTCGCTTGGCGGCCAGCGCCTTGTCGAAGGTGAGACGGATGCGCCCTTCCCGCTGGGCTGTGGGGAGGATCTGCTGCTCGGTCAGGTAGCTCTTGGGTAGCGCCTTCAGCCGGTGGAGCAGATCCGACGGGGGCTGGAAGGCGAGGGTGCCGTCCTTCTCACGACGCAGCTTGAGGGCGATGTCCGGGCTGACGGGGTGACAGATCTGACGCAGCGCCTCGTCGAAGTAGTCGGAGGTGGCGGTCGTGCTGCCGGTCGTACCGAACAGGCTGGGCACGGTAGCGCGCGGGACGTCGTCCGTCGGTTTTTTGGCTCCAACGTTGCCCATCAGCTTCCCAAGCATGGCCTTTGCGCCGCCGCCCGCAGAGGACTGTTTGATCGACTCCTCGACGGTACGGCCTGCGATGAGGTCGCGGGTGAGCCGGTCCTCTTCCTCTTTCGCCTTGTAGATCCCGGTGACGGCCACGGCGGTGCCCTCGGTGCTCTCGATCTCGTGTGCCTTCGCCTCGCGGGCGAGGAGCTTCGCACCGACCAGGCGGTCATCCAGCGGCAGGGGTTCGCCGGTCTTGTCGTCGGTGCGCCACTCGACCTCGCTGGTGAGAACCAGGGCCCGGAACCAGGGATTCTTCTCCTGCCCGTAGCGGTCGATGCGGCCGTTGCGCTGCTCGATGCGGATCAGCGACCAGGGCAGGTCGTAGTGGATCAGCTGGTGGCACTCCTGGTGCAGGTTGACACCTTCGGAGGCCACGTCGCCGGTGAACAGGAGCCGGACGGCCGCGTTGCGCAGGCCAAAGTTCTCAACGATGCGCTTCTGCTCGTCCTCGCCGGTGGCGTCGCCGTGCATGACCTCGACGACGCCGCCGTACGCCTTCCACGGCTTCGACTTCCGCTCGCTCTCCTCCAGCTGCTTCTCCGCGGGAAAGCCAAGTCGGGCCGGAACGGTCTCGGCCAACCACTTCAAGGTGGGGACGCGCTCGGAGAAGACCACGACGCGGGTGTCCGAGCCGGGGCCCACACCGATCTCCTTCAGCACCTCGACCAGGGCGTCGAGCTTGGACGACGCGTCGTCGTCCAAGTCTTCTGCGAGGCGGGCCAGGTCGAGAAGCGCGTCGCGCTCGATGCGGCGTGCGGCTTCCAGCTCGGCAGGGTCCTGGCCCCTGCGGCCCTTCTGGGGTTTGCCGAGCGTCTTGTGCCGAGCGGTGATCGAGTCCTGGAACGCCCGGTGGGAGGAGAGGAACGCCTTCAGCAGGTTGTAGGCGACCATCGAGTCCACGCACACGGAGGATGCCTCCGGGTCGCGCGGAATCCAGCGGGTCGCGATCTCCTTCAGGACTGCCTGCTCCTTCTCCGTGGCCGTGGCGATCACTGGCTTCGACGGGCCGCGGTCGGCCCAGACACCCTTGAGGGAGTCGCGTACCTCGGGGTCGGCTTTGGTTCGCCGGATGTAAAGGTGGCCCAGGTCCTTCACCTCGTACGAGGTGGGGTCGGCGATCGCGGCCTCGTCCAGCATGCGGATCAGCTCGGCGAAGGACTCACCGTCGCCGTTGTGGGGCGTTGCGGATGCCAGGACGAGTGCGTCGGTACGGCGTGCCAGGAGGCGGGCGAGGGTGTTGTTCTTCGTGTTCCGGTTGACCAGGTTGTGGGACTCGTCGATGACCACGGCGTCCCAGTCGGTGTTCTCCAGGTGGTGCGCGTAGACGTCGCTCTTGAGGGTGTCCACGGAGATGATCGCCCGCTTGAAGTAGGCGAACGGGTTCCGCCCGGCCGGGATGTCCTGCTGGATCCGCTGAATACCCGTGGAGTCGAGGCGGACGAGCGGGATGGAGAAGCGGGTCCACAGTTCACGCTGGAACTGCTCCAGGACGTGCGCCGGCGTGACCACGAGAATCCGCTCGCCGCGGCCCCGGCGGATCAGCTCGGCGAGAAGGATGCCGATCTCCAGGGTCTTGCCGAGGCCCACCACGTCCGCGATGAGAACGCGGGGCTGGGGATTCTCCATGGACAGAGCAAGTTCAGCAGGGCGGAGTTGGTGCGTCTGCTGGTCCATGAGGAAGTTGTCGGCCAGCGCGAGCCCGTGCTCGGTCTGCGGCAGGGCCGTCTTGCGGATGACGGCCTCCAGGTAGAGGCGCGCCTTGCGGTGGTTGGGAGAGGGGTCGGGGACCAGACGTGTCTTGTCCGGGTCGAGCGGCTCGATGTGGTCCAGCTTCTCGTAGAAGACGGCGTCCGTGCCGCGCACCAGGGAGGAGACCCCGGTGACCTCGACCATCCAGCCGTCGTGCGCCGTGTCGGCGACCTTCTTCACCAACCACTGCTCGTCACGCACGAGGACCTGGGAGCCGGGCGCGAACCTGGCCCGCCGCGTGCCCGCTCCGGTGTCGGCGGCAACGTCGGCTGAGGCTTCCGCTGGGAGCGGCTCACCGCCCACCGAATCGAAGGTCCCCTGCCTTGTGGCTTCGCCACCGATCGCGGACGTACCGCCCACGAACCGTTCCACTCCCGCGTCGTCCTCGATGTCCCGCATCTCGCTCCCCACCTACGTCCCCTACCGTGCGGCACGACACTGACGACGCCCCCGCGTCGCCTCCCGCTCACCGACTACAGGGCCGGTTGCATCGCGTACCTGGCCCGCAACTCTTCGGCCACCTTCTGCGAAGCCGGCTTCCGGCCCGGTCTGCGGAGCGGCTCGTCCGGCCCAGCGGGGCCTGTGTCGGAAACCTCCGCGTGCGGCGGGGCCGACGGCGACGGCTGCTCCTCGTCCTCGGCAGGCCCCAGCATTTCAGGACGGTCCAGTGGGCTGTCCTGCCCTTCCTCGTCGACGACCAGGGTGTGCACGTCGAGCGCGTCGCCGTACTCGGCGATGATCCGTTCCCACACCACGGGGGAGGGCCCGGGCCGATGGTGCGCACCAGCCTTCCCCTCGGGCCGAGTACAGACATCGACCAGGGCATGCCGAGCCTTGGCCGGTGTCAGACCGGCGTCCTCCATCAAGGCCACACACTGCGTGGTGACTTCCGCGAGGGTGGGTCTGTCCTCGGGGGCATGGGCCAGCAGGGCGGCCACGAGGGGGACGAGTTCCTGCGGCAGTCCGGAGAGGTCCGGCGGTTCGTCCTCATCGGTCACCTTGGCGACTATCGCCGGCCAGCCGTAGCCCTCGTACGGGTAGTGGCCGGTCGCCGCGTAGAGCAGGACCGTGCCGAGGCCGTACACGTCGGCCGGAGCCTGCACTTTGGGACGGCCGCGCGCCTGCTCCGGCGGCATGCAGCGCACCGTGCCGACGATCATCCCGTCCTGAGTGAGAGTGTCCTTGCCCGCGTCCATGAAGGCACCGAGCCCGAAGTCGATCAGGATCGGGCCGTACTCCCCGAGCATGACGTTCTGCGGCTTGAGGTCGCGATGCAGCAGATCGACGGCGTGCACCGCCTCCAGCCCCTCGGCAAGCAGCGCGCCGAGAGAAGCCACCAACGGCACCGGGAGGACGCCGGTGTCTCCCACCTGTTCCTGGACGGTCCGGCCGGGTACGTACTCGACGGCCATCCACGGCTGATCGGCATACGGATCGGCGTCGAGGAAGCGGGCCACGCGGTTGGTCCCGACGACCGTCCGAGCGATCAACGCCTCCCGCTCGAAACGCGCTCGGGTCGCCTGGTCGAGCCTGTCGTTCCTGATCACCTTCACGGCAACCGGATCGCCACCAGGCGAGTAGGCCAGGTAGACCCGCCCCATACCCCCCGCGCCCAGCTCGTGTTCGACCGTGTACCGGCCGATGTGCGTGGGCGCCTCACTCATGACTCACGCGTCACCCTCTCGTGCCGACCTTGTCCGGGCACGCCATACCTTCACCGAACGTTCACCCTAGCGCTGCGATTGGCGTGCTGTCAGGGGCTTCCTCGGTCTGACATGCGCGAATGCGAGGGAGTGGCTGCGACCATACTCACCTGGTAAGGCGACCGCCGCCCTTGACCGCCGACACGAACGAATTCCAGCCAGTGACGCCGAAGACGAGCGCTGGGCCGCTCGGGAGCTTGCTGTCGCGCACAGGGACGACGTTGGCGAAGTCGTCGGAAACCTCGACGCACGCTCCGCCGTCTTGGTTGCTGTAGGAGCTCCTACGCCAGGTGGCGGCGGTCAGGTCAATGGATCGCACGTCACTTCCTCCAACATCTGCCCAATGAACTTCCGCGACTCGGCTGGGTGGAGGGCCAAGTCGCGCACCGCATCGTACGTCTTTTGCAAGCGCACGACAGGGCCGGCTTCCTCGATGAGTTCGCCCTGATATCCGTTCTCGGTGTACGCGACAGTCCTGCCCTCTGGGAGAAGCAGATACCACATGTCCGCGCTCATCAGCCCATGCACTCCAGCGCTGTGAAGGAGCACCTGCACCGCCACGTCGGGGCGCTCCGCCATCTCCGCCAAGTGCTCCAATTGTGCGCGCCACTCCCCCGCGTCCCGCAGTGGCGTCCGTAGGACCGCTTCCGACAAGATGGTCCGGAACGGCGGCGCGTCCTCCCCCTGCAGCAACTCCCGTCGGCCCATCCGTGCTTCGACTTGCTGATCTAGCTCATTGCCGCGCAGGCCGCCGGCCGTCAGCACCTCCCGCGCGTATCCGGGAGTCTGCAACAGACCCGGCAGGACGCTCACTGCGAAGTGCCAGAGGCTGACGGCCTCCGCCTCCAACGCCATGTACCGCCGATACCGCTCTCGGAACTGCGTGTGGTCCCCCGCCGCCAGCTCCCACAGGGCAAGCAGTAGGCCCGGCGTCTTGTAGTGGGTGTCCAGCGCCTGGACGACCTCCGGGCTGCCCAGGGTCTCGCCCTTCTCCATCTTGCCGAAGAGCGACCAGTCCCAGCCGAGGCGTTCGCCCAGCTGCCGCAGGCTCATTCCGCTCGTTCTCCGCAGGGTGCGCAGTTCCTCCGCGAATCGCTGTCGCGGTTCCTGGCTGCGGCCGGTGACGACGCGACGCTGCGGCATTCCGCTGCTCCCCTCCGAGGCGTTCTGCGTTCACGGGCGTGGAAGGTGTGGCACGTCCTGGGGCCGTTGCGGAAGCACCGCTCCGTCCACAGCCGGGCCGGTCACCTTCGGGGGCATTCTCGTCACACCCGCGCTACTCAGCGTAATCCACGCTGTTCGACCGGGTCAGGCAAACGACGAATTCGCTCTCCGACGAGGATGGTCATGGCGCACAACCCGAAGATCCAGGAAGCTCTCGACGCCCGCGACGCACTCGCCTCGGCCATCACGCGGGCCGGCGTCCAGCTCCCCGCGATGGACGTCCGCACGCCCTGGGCGGCGGATGCGGACGAGGACGAGGAGCGGGAGGGGGACGCGCGGTACGCGCTCGTGCACCTCGGAGTGTGCTCGGCATCCGTGGCGGTGTTGCTGGCCGACGTCATCGTGCGAGGCCTCACCTCGTGACCGATGAGGTGGCCACCCCGGCGATCGGGCAAACCGTTCACGACACCGATCGTGACAAGGTCGGCGAGGTGATGGGGCACGAGGGCCCGTACCTCCAACTGCGCCCGCTCGGCGGCGGCCGCGAGTGGGACGCCGCACCGCGTGCGGTCCGTGCGCTGAGCCGCTCCGAGCTGCTGAGCGCGCTGGTCGCCGAGGCCAACGCGCGCAGCCGACGAAGGGTGTGACGCCACCGGCCCTACGGGTCCTTCGGCTTCAGCTGGTGTGGCCGGTGGGTCGTGGGCTTGTGGCTTCGTCGAGCCCGCGCAGCGGGGGCGGAGGCCGGGCCGTCCTGTTGTGCGGTGAGCGGCCGAACGGCGTGCGGCTCGCGGGGCTCGATGCCCTCGGTGCCGGGGAGGTCGTCCGGCTGCACCGGCGCCGGCACGGAACGGCGTGAGGTCTTCGGAACGGGCAAGATGCTTCGGCGCTCCAGCTCGGCGACACTGATCAGCGGGGAGACGAAAACACGGGCGAGCAGCTCGTCCTGGGACGGCTCCAACGCGACGAGGTGTGACAGCACGGCCAGCACTCGCTGCAGTTCTCTGCTCCACTCTGGCTGCCATCGGTCGGGGCGTATGCGGTCCAGTTCGCTGACCGCTCTGCGGGACGGAGGCCCGGTTCTGCGTTTCAGCCAGCCGTCGAGAACGTTCTGTCCGCCGACCTGGTACTCCCGCACCTCAGTCGTCACCGGTCCGAAGGCGCCCTGGCCAAGGCGCAGTTCCAGAGAGTCCGGGTCATGGACGAAGCGCTCGGGCAGCTCCTCCCCGCCGACCTTCCTCTGGTAGGTGACCTGCGGATGCGCGGTCGCCCACACCCGGTCGGCGCCGCTGGGTCTCCCCTCTGCCGGGTCCACGAACCGCTCACCGAAGGTCGAGGCCCAGATGACCTTGCGTCCGACGGCGATCGCCTCCCGCCACAGCACGGAGTCACCCGTCAGCGGCACGCGGATGCCATGGGTGGTGAGCTCGTCGTCGAAGCGAGCGCGGAAGCCGGGATGGGCAGTGATCGCGGCGATGTAGGCGGCCAGGTCCTCGGCGGTTACGGGCAGATCGCCGTAAGAGTTGCGCAGGTGCGGCAGGAGCCCAGGCACCACGCTGGGGCTGCCGTCCTTCTGCAGGAGCGGCAGCACTCGGCCGCCGCGCCCATCAAAGTGGTCCAAGTCCGGCATCGACGCGGTGAACAGGACGGCGGGGCCATCGCCAAATCGTTTCGAGTGCTGCTCGACCAGATACACCTGCTCTCGGAGCCGGCTCTCCCACAGGTCGGGTGAGCACCTGTCCAGAACCCTGTTGTCCGGGATGATCCACTCACGGTCGAAGGGGCGGTAGGCGACGGGCACCGGATCCGGGCACTCCGGGTCCGCCTCCAGTATCGACTTCCTCCGCTGCGTGGAGCCGGGCAGCGGTTTGACCGGCCGGTCGACGGAGCGGCTGTGAGTCTCCCTGAACAGGGCGCGTTTCTCGGCGATGTCCTGCTCGGACGCCAGCCGCCGCCATCGGGCCCGCAGGGTGTCGGCGTCCGGGGAGTAGGCCCACGTTCGCTTCGGCAGGATGCCGGGCACCGCCCACGGCAACAGATCGCCCAGGGCGGGATACGTGTCCCAGTCGCCCTCTGCGGCAGGGGTGAACGGGGCGCGGCCGTCGGTACGAACCGGGCGCCACTGTTCGCTGTCCGGGTCCAGGGCTTCGAGCTGCGTGTACTTCTCCTCACGGGTGGCGCCGTCCAGGGCTGCGTACCGAATGTCTGCCGGCTTGTCGTCAACTCCGCTGCGGACGAACACGGCGATGGCGAGTTGTTGCTGCACACCTTCGAAGAGACGGGTCCGCGTAGGCGGTTGAATGCGTTCCGGGCTCAGTTCGATGATCCAGCCCTCGGTGCACGTGCGGCGCAGGTACTCCCTCATCCCTCGGAAGCCTGGGCCGCTGAGGAAGCCCGCGGTGCTGATGAACGCGACGATCCCGCGGTGCGATTCCGGACGGTGCTGGTCGAAGACCTTGTAGGTGGCCCAGCGCCAGAAGTAGACGTACAGGTTCTTGAGCTTGTTCTCCTGGGTGCCGTTCCGGCCGCCCAAGCGGAAGGCGTCGAGCAGCGGCGGGATGTTCTCCGCCTCGTGCCCCTTCTCCACCCACCCGCCCTCGCCTTCGGCCCGTTCTCGGTCAGGCGGGTTGCCGATCATGACGGTGACCTTCTCCTCACGTTTGATCCAGTCCGCCTGGCGGCTGTTCTCGACCAGAGGGTCGCCGGCGGGCAAGAAGGTGAAGAGCGTGGATCTCTCGTAGGGGTCTGCGAGGGTGTCGGCGAGATGGAGTCGGAGATCGCCGAGCTGGGTGTCTGTGTCCTGCTCCCGGAGCGTCTGGGTGATCCGCATCTGCGCGACCGCATAGGCGGCCATCTGGCGTTCGAGACCGACCAGCCGGCCTGCCAGCTGTTCCACGGCCTCGCCGCGGAAGCCTTCCCCGCGGAGGGCGCGCTGCTCGGCGACCTGGTCGATGATTTCGCTGAGGAAGGTCCCCGTCCCCATGGCGGGGTCGACGATCGTCACCTGGTCATCGGCGAAGCCTTCCGTGCAGCCGAGCCGGGTGCGCAGCACGGCATCGGTGAAGCGGACCATTTCCTTCACGAGGCGCGGCGGCGTGTAGTACGTGCCGGAGCGCTTGCGCAGCTTGCGGTCATACTCCTGCAGGAAGTTCTCGTAGAGGTGGACGTGGGCGTCGGGCTCGCGGGCCTTGATCGCCTTCCACTCCACGGCATCGACGACCCATACGAGGGTGTCGATGCGGCGAGCGAACTCGGTGTCCACCGTCTCGGTGAGCAGTTGGAGCGCACGGCCCATCACCGTGTTCCCCGCCTTCAGCTCACTCGCGACGTCGCCGAAATGCCGTCCGGTGAGCGACACACCCTCGATACGGGCCAGCAGCAGGGAGAAGGCGATGGTCTGCACGTAGCGGTCGGCGAACAGGTGGTCGGGGTCCTGTCCGTCGGTGGAGGGGAAGAGCACCGTGCTCCAGTGGTGGGCGAGCGCGGTGAACGGCTTGGGAGCGCGCCGCGGGACGCGGGGACCGTCCGGGAGTCGGCGTTCGATGGCGAGCTGCTCCAGCACCTCTTCGCGCAGGTACTGGCACAGCGGAGCGATGGACGTCACCAGCTGGCGCACGGTGGTGATGCGAGCGGGCTGCCACCCGAGGAAGTCCGCCAGCAGGTCCTGGAACGCGGCGCCGTCGGCGTCCCGGGTGCGCATGCGGTTGCCGGACCGGTACAGGTCGCCGTCGAGGCGGACCGTCCTCAAGGGTCGCGGGCCTCCGCGGTAGAGACACCAGGTGTGGCCGTTGCTGTACAGCACGTTGGGCAGCCGCCGCATCAGCTCCCACTGCTCACGGTCCCGCTTGGTGAAGCCGTCCGGTGTGATGTCGTGGCCGGGCGCCTTCAGCTCCAGGAAGCCGGTGATGCGTCCGGTCGTCTCCACCGCGTAGTCCGGACGCACCCGGGCTTCGGGAAGCGGATACTCGGGGTGCAGTCGGGGCGTCAGTTTCCAGCGTGCCCCAACGGTTTCCACCAGAGTCGACACCGGTGGGCTGATGGACGCCTCCGTGTCACTGACCCGCAGACGCGCCTCACACTCGGCGCCGAAGTCCGCTACGAGGGCACGAATCCAGTTCTCCGGCACCCGGTCTCCCCTCCAGGTCGTCCGTCACGGCGACGAGTCACCGCCGCCACAGCGTGGCTCGGGGACTAGAGGACTGCGCAGTGCGCACCGAAGGCGCGCGGGATGCACAGACGGCGCGTTCTGAGGCTGTTGAGACCCGGCCCGGTCGAGGGGCCCCGCAGAGTCCGGGGGCCAGCATCTACATCGCTTCGGAATATCTGGCCCAGCTCAAGGCTGGGAGCGGGTTCGCCGACGTCCCGGCGGACGAGATGACACCGGCCCTGCCGCAGGAGCGCGCGGCACGGTACAACGGAGGCCCTTACGGGGAGAGTGACGCTGCTCAGGCATACGGCCGAGGGTTCGCGAACAACATCGACAGCGCGAGGCAGGCTCTGCGTGACTGATTCAGAGACCCGTCTGCGCCCCAGCACGGGGGCGCGGACGGCTACACAGGGAGTGTGCGGCCTCGTCTTGGTCACCCTTCATGTCGTGGGAGGCTTCTTCGTCCTCAACGCCCTCAAGACGACCTCGGAGGGGCCGTGGGACTCGAGCGTCCCGGACACGGTCCGGTTGATGGCCGGCTTGGGGCTCTTGACGGAAGTCCTTGCGGTCGCCGTCACAGCCGCGTTCGTCGCTCTCGCCGGTCTGCGGAAATGGTGGTTCGTGATTCCTGCGCTCCTGGCGATGACCGCAGTCGCCCGGATGGTGCTCGCTCCCGGGACATGAGCACTCTGCCTGCTGAGGCTCTCCACCCACACTGTCCGCGCCGATCATCACACTGCGCGACGAGTAGTCGTCACACCGTCACCGTGCGGTGTACGCTGCCGTCTGAACGGGTTGCCCCATTCCGAACATGAGGCAGCCCCCGGAGGTGTTAGCGCACCAGCCCGGGGGCCTACACCCCGAGGACTTCGAAGGAGTCCCCGAAATGCTCCGGCATGCTATCGCGCCTGCGCGGGCGTTCGCGCAGATCCCGAACGCCATCCTTCGCCATCCCCGCCTGTCGTCGGACGCGAAGACCCTCCTGAACTGGCAGCTGTCACTCCCGCCCGGAGACCGGCAGTGCCTCAGCGACACCGCCCGGCGCGCCGGGATCGGCAAGTGCGCTTTCCAGAACGCCAAACGCCAACTCCGCGACGAGGGTTACCTGCACGAGTGGCGGACGCAGACCGGCGGCGGTCGCTTCGTCACCGTCCAGCTCGTCTCCAACGCACCGCTGAGCACGAAGGAAGCGCTCGCAGCGCGCGACGGGCTCCAGCCCGCGCCCGGTGGGGCGCGCCTCGCGGAAGCGCGGCCGAGTGACGGGACACCGGCCGCCGGTGAACCGACCGGCCAGGCCGTCGGCCGTCAACCACAGGAGAACACCGGGAAGAAGACCCACCAACCCGCCTCGTCCGCACCCGAGCGTGCAGCGGAGGTGACGACAGAGCCGCCGCATGACCAGGCGGAGCCGGCAGCGACCAACAGCGGCGCCCAGCGCTCCGAGGAGTCGTCCACCCGCCTGCTGGACGCAGAGGCGTTCCTGCACTCACTCGGACGCGACGACCCACGGCTCAGCCTCCCCCGGCACACCGCCCGTCACCTCGCTCCCCTGGCCGTCGCCTGGCTGGACACCGGATTGCCACGCGATCAACTGCGGCACGCTCTCAGCCAGGGCCTTGCAGGTGCGCGTTCGACCGTCGCCCTCCTCCGCTGGCGCCTGGCGAACGCCCTCCCCGACGTTCCTCCCCCACCGCCGTCCGGCCCGCGCCCCCGAGCGCGTCTCTCCGGCATGCGCGAGTGCCGCACGCGCCACACACAGCCGCGCCTGTTCACCCCGGCGCCTGGTAGCGACAACGATCTCTGTCCCGACTGCCGCGCTGCTGCCGCCAAGGCCGCCGGAGACGGCCCGGAACCGCTGGACGCCCCCGGCTTCGCCGCCTTCCTCTCCGCTCGCGCGGTCAAGCGCACACAGGGCCGGGCAAGGTAGCCCTCAACAACGTCGCGCTTGACGCTGCTTCGGACGAACAGCCCGGCAGGCGGAGCACACCGCGTCGCGAGCCAGGCAGAGCCGTCTTTGGCGGTCGGGCGGCGCACGCCTCCGCGTCACTGGACGCGTGCGGCAGCGGTAACGTCCGCGAGGTGAGCGAGTACCAGTACTACGCGTTCCAGGCCCTCGACCGCCCACTCCGCCGGGAGGAACAGGAAGAGCTGCGGGCGATCTCCACCCGGGCCCAGATCACCGCCACCAGTTTCACCAACACCTACGAGTGGGGTGACCTGCGCGGGGATCCGCGTCGCATGACCGAGCGCTACTTCGACGCACACCTGTACGTCACCAACTGGGGCACCCATCGACTGATGCTCCGCCTGCCCAAGCGGGCGCTGGCCCTGGCCACGGTGAAGCCGTACTGCCTCGACCACCGTATCGACGCATGGACCACCCGCACCCACCTCCTGCTCGACCTCACCAGCGACGACGAAAGCGGCGAATGGGTAGAGGGCGCCGAGGACTCCCTGGCCGCCCTCATCGGACTACGCGACGAACTCGTCGACGGCGACCTGCGCCCCCTCTACCTCGCCTGGCTCTCCGCGCTCGCCGCCTGGGAACTCGAAGACGACGAAGAGGAGGAGTACCAGACCTGTCCCGAGCCGCCCGTTCCGTCCGGACTCGACGAACTGACGGGCCCGCAGCGCGCGCTCGCGGACCTGCTGCGTGTCGACGACGACCTGCTGACAGCCGCGGCCCAGGACAGCCCCACCACCCCCGGGAAGCCGGCCAGGCCCACGAAGAGGGAACTCGCCCCGCTGATCGCCGGCATGCCCCAGAAGGAGAAGGACGCTCTGCCGCTGCAGCTCGCCCTCGGCCCGGAACCCGGGTGGCGAACCGAACTTCTGCATCGTCTTCGCGGCACCGAACCACCTGCCGCCGCCGCAGGGCGCCGTTCCGCCGCCCACCTCCTGGACACCGCGCACACCCTGCGCACCGCACGCAGGCAGCACGGCAGGACGTGAACGTCCCACCCGTCGGGCAGGAAGCCGCTCCTCACCCGAGAGACCGAGACCTGATCACGACTGCCTCGCCGACGGGCCGACGTTCCGCTCGGGCGGGGCGTACCCGTGAGGGAGGCGCCCCGCCCGAGCCGGGCGTGCCATGGCACGCACGACGTGCCGGGATCCGGTGCCAGACTGGACAGCGTGGCGGAGAGGGATGAGCAGCTCGACCAGCGGCTGGAGCGGGCCATCGTGAGCCTGCTGCAGCGCCGTGCCGAGACTGCTTCGATCTGCCCGTCCGACGCCGCGCGCGAGGTCCACGAGGGCGACGGCGAGGGCTGGCGAGCCCTGATGGAAGCGGCCCGCCGGGCGGCCTGGCGTCTGGAAGCGGCCGGCACGGTCGTGGTGACCCAGGCTGGGCGGCCCGTCACGGAGACCGAGGTGCGGGGGCCCGTCCGTATCCGGCTGGCACGTCGGTAGCCGGGTCGCGACGGCTTCCGGGACGGGACCTCATGCGGCGAGCGCCGCGGGTTCGCCGAGGCGGGAAGCGGCCACGCGCCACGCGGTGGTCACAGCCGTGTGGGCCCGGGCCGTGCTCGCGGGGTGGTCGCCGGACAGGGCCAGTGGCGCGCCCACGTGCACATGCAGGTCCGGCCGGCGCAACGGCGCCGTGACCAGCCCTGCGAGCTGCTTGACGGCACCGCCCGAGGTGACCCGGCGGGCACCGGCCTGACCCACGGGGACGACGGGAGCACCGGTGCGTTCGGCGAGCCGCACCAGACCGCTGCGGAAGGTGCCCGGTGCCGCTTCCGCAGCGTCCCGCCGAAGGGGCAAGCCCCCTTCGGCGTAGATGAGGACCAGCCGCCCCTTGCTCAGGGCGTCGGCTGCGGCGTCGAGCGCGTCCGCGGCGCGCCGGTGTCCGCGACGGACCGGGATGTGTCCTCCGCGGGTGAGAGCGCACCCCAGCAGGGGAATGCGCCACAGTCCCGCGGCTGCCATGACGACCGGCTCGATACCCAGGCGGTGCAGGGCGGCGACCACGATGGCGGGATCGGCGAGGGAGGTGTGGTTGGCAGCGAGGATGCTGCCCGGCGCGAATGCGGCATCGGGGTCGGTGGTGACCGACAGCCGGCCTGCGGCGGGCACCAGCGTGGCAGCGATGCGGTTGAGCATGAGCGTGCTCCCGGTCTCTACGATGTCGGCCTTCATCATCGACGGCGGCCATCGCCCCGAGCCTGAGTAGCGGTACTCATGTTCCGCTCCGGCGCAGGTCCTTCGTCGCCTCCGACAGCCGCCGTTCCGGGCGCACATGTTCACCTGCCGTGCATGACCTACCTCGCGCCGGAGCCGGCCGAGTGCTTCGACGGCGGGCCTTGCTTCACTCGGCACGGTCCGCGACGACGACGCGGCGGGGATCGTCGGCATCTGCGGAACGACGCCCGTGAGCAGGCAGTCCGCAGGGACCATGGCGCGAACCCCCCGATTCGGGCGCGCCCGGGGCTCTGTAGCATGACCGGTCGACGTTCACGCTGAGCACGCAGACGATTACGTGACGGGGATGGGGGAGATGGGTCGGACCAAGGTCGAGACCAAGGAACTGACCGCCGCGGCGGATGCGTTGGTGGGCATCCGTAGCCAGTTGCGCCGGAAGGACAACGAGGCCGACGACACGACCCGTGCGGCAGGGCCGAAGATCAACAAGGCGGGTGGCTGGAAGACGCCGCAAGGGCTCGTCACGTTCGCGGATCGCTGGAACCGCCAGGTGAAGCATCTGCACGACCGGCTGGACGGGATCAGCCGCAAGCTCCACGACTCCGAGGTGAAGTACACCGAGCGAGAGAAGCAGGAGTCGGCGAACCAGGAAAAGATCCGCCAGGACTTCGACTGAGGGGGGCCGTCATGAACTACGAACAGCTGGACCAGGCCGATCTGTCGGGCCTGGAGCAGGCGGCGAAGGACTGGCGATCCGTCAAATCCGCCTATGAGGGCCTGGGAGACGACTACGACCAGCGAGTGAGACGCCGCCTGGAGCGTAGTTGGGAGGGCGAGGCCGCCGCCGCCGCTCAGAGCGAGATCGTCCAGGTGAAGAAGCAGATGGACGCCGCAGCCGGGGAAGCCGGTCGCATGGCGAAGCTGCTGGACGACATCCATCACGACCTCCACGAGTTCCAGAAGCAGCTCCGCACCCTCGAAGGGGAGATGCAGGAGAAGCACCTGCAGGTCGGTGGCAACGGTGCGATCTCGGACCACCACCCGACGCACCAGGACAAGGCCGCCCGCCACGACCCGGGCATGGACGACTGGCGTGCGGGCCGCCAGCGGCTCGTGAACCGCTACGCGGAGAAGATCGACGACATCCTCCGGAAGGCCACCGCGGCGGACGAGACCGCGGAAACCGCACTGAAGGCGGACCGCAACGGCGAAGAGGACGACACCTTCACCAAGGCAGGTCACACCACCCTCGAACAGGTCGCCCAGGCCGAGAAGGACGCCGAGCGGGCGGCCGAACTCATGAAGGGGCGCGCTTCCCCCACCGAGCTCAGTGAGCTGAACAAACTGCTCAGCAAACACGGGAATGACCCCGTTTTCGCGGAGAAGTTCGCCAGGACACGAGGGGCGGACGGGACGCTGCAGTCCTACATGACGATGATGAACCCACCCCCGGGTTCGGGCCACGACCAGAAGGAACTACTCAAGAAGATCCAGAAGAATCTCGGCACCACGCTCGGCACCGCCACCACGGTCGACAGCCGGGCCATGGACAGGTTCGAGAAGGACCTGATGGCTGCAGGAGACAACGACTACCACTCCTCCGGAGGCCGTGCAGGCACCCACGACTACAACGGCTACCAGCTCACCAGCAGCCTGATGGCCAACGGCGAATGGGACTCGGGCTTCCTCAACGACTTCGGCACCGAACTCATCAAGGAAGAGCAGGACCGCTACCAATTCTGGGGCTCCGACCGCGAATCACATTGGGGCGGCGGCGGCTCCGCTCTCGACCTCATCACCTCCGACCCCATGGTCGGCTTCTCCGACGCCCTCGGTCACAACCCCGAAGCGGCCACGGACTTCCTCTCCGGCAGCACGGACACCGACGACGGCAAGGTCGACAATCTCGACTATCTCCTCAAGGATCGCGAGTGGCACGGCGGCGACGGGGACAAGGCCCACCTCGGTCACGCCTTGGAAGCCGCCACCACAGGGCACGCCTACGACGTGAACCCGCCGAACCCGTCGCCGCCCCACACGGAACAGCAAGCGACGATTTTCAAGGACGTCATCGGAGCCGTCTCGGAGAATCGCGAGTTGGCGACTGACGGGATGTCGGACAGCTTGGGGCAAATGGCCGGCGAGTACATGCCGGATCTCAATCGCGCATTCTTCAATGACGAAGAATTGGCGACCAAGATCATGCCTTCCTACGGTGCCCCTGCGGAGTTGTCTCAGGATGAGGCATCGCGCTTCCTCTATGCGGTCAGTTGTGACCCGCAAGGATATGCAGCGATCACTCTGGGAGAGAATCAATACACTGCTTCCGTCATGGCTCACCACGCGGAGAACCCAGGAGCCCTCCAGGTTGACCCTGCCGACGAGATGTACGAAATCTCGCGAGCCACCGGCCTCATCGACGGCATTGCTGCCAACGCGAAGAGCGACGAGATCATCCGATCGGAACTGGGCAGTGATCAGCAGTACAACGATGCACTCGAGCGAGGGGGCAAATGGGCCGAGGCTCTGATCTCCGTGGGAGGCGCGGCGGTGGGCGGCGGTGCCGGCGGCCCGGCAGGTGCCGCCATCGGTGCGGCTGCGGGGGCCGAGGTCGCAAAGATCGTTGTCGGAGAAGTGACCGGTTCAGCCCAGGACACGACAATTGAGGGCTCTGACGACGCAGCCCGTGAGTACGCGAAAGCAGAAGAGGCGTCTCACAACAACATCTGGAAGACCATGAAGGAGGCAGACGTCGGACCACCAGCAGGTATGACCATGGACGAGTGGAGGTTGGCAATCGAAAGAGGTGTGAGCGATGGCTACCGCGACGCGCATTCGAATGTGGACATGTACGCCACGAACCGCCCCGAAGGGGCCTAGCATGCATAACCAAAAAGCGACTGCGCAAAGCACGCGTTTCCTCGGGTCTGCCGTGGCCATATCCCTCTCCCTGTCGGCCTGCTCATCAACGGATGATCTGATGGCGAACGCGCACTGCAGCAGCGATGTGGTGTCGAGTAGAGAGGATGCCGAAAAAATTCTTGAACTCGCACCGAACGGAATCGATCACCTTGAACCCCGATTTAACGAGAGTGAAGCACAAGGCTACACTGCCTCGTGCACAGTAGGCGATGGCTCGGGGCGCGAGGGGCTCATCATCTACTTCAATGCAGGTTACCTGTCGGATGTCAGACGTCCATCCGAGAAATCCCTTCGCGAATTGACAGAACCCATGACCGTCGACGGTCGTTTGGCACGGGTAAAATCGAACGAACCGGGCGTCGGCGGAGTCTCCGGTGCCGCAAGTGCCATCCTGTACGCCCCGTGCACTCTCTCCGAAGCGGGGATCCTGACCCCGGAAATGAGAGAAGGGGTTATTTTTGCCGGCGCCAGGGCCGAGAATGCCTCCGATCCGGATGACCTGAGACAGCGTCAGAACACTGCCGATCTTGCACTGTCGTTTCTCGGCCACGCAGTCGAAGCATGCGACGACCCCGCAAAGCTTCCTACCAGCGTTCACGTGGATGAGGCATAGCCGTGCAGGTCGAATACAAGGGGTGGCAGGCTCTCTCATGACGCGAGGACGCATAATCGGGGCAGCCGTGGTGACGTCGCTCGTCGTGTCGAGTTGCTCTGCGAACGAGGACCACCTTCTCAACGCGCAGTGCAGCAACGACGTACTGACCAGCAAGGTGGACGCCGTGAAGATGCAGGAGCTGGCTCCGGAAGACCTGGACCGGCTGGAACCCCGGTTCGTCGAGAGCGAATCGCGGGGCTACTCATTCTCGTGCACGGTAGGCGACCGGACGGGGAGCGAGGGGCTTGCCGTGGCCCTCGACGCAGACTTCGTCCCCAACCGCACGCTTGCGACCAAGACGTCACTCAACGAAATCATAGCCTCACTACCCTCACACAACGAAGGTCGGCTGGTGCGTTTGACGTCCGGAACCCGAGGGGTCGGCGGCGCCTCCAGCGAGGCTGGCGCAGTCCTCTTGGCGCCTTGCGCTCTCTCCCAATCGAAGACGTTGCCACCGGACTTTCGGAAAGGTGCAATGAGGGCTTCTGCCTGGGCTCCGAACGCCCCCGACGCGGACAGTCTGGAGCAACGTCAGAACGCAGCAGACCTCGCGCTGTCCATTCTTCGCCACGCTGTCCAGCAGTGCGACGACCCGCCGAAACTACCCGAGTCCATGCAGATCGAATAGTGAACTTGACGCTTGCCTCCCGGGGCCGACGTCCTCCAAACGCGGTGGCCTCGACTGGCCGCTGACGGCCGAACCGTTCAAAATGGAAGTGCAGTGGCGTCACCTCCGCCCTGCGTAGGACACGGCGACGCCGATCGGCATGCGGGGCGGCTCGCCTTCGTGTCGGAGCGAGGCCGCGGCCGCGGCAGGGAGGCGGTCCGCCGTCGCACGGGGCCCGTGGTGGTGGAGACGGCCGGAGGTGCGTGCGATGAGCGACTACTACGACCTCGGCCGCTACAGCCGGCCGGTGTCGACCACGGTGGAGGCGGCGCAGGTCTGGTTCGACCGCGGCCTGATGTGGAGCTACGGCTTCCACCATGAGGAGGCGATCGACTGCTTCGAGCGGGCGCGCGCCCACGACGCGGAGTGCGCCATGGCTCCCTGGGGCGTCGCCTTCGCGCTGGGGCCGAACTACAACAAGCCGTGGGAGGCCTTCGACCCGGTCGATCTCGCGACGAGCGTCTCCCGGGCGTTCGAGGCGTCCGAAGAGGCGGCACGGCTCGCGGACCGGGCTGCGCCGGTGGAGCGGGCGCTCGTCGGGGCGCTGCGGCACCGCTACCCGCGGCCGCGGGCGGTGCCGGACCTGGCGGTGTGGAACCACCGCTACGCCGAGGCGATGCGCCGCGTGTACGGCGAGCACGCCGACGACCTCGACGTGGCCGCGCTGTTCGCCGACGCGCTGTTGAACCTCACCCCCTGGCAGCTGTGGGACCAGTGGACCGGTGAGCCGGCGCCGGGGTCCCGTGCCGTGGAGGCCCGCGCCGTCCTCGACCACGCGCTGGGACTGCCCGGGGGACCGGACCACCCGGGCGTGCTGCACCTGTACATCCACCTGATGGAGATGTCGTCCGCGCCGGAACAGGCCCTGCCGATGGCCGACCGGCTCCGCGACCTCGTCCCCGACGCGGGCCACCTGCAGCACATGCCCACCCACCTCGACGTCCTGTGCGGCGACTACGCCCGCGTGGTCTCGTCCAACTCGCGTGCCATCGAGGCGGACGAGAAGTGCGTGGCGCGTTCCGGACCGATGAACTTCTACACGCTGTACCGCTGCCACGACTACCACTTCAAGATCTACGGCGCGATGTTCCTCGGGCAGCGGGCGGCTGCGCTGCAGACGTGCGACGCGCTCGAGGCCGCGGTGCCCGAGGAACTCCTCCGTGTGCAGGTGCCGCCGATGGCGGACTGGCTCGAGGGCCTTCTCCCCCTGCGCCTGCACGTCCTGATCCGCTTCGGCATGTGGCAGGAGATCATCGACGCCGAACTGCCCGGCGACTCCGAGCTGTACTGCGTCACCACAGCGCTCCTGCACTACGCGAAGGCCATCGCCCACGCCGCCTCCGGCCGGACGGACGCGGCCGCCGCCCAGCAGGCGATGTTCGACGCGGCGCGGCTGCGGGTGCCGGAGTCGCGCATGCTGTTCAACAACACCTGTCAGGACATCCTCGCGGTGGCGGCCTCGATGCTGGAGGGCGAACTGGAGTACCGCAGGGGGAACCTCGACGACGCCTACGCCGCGCTGCGCCGGTCGATCGAACTCGACGACCACCTCCCCTACGACGAACCCTGGGGCTGGATGCAGCCCACCCGGCACGCCTACGGCGCGCTGCTGCTGGAGCAGGGCCACGTCGAGGAGGCCGAGGCGGTGTACCGGGCCGACCTGGGCCTGGACGGCAGCATCCCCCGGTCCCAGCAGCACCCGGGCAACGTATGGAGCCTCCACGGCTACCACGAGTGCCTGGAGCGGTTGGGCCGCACGCGTGAAGCCGCCCTCATCGAGCAGCAGTTGCGCCTCGCGCGGGCCAGGGCGGACGTCCCGGTGCACTCCTCGTGCTTCTGCCGGCTGTCCGCTCAGGCCGCGTAGTCCCACCACGCGTTCAGCTCGCACCCGGTGTCCTGGGCCCTGACGGTGAGGCGCGCGTAGTCGTTCCCGCCGGGCTCGGGCGACGGGTGTCGGTGATCGTGAACGTGCGTCGTAGTGCGTACTTCGCTCTGCCCGCCCCTGTCGCTGCATGCACATGCCACTCCCACCCGGGGTGTCAGCGGGCACATCCCGGCGAGCCAGCGGCGTCGGTGCCCCCGCCGGTGCCCGCCCTGCCCCCACATGACCCGGTTCGTCGGCCGACCGTGCATCCGGAACACCCCGATTCCCGGAATACAGGTCAGCAGCTTCCGCGCCGGGCGGAGCTCCCCGTGAAAGGAACCAGAGAGATGTCGTACATCCGCAGGAGCACCGCCGTTGCGGCTGCTCTCGGCACCTGCGCCCTCGGCCTGACCGCCGCTGCGCCCGCCGGCGCCTCCGAGCAGGACAAGGCCATGGTGTCCGTCTTCCACGGGGTCCCGGGGATGACCGTGGACGTCTACGCCGGCGACAAGGAGCTCATTCCGGACTTCAAGCCGGGCACGCTCACGGAGCCCATGCCGCTGGCGGCCGGCAGCTACGACCTGAAGGTCTTCCCCGACAGCGCCGACCCGAAGTCGGACGACCCTGCGATCGAGAAGACCGTCGAGGTGCCCGCCGGAGCCAACGCCACCGTCGCCGCTCACCTGAGCGCCGACGGCGAGCCGCAACTGACCGCGTTCGTCAACGACACCGCGAAGGTGGACGCCGGCAAGTCCCGCCTGACGGTGCGGCACGTCGCTGCCGCGCCGGCCGTGGATGTGCGGGCGAACGACAAGGCCGTGTTCAAGGACCTGACCAACCCGAACGAGAAGTCCGGCGTGGTGGACGCGGGCACCGTCTCCGCCGACGTGACGCTCGCCGGGACCGATGACGTGGCCATCGGCCCGGCCGACCTGCCCCTGAAGGAAGGCACGAGCAACATCGTCTACGCCTGGGGCAGCGCCGAGGAGGACAACCTCGCGCTCAAGGTGCAGACGCTCTCCGGGATGCACTCCGAACCGGGCGGCGTCGAGGCCGGCGCGGGCGACACCCAGGCCGGCAGCAACTCCGCAGCCCTCTGGCTGGCCGGCTCCGCAGGTGCGGCCGCCCTGGCGGCCGGCGCCCTGGCACTGCGTCAGCGCCGGCAGACGGCCGCGGCCTCCCGTCGCTGAGGGGAGGGGATCGCAGGAGGCACCCGATGCGACGACGCCTGCCGCCGGTCCGGGCAGCCCTCGCTGCCGCGGTGCTCTGCACCGTGGCAGCGGTGGCGTTGGTGCTGCTGCCCGGCGGCGGTCCGCCGCCGGACTTCGGCACCCGGGCGACCGGCGACACCCGCAGCTCCGGGGCGCCCGCTCCGGCCCCACACTCGACGCCACCGAGCGCGAGCGGAGCAGGGCGACCCGGGACGGACGCGCTGCCGGCCGGGCCGCCCGCCGAGCCGACGGGCATCCGCATCGACCGGGTCGGCCTCGCGGCGCGCGTGGAGCCCGTGGGAGTGCTGGAGAACGGAACGGTGGAAGTCCCGACGTCGCCCGACTCGGCGGGCTGGTACCGCTTCGGCGTCGCACCCGGCGAGGTCCGCGGATCCGCGGTGCTCGTGGGACACGTCGACCATGCCACCGGGGAGCTCGGGGAGTTCGCCGCTCTCTACGACGTCCGTGCAGGGGACGAGGTATCGATCCGCCGGGACGGAGCGGAACCGGCGCGGTACCGCATCACCGCACGCGAGGTCGTCGACCAGGAACGGCTGCCGTCCGGACTGTTCCGCCGGGAAGGGCTTCCGGTGCTCACCCTCATCACCTGCGCTCCCCCGTACGACGAGGGGAGCGGCTACCGGAACAACCTGGTCGTCACCGCAGAACCCCGGCAGCGGGCATGATCACCCTGTGTGCGCCACGGCACCCCCGACCGGGGTGGTGTCAGAAGGAGGTCTTCCGCAGTGCGTCACATCGATCCGGCAGACCTCGCGGCACGCGCATTGGACGGGCAGGCGGCGGCACTCACCCCGTGGCAGACCAGCCACCTGCGTCACTGCGACGCCTGCATCGAGCAACTCGCGTCCTTCCAGCGGGTCGCCCACGCCGGGCGGTCGCTGACGGCGGAAGACCTCCCGGTACCGCCGCCGCCCAGGGTGTGGGAGGCGCTGCTGGCCGACGTGACGAAGGACGCCCGTACGTGGGGCGCCACGCGGGGTGACACGGGCGGGGAATCCGCTGCCACCGACCGCGAGACGCCCACCGTGGCAGGGCGTACCCGGCGTACCTGGCGGACCTCTCGCCGGCTGGCCGGCGTCGTCTCCGTCGTCTGCCTGGTGCTGGGCGGCGCCGCCGCGGGCAGTGCCGCAACCTGGTGGGAGATGCGGCAGCCCGAGACGTCACCCACAGCGGCCGGGACACGAGCCCTCACTCCGCCGGAGGCGGGCGAGGCGGGCGGGACCGGCGAGGCGCGGGGCGAGGTGCAGCTCGTGCGGGACGGCGCGCCGGGCCGCGTCCGGGTGACGGTGCACGGTCTGCCGTCCACGGCCGGGTACTACGAGGTGTGGCTCATGGACCGCACGCACCGGAAGCTGATTCCGCTCGGCACCCTGGGCACGGGAGGCAGCTCCACCCTCACCCTTCCGAAAGGAGTCGACACCGACGTGTACGCCCTGCTGGACGTGTCGGCCCAGCCGTATGACGGCACCACGGCCCACTCGGGTCGGAGCGTGGTCCGCGGCTCCCTGCCGCTGAACGGCCGCGGCGGTGCGGCCGGTGCCTGACGTCGACGTCGCGATCGTCGGGGCCGGAGCGGCAGGTCTCTCCCTCGCACGGATGCTGGCCGACCCGCCGCCGGGAGCCCCTCGGCCGACGGTCCTTCTCATCGAGACGCCACTCGGACGGCTGCGCCCGCCCGAGCGGACGTGGTGCTTCTGGCACGATGCCCCGGGAGAACTCGAAGCACTCGCCACGGCGTCCTGGCCGAGGGTCCGCGTGCACGGACCCAGCGGCCGCGTCGTCGCAGCGGACATCTCGCCGATGCGCTACCTGATGATCCGTTCTCCCTCCTACGAGCGGGAAACCGACCGCCGCCTCGCGGCCGTTCGCACCCTGTCCCGTCTCGATGCCACGGTCACCGGCATCGACGACGGGCAGCGGGAGGCACGCGTGCGCTGCACGGGTCCGGACGGAGCGGTGAGTACGGTGTGCGCCCGGTGGGTCTTCGACTCCCGTCCGCACGCCCTGCCTGCGGCACGGACCCTGCTGTGGCAGCACTTCCGGGGCTGGTTCCTGCGCACGGAGCACGCCGCGTTCGATCCGGGAGCCGCGGTGCTGATGGATCTGCGCACCGAACAGCCGCAGGAAGGTCTGTCCTTCGGCTACGTCCTCCCTTTCAGCACACGTGAAGCGCTGGTGGAGTACACCGAGTTCTCCCGCAGACCCCTGACCGTGGCGCAGTACGACGAAGCCCTGCACCGTTACACGGGGAAGGTCCTGGGACTCGACCGCTTCGAGGTCGAGGCGACCGAGCAGGGCGCCATCCCGATGACGGACGGCCGCTTCCCCCGGCGCGTCGGTGCCTCCGTCTTCCGCATCGGTACGGCCGGCGGCGCGACGCGGCCCTCCACGGGCTACACGTTCACCGCCGCGCAGCGCCAGGTGCGCGCCGTGGCCGACGCCCTGTTCGCCGGCCGCACTCCCACGCCCCCTCCCGCCCACACGGCGAGGTCCCGGGCGATGGACGCGGTGATGCTGCGCGCCCTGGACACCGGCCGGGTGGACGGCGCCGCGTTCTTCGAGCGGTTGTTCACGCGTAACGACACCCGGCGGTTGCTGCGTTTTCTGGACGGGACGACGACACCGTTCGAAGACCTGCGGGTCGGGGCGAGCACCCCGGTGCTGCCCATGCTCCGCACCGTGGCCGAACTCCCCTGGTTGCGGCCCCGACCGCCCACGACGACCTGACGCCTGCCTCACACCCACCCTGGAGACGCGGTGCCCCTGCTGCACGACCAAGAACTCTCCGCCGCCTTCGACCACGCCGCCGGCACCTACGACCGCTTCACGGCCGCCAACCCGGGCTACCGGGCCGGGCTCAGGCGCTCCGCGCGACGACTGCGCCTTCCTGACCGCGGTGCGGCACCGCGCATCCTGGATCTGGGCTGCGGCACCGGGTCCTCCACCGCCGCGCTGCTGTCCGCCGCGCCACGGGCCCACGTCACCGCCGTGGACGCGTCGGCGGGGATGCTGGAGCGGGCGGAGGCCAAACCGTGGCCGCCCGGTGCGGTGGAGTTCGTACACGGCCCCGTCGAGAAGCTCACGGAAGCCGGGGTGCGGGGCCCGTTCGACGCGGTCTTCGCCGCGTACCTCTTCCGCAACCTCTCCGACACCGACGGGGTGCTGGCCGCGGTACGGGACCTGCTGGCTCCGGCTGGGCGGCTGGCGGTGCACGAGTACACCCTCAGCGGCGCCCGGGCGCACCGCGCGCTGTGGACGGGAGTCTGCCGGGGCGGTCTCGTCCCCGTGGCGTCACTGCGCGGCGACGGCCGCCTGTACCGGCATCTGTGGCGCAGCGTCCTGGACTTCGACGATGCCCCCGACTTCCGTGCCCGGCTGCGCAGGGCCGGATTCGAGGACGTGCGGGTGCTTCCGGCCACCGGGTGGCAATGGGGCATCGTCCACACCTTCGTCGCGCGCCGAGGGGGTGCCGCGTGATCCGTGTGGATGCTCACGGCCGGGCACGACGTGGACGCGACCCGCGCGCGGAGGCGCTGCGGCCGCCACCGGGGGCGCCGCGGCTGACGGGTACGCCGCCGCGCGTCGCGGTGATCGGCGGCGGCATCGCCGGGCTCGCGGCGGCGACCGGGCTGGCCGAACGTGGTGCGCGCGTCACGGTGTACGAGAGGGAGTCCGGGCTGGGCGGTCGGCTGCTGGGCCGGCCGGAGCGTCTCGCGGACGGCAGCCGGGTCACGATGAGCCGCGGCTTCCACGCCTTCTTTCGCCAGTACTACAACCTGCGGGGGCTGCTGCGGCGGGTGGACGGATCCCTCGGCATGCTCACGCCGCTCGCGGACTATCCGTTGTGGCACCGCGACGGTCTGCGTGACGGTTTCCGCGGACTGCCCCGTACGCCCCCGTGGAACGCGGCGGCGTTCGTGGCCCGCAGCGAGGCCTTCGCCTGGCGGGATCTGACCCGGATCCGGCCCCGGGCGGCACTGTCGCTGCTGGATGTGCGGGTCCCGGAGGTGTACGCGCGCTTCGACGGCGTCAGCGCCGCCTCGTACCTGGACGCGATCGGGTTTCCGCCCGCCGCCCGGCATCTCGCGTTCGAGGTGTTCGCACGCAGCTTCTTCGCCGACCCGCGCGACTTCTCCGCCGCCGAACTCGTCCTGATGTTCCACATCTACTTCCTCGGCTCCAGCGAGGGCCTGCTGTTCGACGTCCCCCGTGAACCGTTCCCGCACGCGTTGTGGGAACCGCTCGCCGGCTACCTGGCCCGTCACGGTGTACGCATGCGGACACAGACACCGGTGGAGACCGTGCAGCCCCGGGACGGAGGGTTCACGGTCGTCTCCGAACCGGGCGGCGAGGAGGTGGATGCGGTGGTGCTCGCACTGGACACCACGGGGCTGCGGTCCCTCGTGGAGCGCTCCCCCGGTCTGGGCGACGCCGACTGGCGCTCGCGGGTGGCCGGGCTGCGCGCCGCGCCGCCGTTCCTGGTCTCCCGCCTGTGGCTGGACCGCCCGGTGGCCGCCGACCGGCCGGGGTTCCTGGGCACCAGCGGTTACGGCCCGCTGGACAACGTCAGCGTCCTCGACCGGTGGGAGGGTGAGGCCCGCCGATGGGCGGCGCGCACCGGCGGTTCGGTCGTCGAACTGCACGCCTACGCCGTGGCCGACGGCACCGACCGCGCGGCCACGGAGGAGCAGCTGACGGCACACCTGCACGCGGTGTATCCGGAAACGCGTCACGCCCGGATCATCGACGCGCGGCACGAGTGGCGGGCGGACTGCCCGCTCTTCGAGGTGGGCGGTCACCGGCGCCGCCCCGGAGTGACCACGCCGCACGCACGGCTGATGCTCGCCGGCGATCTGGTGCGCACCGACCTGCCGGTGGCACTGATGGAGAGGGCGGCGACCACCGGATTCCAGGCGGCGAATGCCCTGCTGCGGCAGTGGGGTGTGCGCGGGCAGACGCTGTGGACCGTGCCGCGGGCGGGGCGCTCAGCCGCGCTGAGGGCCGCAGCCGCCCTGGCCTGACCTGCAGCCCCGCTGCTCGTCCCCTTCGGGCTGCCGGGTGGTGCGGTCAGCCGGGGAAACGACCGGTGGAGCGCAGCAGGTAGCGGCGTTCGGCATAGGCGAGGTCGTCGCGCCACAGGCGCGCGGCCGCCGCACTCATGAGCGGCCGCAGCAGCGGGGCGGCGCGCCGCGCGGCGACGAACCCGGTCCGTTCGGAGGTGGCGACGACGGCTTCGACGACACGCGTGCGGGGCCGGTCGTGCGCGTCGGGCCCGAGGGGGGTCGCGTGCGTCTCGACCACGGACCCCTCGCCTTCGCCTTCGACGATCCGCATGACGACGGTGCGGGGTCCGGGGGCGGTGAACGTCGCGCGCACGGGCACGACGAGCCGGCCGGCCACCTTGAACGACACCCGTACGGTGAAGCCTTCGTCGGCGGCGTTCTCCACCGTGAGGTCGACGAAGGAGTAGGGGTGGAACCAGGCGCCGTGCCAGGGGTCGAGCCGGTTGGCGACCACGTCCTCCGGCTCGCACACGCCTTGCGCGCTCACGACGGCACCGACCGCGCCGGGCAGGGAGGGACGTGCGGGGACGAGCGGGCTCCGCAACGGGGACTCGCCTCCCGGCGCGTCCAGTCGCACCCAGACCAGCAGGCCGTCGTCGTGGGCGGGGTACGGCTCCCAGCCGGCGAACGGCGCGCCGTCCAGCGCGAGACCGTGCCAGTTGCAGACCACTCTCCCGCAGCGCACCGGGCTGTCACGCAGCGGCGCACCGAGGTGCGGACAGGCACCCGGCCCCGCACGGAGCGCACCGTCGTCCCCACGCCAGAGGATGACCTCCAGACCGCCCACGGTGCGGCCCAGGACGGCACCCTTGCGTACCTCGCGGCTGCCTGCGACGACATACCAGTTGCCGGTCGGCCGAGCGGACGCCGTCTTCAGGGCGGCCGCGATGAGCGCGGGTCTCGCCTCGCGCCAGGTGGGCTCCTGAGCGTCCCAGCGGCTGGGCCGGCGGCGCCAGGAGAGCGGAAGACGAGGCCGGCGGCGAGGTGCGCGGAGCGGGTTCATGCCGAGTCCTCTCGCGGCAGAACGGGGTGACGGACGGGTTCCGGCGTCCCGGGGCGTCGACGTGCTGCGGACGGGGCGTGCCGCAGCCGGGCGGCGGCGACTCCCGTGACGCCGCGTGCGGCCACCACGGCGCGGCGGGCCGGCGAGACGGCGACGCGGCGGTGCAGGACCGGGTAGCCGGCGTCGGCGGCGGCGTCGAGGATCTCCGAGTACAGGGTGTAGGCGGCGCGGATGCAGGGGCGGGAGACGGGATCGAGCAGGGCGATGCCCGGCTCGGCCTCCCGGTACACCTCGCGGGTGAGGGCGTCGGCGGCCCGCAGGGCGCTGCGGATGCGGGGGTCGTCGCGTCCGGTGGCGCGGCTCCACTGCAGCAGGCCCCGGTCGACGCCGTGGGCGGCCAGCAGGTCGCCGGGCAGGTAGACGCGGTCACGGTCGAGGTCCTCGCCGACGTCGCGGAGGAAGTTGGTCAGCTGGAAGGCGACACCGAGCGCGGCAGCGTGGGCTTCGGCCTCCTCCGCCGGGACCACGGTGCCCAGGACCGGCATCATCTGCAGGCCGATGACGGCCGCAGAGCCGTGCATGTAGGTCTGCAGAGCCGGATAGTCCGCGTAGGCGCGGACCTGGAGATCCATGCGCATGGACGCCATGAAGTCGGTGAAGTGGGTGTGGCGGATGCCGTAGGTGCGGGCCGTGTGCGCCAGGGCTCGGACGACCGGTTCGCGGCTGGAGCCGGTACGGAGGCCGGCCGCCAGCTCCTGCTCCCAGCGGCTCAGGGCTGCCGCCCGCTCGTGGACGGCGGCGTCGGCGGCGAGGTCGTCGACGATGTCGTCGGCCCAGCGGGCGAAGCCGTACAGCGCGTGCACGGCCGGGCGGCGAGCGGGCGGCAGCAGGCGCGTGGCCAGGAAGTAGGTGCGGCCGTGGCGGGCGTTCAGGGCGCGGCACAGCGTGTAGTCCCGGCGCAGGCCCGGTTCGGTGATGCCGGCGGCGGTCAGTTCACGTGCCGTCATGATCGGTGCCTCCTGCCGGGATGCGGCTGCCGCAGTGCGGCATGCTCTCGGCGCAGTGGTGGTGACGGGACGCGGGAAGCGCCCTCGCTCCGGTGATCCGCTGGGCGGCGAGCTTCCCCGAGATGAGGACCGTGGGGACGCCGACGCCGGGGGTGGTTCCGCAGCCGGCGAGGACGCCGTTGGTGATGCCCCGCATCAGGTTGCGGGGACGGAACGGGCCGGTCTGCGCGAACGTGTGGGCGGCGGAGAAGGGGGTGCCTGCGGCCATGCCCTGGGCCGTCCAGTCGGCGGGGGTCACCAACTGCTCGTCCTCGATGGAGGTGTTCAGGCCGGTCAGGCCGCGGCGTTCGAGCTCGGCGACCAGCTCGTCCCGGTAGCGGGGCCCCAGGTCGCGCCAGGCGGCGGGGCTCGGGCCGATGTCGGTGTTGGGGCAGGGCGCCAGGATGTAGTGCAGGTGCCGCCCCGGTGGGGCGAGGCCGGGGTCGTGGGCGGTGGGGCGTGAGATCAGCAGCGACGGGTCGGTCATCAGACGCCCGTGGCGGGTGAGTTCGTCGAAGGTGCGATGCCAGGCGTGACCGAACGAGAGGGTGTGGTGCTGCAGCTCGTCCCAGGTGCGGTCGGTTCCGGCGTGCAGCACGACGGCGGACGGTGAGTGCCGTAGCCGAAGCGGTCGGCGCGGTGTGCGGCCCAGCAGGCGGTAGGCGGCGGGCAGGTCGCAGGTCAGGACGGCGGCGTCGCAGGGCAGGCGACGACCGTCGGCGGTGCGCACGGCGCGAATCCGGTCGCCGGACCGCTCCAGGCTGCCGACCTCGGTGTTCCAGTGGAAGGCGGCCCCGGCTTCGGCTGCTGCCGCGGTCATGGCACGAGCGACGGCGTGGATGCCACCGGTGGGAAAGTACACGCCCGCCACGGTGTCCATGTAGGCGATGACCGCGTAGGCCGCCAACGCCTTGGCCGGCGGCACCCCGGCGTAGAGCGACTGGAAGGTGAAGACGCGCCGCAGCCGCTCGTCGCGCAGGAAGTGGCCGATGCGGTTCTCGAGGCGGCCGAAGCCGCCGAGTGCGGCCAGCCGCGCCAGGTCCGGATGCAGGAGGTCGAGGGGGGAATCGAAGTCGGCGTCGATGAAACGGCGCATCTGCACGCGGTACAGGCGCTGCAGCCAACGGCGGAGAGCGCGGTACCCGGCTGCCTCGCGCGGCCCGGCGAAGCGGTGGATCTCCTCCTCCATCGCTTCCGCGTCGGTGTGCACGTCCAGGCTGGAGCCGTCGGCGAAAAGCGCTCGGTAGGCCGGGTGGAGCTGCGTCAGTTCCAGTCGGGCCCTCACCGACGTGCCGACGGCGGCGAACGCCTCGTCCAGAAGATGCGGCATGGTGAGCACGGTGGGGCCGGTGTCGAGCCGGAAGCCGCCGAGGTCGGTGTGGCCCGCCCGGCCGCCCGGTCCGGCGTCACGTTCGACGACGGTCACCTCCCGGCCGGAGCCGAGCAGATGCAGTGTGGCGGAGAGCCCGGAGAGTCCCGCGCCGACCACCACGACATGATCGGTGGGGCCGGGAACCGTTCGCGTCACGTACTCCTCCGGTCCGTTGCGGCCCCCGGGGCTCCGGGGACGACGCGGGTGGCGGCGTGGACGAGGTCGACGAGCCGCTGCGCGGCGTCGGAGTCGAGCCGGGCGCCGGCAAGCTCCGTGGTGGCGTGCTTCACCAGTGCCTCGATCCGCTCGGTCACGGCGTCACGCGCGCCGACCCGGACCAGCGCGTGCCGGTACTCCTGCAGCGCTTCGGCGCCCAGGTGGGAGTCGGCGAAGACGCGCCTCATCACCTCGAGCGCCTGGTGGTCCTCGCGCGCTTCCGCCCGTTGCCACGCGAGGGCCGCCAGATGGGTGGCCTTCCCCTCGCGCACGTCCTCCCCCGCCGGCTTTCCGGTTGCGGCCGGGTCGCCGAACACGCCGTCGAGGTCGTCGCGGAGCTGGAAGGCGAGGCCGGCGCTGTGCCCCGCGGCCTCCAGGCACCTGCGGGTGTGTGTGGAGGCGCCCGCGAGGGCCGCGCCCATGCCCAGCGGACGCCGCACGGTGTAGGCCGCCGTCTTCAGCGCCGCCACCCGCAAGGCGCTTTCGGGTGAGAACGCTCCGACGGCCTGCGTGCGCAGATCCAGGTACTGGCCGGCGACCATCTCGGCCCGCATGGCCCGCCACCCGACGTCTTCGCCACGAGGAGCCGCACGCTCGCGTGTCGCCTCGGCGAACAGGTCCTCGGCCCACATCAGAGCGAGATCACCGGCCAGCACGGCACCGCTCGTGCCGAAGACCTCCGGAGAGCCGTTCATGCCGGCCCCGCGATGGCGGGCGGCGAAGTCCACGTGAAGGGCCGGCCTTCCGCGCCGCGTCTCGGAGCGATCCATCACATCGTCATGGATCAGGGCGAGCGCCTGCAGCAACTCGAGAGAGGCCGCGGCTTTCAGCGCGCCGCGCGCCTCGGGTTCCCGGCCCGGACCCCCCGCCGCACGCCACCCCCACCAGAGGAACGAGGCACGCAGTCTCTTGCCGCCGCGCAGGACGAAGTCCGCCACGGGCCGGGCGACCTCGTCGCAGAACACCTCATCGAGTGAAGCCGCTTCGACCACACGGTCCTCCAGCCACGAGGCCAGAAGTGCCTCCACGGCTCCCGGAGTGTCCACGTCCGGGTGCGGAGTCTGCGTGCCACAGCGGGACCGCAGTGGGGTTTGCGGGCTCACAGGACAGGTGCGGTCCTCCGTCTCGGACGAGAGATTCATGATTCCTTCTACCGGAGAAGCAGCGCGATCGGATTCAACGCCACGAACGTGGGCCCGATGGCCCCGTCGGTGGTTCCGGACGCGAGAGCGCCCCCGCCCGCTGCACGTGCGGGCGGGGGCGTGGAGTACGGCGTCCCGGAGACCTCTCCCCGATCCGGAACGCCGCCCCGACCCGCGACAGAGCGTCACACGGGACGGGAGCTGAGGGATGTGCCCCAGGGGGGCGGCCTGCGACGATCACTGTTCCAGCGGTCACCCGGCAGGCGCACTATGTAACAGCCTGTCATGCGAGTCGTGACAGGTGTCATAGTCACGACAGGTGTCAGGACGGTCGCGTGGTGCCGCTCACGGCGGGGACGACGTCCCGGTCCACGCCTCGTGCTTCTGCCGTCTACCGACGGTGAGAGGCTGACGCACCCCTGCGCGAGAGGTCCCGCAGGTGCGGACGGCCCGGGACCCGCCCGGTCCGCGGAGAGACGGACCGGACCGGGACCCGGCCGGGGGCCGGGCGGACGGCGGCTACGTCCGGCGGGACACGACCCGCATCGGCAGCTTGTCCGGGTGGGCGACGGCAGAGGCGACCTCCCGGACCGCGTGGCCCGGCAGGGGCTCGAACCGCCAGCGGGAGAGGACGGTGGCCATCGCGATGGCGATCTCCGTGAGCGCGAAGCCGTCGCCGATGCACTTCCGGTTTCCCGCGCCGAAGGGGATGTACCCCTCACGGGGCCGCCCTTCGCGGCGTTCGGGCAGCCAGCGGTCCGGGTCGAAGGTGTGCGGGTCGTCGTAGAGGCGTTCGTCGCGGTGCAGGGAGTAGAGGCTGAAGGCGAGTTCGGTGCCCTCCTCCAGGCGGTGCCCTGCGAGCTCGACCGGTTTCGTGACGCGGCGCATGAGGAGCGGCACCGAGTGCATGCGGCCGATCTCGTCGATCACCTGCCGGGTGTAGGTCAGCTTCGGGAGGTCTTCGAAGGCGATGTTCCCGTCCGGTGCCACCTCGTCGATCTCCGCGAGGAGCCTCTTCTCCACTTCCGGTGCCTTGGCGAGTTCGTGGAAGGTCCAGGCGAGGGTGGAGGCGGTCGTCTCGGTGCCGGCGAACATGATGGCGACGAGTTCGTCCCGGATCTCGCGGTCGGTGAGCTTCTCCCCGGTGTCCGCGTCGCGGGCGTTGAGCAGCATGGACAGCAGGTCGTTGTAGTCGACGTCGCCTTCCTTGTGGGAGGCGGCGATGACGTCGTCGATGACCGTGCGCAACCGTTTCGCCGCCTGGTTGAAGCGCCGGTTCGCCGGTATCGGCAGGTGGTCGAGCAGGCGCGGGGTGACGGCTCGCAGCAGCGCGTAGCGCAGCAGGATCGGCACGTCGACACGGACGGCCTCGGCGGCCGGCCGGCTGATGTCGGCGGAGAACATCGTCTCGGCCAGGGTGCCCACGGAGAACTCGGCGAGTTCCTGGTCGACCTGGACGGTCTGGCCGTCGGTCCACGCGTCGGCCATGGCACGCGCACGGGCGGCCATGGTCGCGGCGTACCCGGCGATCTTGGCCTGGTGGAAGCTGGGCTGCATCAGCCGCCGGTGGCGTTTGTGGATGTGGCTGGGAGCGGTGGGCAGGGAGTCACCCACCAGGACGCGGGCGCGGACGAAGAAGCGGCCCTTGTCGAGGTGGCGCGCCTTGGTGACGAGCAGTTCGTGGGTCAGCTCGGCGCTGTTGACGAAGTAGATGGGCAGGGTTCCCACGTCGACCCGCACGAAGTCGCCCGTGTGGCGCAGCGACTGCATGAAGTCGAGCGGGCGGCGGACCAGCGGGAGGACGTGTCCGATCAGCGGTATGCGGCCCGGTGCCCGTGGCACCGCGGCGGCGCTGGTTGCGGCCATCACAGCGTTTCCTTGTCTCGGCATCCGGCCGTCAGTTCGCGATCAGTTCGGTGAGTGAGGTCTTGTGCGGCAGTGGGGGCGAGGGGGCGTCCTGCGTGCGGGGCAGCAGGTCCCACCACCAGGCGATGCAGGGGATGTCCAGCGGCTCGCTGCTGTCGTCGGTCGGGGCGTCGAGGAAGGTGGAGGGCAGCCGTGCCGGGTCGTCGGGGGTGGTGTAGCGGTGGGAGCTGATGCCCCAGTCCTGCGCGCCCCGGATGAAGTGGCCGAGACTGCGCAGGTACTGCCGCAGCCGCGGGCCGGCGACGGTGGACGTCAGGTGGTCGCAGAGCCTCTCGAAGAGCACCATGACGCGGTCGCGCTGGGCGACGGCGGTCCGCAGTGCGTCTTCGGGGTCCATTCCTCGGTGGTGCTGGAGGACGCGCAGCACGTTGAGGTAGTGCTGCCCGGCGCGGCTCTCCTTGTGGTAGGAGAAGAGGTCGTTGTCCCAGGTGATGACGAAGTAGGCCATCTCGGCCGCGGCCCGGACCGACCGGTGGTCGCGCTCGCCGGGGTCGAGTTCGTAGCCGTGCCCCATCTCCAGCAGCGGCAGGACGACGGAGGTGGCACCGTCGTAGAGGCGCATGAGGGTGTAGTCGTTGAGGTCGGGGACCGTCGCGTGACTGCGGTAGCCGGCCTCCCACACCACGGAGAGGAAGTACTCGCGCAGTGCGTCCACCCAGCGGGTCACCTGGGCCGGCGTGCCGTGGTGGGCCATGCGGCGGCTCAGGTCGCGCAGGCCGTGGGCGAGGGGGTCCTGCTGCAGCATCGGCGCTTCGGGGTTCTGGGCGACGCGCAGCAGGCGGGAGAGTTCACCGGCGAGCAGGCCCGGGTCGGCGCCGAGTTCCCCCTCCTCGCAGTGGCCGTCGTCGACGCCGAACAGCCAGAGGATGAAGTCGGCGAGGAGCCGGGCGACTTCTTCGTCGCCTTCGGGGAGGATGCGCGCGGCGAAGGTGCCGATCTCGCTGGCGACGAGCTTGTCACGCAGTTCCGTCGAGCCGATGCCGAAGGCGTGCGCCCATGCGGCGTTCTGACGGTCGACGGCCTGGTGCCGCGGGTGGATGGCCGGGGGTATCGGAGAGTAGACGGGCGGGACGAGCAACCCGTGGTGCACGAGCGATCACCTCAGTCGTTCAGCGGACGGCCGCTCTCCACGGGGTCTCGGGGAGCCGCCTGCACCGCGACCAGGTCCACGACACACCGATGCAGCCACCGCGGGGGTATCGCGGTGGCTGCATCGCGTATCGAAGACGGCCAGAAGTGGATCACATCGTTCCGGGGCACTCAAGACCCCGGATATCGAACTGGCATGTCAAGAGGGCATATTGCGCCATCATATGCGCGCACCGGACCCGCGCCCGACAACCGCCCCAGGACCCGCACCCGCACGCGTCTCACCCGGTCGCGCGACCGGGGCCCCGGAACCGGCAAGGCCGGACAGTCCCTAACGGCGCCACCGGAGACGGCGGAAGGGCCGACGGGACGTGGAAGCCCCGGGCGCCGTCCGGCTGGGTGCGTCCGCGAGGGCCGGAGGGGAGGGAACGCTGCGCTGGGGCGGGAGTTCGGCGCCCGCGGCCTGCTCCGGGGCGGGCGAACCCTTCGCCGACCGGAGCCGCCCGGGGGTGAAGCGGACGGGCAGGGCGGCCAGCGGACGCGACATCAGCGAGGCGTTCCAGGTCAGCTCCTCCTCCGGTACGGCCAGGCGCAGGTCGGGCAGCCGGCTGAGCAGGACGTCGATCCCGGTGTCGGCGATGGCCCGGCCCAGGTCCTGACCGGGGCACTCGTGCGGACCGCCGCTGAAGGCCAGGTGGGAGCGGTTCCCGTGCAGGGAGGCGGACGTGTCCGGACGGATGGCCGGATCGGCGTTGCCCGCGGCCAGGCCGAGGATCAGCAGGTCGCCCTCCTTGATCCGCTTGCCCGCCAGCTCGATGTCCCCGGTCGCCCAGCGGCCGAGGTTGGTCGTCATCGGCGGGTCGTCCCACAGCACCTGCTCCAGGGCGTCCGGCAGCGTCATGTGGCCACCGGCCAGGTTCGCGCGGAAGCGACGGTCGGTGAGCACCAGCCGCAGGGTGCCCGCGATCAGGTTGACCGTCGGCTCGTTGGCGGAGACCAGCACGACGCGCAGGTGCTCGCGCACCTCGTCGTCGCTCAGCCGGGCCGGGTGCTCGATGAGCTTGGAGGCCACGTCGTGGCCGGGCGTGGCGCGTTTGCGCTCGACGAGCTGTTGGAGTGTCTCGGTGAGGTAGTCGTTGCTGGCCACCGCCGTCTCCGTGCCGCCGAGCATGTCGCGCGCCGCGTCGACGAGCCGGGGACCGTAGTCCTCCGGCATGCCGAACAGCTGCGTGACCACGCGCAGCGGGAGCTGGGCGGCGAACTGGTCGACCAGGTCGGCCCGCCCCGCGGCGGCGAAGTCGTCGACGAGCTGGTGGGAGAAGCGGGTGACGTAGCGCCGGATGCCGCGCGCCTCGAACCGGGACAGGCTGTCGGTGACGGCGCGGCGCAGCCGCTCGTGCTCGGGGCCGTCGGCGAACACGCACAGCGGCTGCCACGCGGTCATCGGCGTGAGGGGGTGGTCGGGCGGCACGTTGCCCTCCGCCATGTCGCGCCAGCGGCGCGAGTCGCGGCTGAAGAGCGTCGAGGTCCGCGCCACCTCCAGGTTCTCCCGGTGACCGAGCACCAGCCACGCCGGCAGGTCTCCGTGCACCAGCACGGGAGCCACGGCCCCGTGCTCCGCGCGCAGCTTCTCGTACAGCGCCATCGGGTCGGCGTCGGCCTCCGGCCCGTAGAGACGCCGCAGGCCGTCCGCCCCGGCGGCGTGCGCGGGGCATCCGGGCGGTGGTGCGGCCGGCCCCGGCCCGGGGGTGGGTTCGTTCGGGGAGTTCACATCGCCTCCGAAGTCGTGGCCAGGGAACGCAGGTGGTGCATCAGCGTCATCAGGACGTCACGGCTGGAATCGCGGTGCCGGGCGTCGCACGCCACGATCGGTACGCTCGGCGGCAGGTCGAGCGCGTCGCGCAGGTCGTCCTGGGCGTAGGAGGGGGCGTCCGGGAAGGCGTTGACGGCCACGATGAACGGGACCGACGCCTCCTCCAGCCGGCCCATCACGTCGAAGCTCGCCTCGAGGCGTCGCGTGTCGACGAGGACGACGGCGCCGAGTGCTCCGTCGAACAGGCCGTTCCACAGGAACCAGAACCGCTCCTGTCCGGGCGTGCCGAAGAGGTAGAGGACCATCTCCTCATTGAGGCTGATGCGACCGAAATCCATCGCGACGGTGGTGGCCGTCTTCCGTTCGACGCCGGTGTTGTCGTCGACCGTGGCGCCGGCCTGCGTCATCGTCTCCTCGGTCGTCAGCGGACGAATCTCGCTGACCGAACGGACCAGCGTCGTCTTGCCGACGCCGAAGCCGCCCACCACGACGAGCTTGACCGCCACGTTGGTCGACGACGGCAGCGCGTCCTCGCTCCGCGGTCCCGTGACCGTCTCAGAGCTTGCTGAGTCCATCGATTACCGCCTCAATCAGTGCGATGTCCGGAAGCGTGGATGCAGGGTTGCGCGTCTGCACCAGTTCCTCGTCCAACAGGTCCGTCAGCAGCACGGTGGTCACGCTGACCGGCAGCCGCAGGTATGCGGAGATCTCCGCCAGGGACAGCGGGGCACCGCACATCCGCAGGATGGCCGCGTGTTCGGGCTGCATCCCGACCTTCGGCTGCACGCGGGCGACGATCAGCGTGACCAGCCCCAGACCCGCCGTCTCCGGCGAGTCGGTGCGGCCTCCGGTGATGACGTAGAGCCGCTCGGGCGTCTCCGCGTCCTCCCACTCCTCGTCTCCTCCGCTCATACGGAGGATCCGTCATGCCGCGGAGGGCTCGTGAGGTGGGCGCCGATACGCGCCACCAGGTCGCGCATGCACTGGCCCACGAGACCCGCGTCGACCCCTTCGTCCGCCAGCACGGCGAGATGCGCTCCCGCACCGGCCGCCATCAGGTACATGAAGCCGCCGTCGACCTCGATGACGACCATCCGCATCCGGCCGCTGCTGTGCTCGAACTCCGCGGCGATCGCCACCGAAAGGCTCTGCAGCCCCGAGCCGATGGCGGCGATCCGGTCGGCGGTGTCCTGGTCGGTGGCGTGCCGCGCCATGCACAGGCCGTCCGAGGACAGCACCACCACATGGCGTGTCTGCGGGACGCTCTCCGCCAGGTCCTTCAGCATCCAGTCCATGTCGACCCGCCGATTCATCGCTCACTCACCCTCATCCGACGTCGTGTCTGTGCTGCTGTGGCGGGGTGCCGGCCTCGTGCGCCCCTCGCCGGACAACCCGCTCGCCAGGTCGGCCATCCACATGCCGGGCTGCGGTGCGGGAGCCTCTCCCTGCGCGACCGGCGGAGCGGCGGGAGCCGGGCGCGCGGGACCGAAGCGACCCGGGCCGTTCGGGCCCTGCCGCCGGCGGCGCCGCTGCGGCAGGCCGTTCGCGTTGCGCACCGGCTCCTCCGCGGGAGCCGCCTCCTCGGCGTTCTCGGGGAGACCGTGGGCCGGTGCCGGGGCGGCGGCCGCCGCCCGCCGCGGGGCGTGTCCGGCACCGGGGCGGACACCGCCGCCCGCTCCGGCGTCCGCCGGGGTGTGCGCGCGCGAGCCCGCGCCGGGAGCGGCACCGATGCCGTGGGCGCGTACCGTGACCGGCGCCGTGGTGACCAGCTGCTTGGGCACGACGAGCACGGCCCGCACCCCGCCGTAGGCGGACGGCGGCAGCGACACCTGGAAGTCGTAGGCCCTGGCCAGGCGGCCGACCACGGCCAGCCCGAGGCGCGGCGCCTCGCCCAGGTCGTTCAGGTCGATCCCGGCCTGCGCCTCCTTGAGCATCTGCTCGGCGCGGGACCTGGCCTCCTCGCTCAGGCCGACGCCGCCGTCCTCGATCTCGACGGCGACACCCGCGTGGACCTCGCTCGCCGTCAGATGCACCTTCGCCTTGGGCGGCGAGTACCGGGTCGCGTTGTCGAGCAGTTCGGCGAGCGCGTGGATGAGCGGTTCCACGGCCGGGCCGGTGATCGCGACGTCGACGACCGAGTGCAGCTCGACGCGCTGGTAGTCGGTGATGCGGGACATCGCTCCGCGCAGCACGCTGTAGAGGGCCACGGGCTTGCTCCACTGCCTGCCGGGGCGTGCCCCGCCCAGCACGGCGATGCTGTCGGCGAGGCGGCCGATGAGCGCGGTGCCGTGGTCCAGCTTGAGCAGGTCGGCGAAGAAGTCGGGCCGGCTGCCGTGCCGTTCCTCCATCTCCCGCAGGTCGCGGGCCTGCTGGTGGATGACGGCCTGCACACGGCGGGCGATGTTGACCACGCCGCGCTGCGCGGAGTCCCGCAGGGTCTCCTCGGCCTGCACGGCCTGGACGACGCTGTGCAGCAGCGCCCGGTGAGCTGCCCGGAACTCGTCGCTGAGCCCGTCCCCGGTGGACTCCATCGACAGCAGGACGTCCTCGGCGAACTCGCCCTCCTGCAGGCGCTCGACGGCCTCGGGCAGACGCTGCTGCGCCAGTGCCGTCGTGGCCGCCTCCTGCTGGATCAGGCGGCTGCGCAGCGCCTCTTCCCGTTCGGCGTGCCGGGCCCGCTCGGCGGCGGCCGTCGCGCCGCGGCGGGCCACTTCCGCCGCGAGCGCGGCGACGGCGAGCGTGGCCGCGGCACCGCACCAGACGACCGCCGCGCGCGCTGCGGGCTGCACCATCAGGCCGGCGACGACCGTCACCGCCGCCGTCACGGCGGCGGGCAGGAACCACGCCGCCGCAGGTACGGACCGCGGGGCTCCGGGGGACGATCCAGCACGAACCATCAGCATCCTCACAATATTGAAGCGACGCGCGCCACAGGCGGTGTTCTTCGTACAGCGACGGGAAGACCGTTCAGCCGAGGCGCACACCCTCGACACGGCAACAGGACAGGGAGCGGCAGAGGAGATCCACTGCGTCAGCGCTCCGAGCCCTCGGCAGCATAGCTGCAATGAACTCGTAGATCACATAGACCTTTTGTCGGACCGTCAGCTTTTGCTTATGACCCGTCAGGTGCGCGAGGCTCCGAGGAGAAACCCGGCCCGCCGGTCGTGCGACGGCGCCCCAACCAGCGCTTCCTCGGCTCCGTCCACCGTACGGCGACGGAGCCGCCGCCTGCCGATGACCCGGGGCGGGGGAGACTGAAAGAACGCCCGCACGGCTCGCGCCCACGGCCGGCATGCTGCCCGCCGACCGTGGCGAACCGCGGCACCGACGCCGCCCGACGCGCGCCACGCTCCGGACCGGAGTCCGTGCCGCGGCGCGGGCGAGGACGTGGACGGCCCCGCGGGCGGTGACCCGACGAGACCGGCCGCCCTCCGGCCGGCCCCGCTGCCCGCAGGAAGGAACTGCACCATGACGAACGACGACGAGCCGGTCCTCGACGACCCGGTCCTCGACGACCCCGTGGGCCGGTCGCTCGGCGGCCGGCACGCGGCCTTCGCCCGAAGAGCCGGCGGCGCCGCCACCTACCTCACGGACGTGGCCACCTTCTCCGCCGTGGCCACCGACCCGGACGCTCAGGACTGGGCCGACCTCGCCCGGCTGCTCGGCCCCGGCGCCTTCGCCGACATGTTCAGTTGCCCGTCCCTCCCGCCGCCGGACTGGCAGCCGGTCTTCACCCTGGAGGGCCGTCAGATGATCTGGAACGGCGACGCCCGCCCCGGCCGGCCGGAATCCGCGCCCGGCACCGACCTCGTCGAGCTGGGTGCGGACAGCGTGCCCGACGTGCTCGCTCTCGTCGCCCGGACCGAGCCGGGGCCCTTCTGGCCGCGCACCCACGAACTCGGCACCTACCTGGGCGTCCGGACGGACGGCGTCCTGGTGGCCATGGCCGGAGAGCGTCTGCGCCCTCCGGGATGGACCGAGATCAGCGCCGTCTGCACCGCACCCGACGCACGCGGGAAGGGCCACGCCTCCCGCCTCGTCACCGCACTCGCCGCACGCATCGTGGCGCGCGGCGAACGGCCCTTCCTCCACGTGGCGGAGGCGAACACCGCAGCGATCTCCCTGTACGAGCGACTCGGCTTCACCTCACGCAGGCGGGTCACCTTCCGAGGCTTCACCACCCCCGACGTCCCCTGAGGCGGGCCCGCGGTGCACCCTCGGGCGGCTCGACCGCTTCCGCCCGTCGGAATCCGCCCCGAGCCGCCTCACTGGTGCACGTGGGCGCGCTGCCCTTCACGGTCGAACATCATGATCAACTCGGCCGGAGCGTCCAGGGCCGTGAGCGCGTGCGGGACCATCGTCGCGAACTCCGCCGCCTCCCCCGTGTCGACGTCGATCTGCCGGTCGCCCAGCCACAGGCGCGCGCGGCCCTCGAGCACGAGGAACCAGTCGTGGCCCGGGTGCACCCGTTGACTCGGCGGCGCGTCGGACGGTTCGAGGCGCATCTTCATCGCGACCGTGCGCCCGTCCGGACGACTCAGCGGCCACGTCGTCCGCGTGCCGCTGCTGTGGGCGACCGGGCGGATGACGACGTCGTCGTCGGTGGGCACCTCGAAGAGCGCGTCGAGACTCACCTGGAGGGCGTTGGCCAGCGGCACCAGCACGTCGAGGCTCAGCGTGCGCTTGCCCGTCTCGACGCGGCTGATGGTCGACGGGCTGAGGTGGGTGCGCTCGGCCAGCTCGTCGAGGGAGTACCCCAGTGTGGTGCGCATGCTGCGCAGGCGCGACCGCGCCAGGGCCTCGATGTCGGCGACTCCGTGCATGCCCTCATCCTGACCTTTCCTTGCTGATTCCGCAAGGCGCTTTGCGGAGACCGCCGGGCGCCGTACCGTCGGACCCATGAGCGACCACCCCGCGGAGACCCGCACCTCGGCCCACCCCCAGCACGCCGGGCACCCCGACGACACCAGCCACGACAGCCACACCCGGCACCCCGCCCAGGAGCGTCACTGCGACGTCGCCGTCATCGGCGGCTCCGCCGCCGGTCTCGCCGCCGCCCTGCAGATCTCCCGCCAGCGACGCAGCGTCGTCGTGGTCGACGACGGCACCCCGCGCAACGCCCCGGCCGCGCACATGCACGGGTACCTGGGGCACGAGGGCGTCGCGCCCGACGAACTGAGGGAGACCGGGCGCGCCGAGGTACGCGCGTACGGCGGGGAGGTGCTCTCCGGCCGGGTCGTGGGGGTGCACCGTCGCGACGACGGCCGGTTCCGGCTCGACCTCACCGGCGGGCACGCACTGACGGCCCGCCGCGTCCTCGCCGCGACCGGCCTGTCCGACGAACTCCCCGCCCTGGACGGCGTCGCCGAGGGATGGGGACGGGGCGTGATCCACTGCCCGTTCTGCCACGGCTTCGAAGTGCGCGACCGTCGCCTGGTGCAGATCGTCACCCACCCTCTCGGCCTCCACCCGGCCCCGCTGTTCCGGCACCTGACCGACCGGCTGACCGTCGTACTGCACGATCCGACCGGACTCGACGAGGAGGCCGTCGCCGCGCTCGCCGCCTCCGGCGTCGCCGTCGAACACGGCGAGGTCGGCCGGGTACTCACCGCGCCGGAGGGCGAGGTGTCCGGAGTCGAGCTCGGCGACGGTCGCGTCCTCGAGGCCGACGCCGTCGTGGTCGGCCCGCGGTTCCGGGCACGTGTCGACATGCTGGCCGGGACCGGGCTCACCGCCACCCCGCACCCGACCGGCGCCGGCGACGTCCTCACGGTGGACCAGCGCGGCGAGACCGCCGTACCGGGGATCTACGCGGCGGGCAACGTCACCGACCCGAGCCTGCAGGTGCTGCCGTCGGCCGCCCAGGGCAGCCAGGTCGGCGCCATGATCGCCTTCAGCCTCGCCGAAGAGGATCTGCACGGGGCCGTCCGGCGTTCGGGCGAGGAGGCCGACTGGGACCACCGCTACGGGGGCCCGGACCGGGCCTGGAGCGGCAACCCCAACGGCACGCTCGTCCACGAGGTCGCCGGCCTGCCCCCGGGCCGGGCGCTCGACGTCGGAACCGGCGAGGGCGCCGACGCCCTCTGGCTCGCCGAGCGCGGCTGGAAGGTGACCGCCACCGACATCGCCGGCAACGCGCTCGCCCGGGTGCGCGCCGAGGCGGACCGGCGCGGACTCGCCGTCGACCTCCTGCGCAGCGACGTCAACGATCCCGCGCCCTTCGGCACCGAGGCGTTCGACCTGGTCTCCCTGCAGTACGGCTCGTTCAAGCGCACCCCCGACCAGCGCGGCCTGCGCAGCCTGCTCGCCGCCGTGACCCCGGGTGGCACGTTCCTGGTCGTGCACCACGACCTCACCCCCCTGCGCGACCCGGTGGACGTGGCCACCCAGACCCGGATGTACGACCCGGAGGCCTTCGTCGGGGTCGACGAGGTCGCCGCCGCGCTCACCGCCGACCCGGACACCTGGCAGGTCGAGGTCCACGAGACCCGGCCCCGGCCCCCCGGCGCGGCCAGCACCCACCACGTGGACGACGTCGTCCTGCGCGCGACCCGGCGGGCGCGCTGACCGCGCTGCCGACCGGTGAGCGGTGGCCGGACCGCGGGGTCCGGCCACCGGTACGAGTGCATGCCCCGTGGGGCACCGCCACGGCGTTCGGACTCCCCCGCCGCATCCGGTCCGGTGCTTCCGACCGCCCCCGAGCCACGTTCCCCGCCGGCACCGTCGACTGCGGCGGCGTGGTGGGAACCGGACCGGTTGGACGTGCCGGTGGAGGAGTAGGACGCGGCACGAGCCGGTCGGAGTGCCCGTGGCCGCTCCTGCGTCAACGCACAAGCTTGACTTGGAGCGCGCTCCAGCGACGAAGGTGTCGCCATGACCACGCCCATGATGGCCCTCGGGACGATGTACTTCGGCACCAGGGTGGACGAACGGACCGCCTTCTCGATTCTCGACCGGTACGCCGAACTTGGCGGAGCCTTCGTCGACACCTCCGACAACTACAGCTTCTGGACCTCCGAGACCGGCTTCGGCGGCCAGAGCGAGGCGCTGCTGGGCCGCTGGCTGGCGTCCAACCCCGGGGTTCGCGTCCGCCTCAGCACCAAGGTCGGCGCCCAGCCCACGCGGGTCGGCGGGTTCCCCGACCACCTCGAGGGGCTGCGCGAGGACGTCGTTCGCGGAGCCATGGCACAGAGCTTGGAACGGCTGGGCGTAGACGGTGTGGACCTGTACTGGGCGCACGTCGAAGACCCGACCGTTCCGGTGGAGGACCTGGTCGAGACGTTCGGCGGCCTGGTCCGGGACGGCCTGACCGCCCGCTGGGGCGTGTCGAACCACCCGTCCTGGCTGCTCGAGCGGATCCGGGCCACCGCCGAACACGCCGGCCACCCGCAACCCAGCGCGTACCAGGAGCGCTACTCCTACCTCCAGCCCGCCGGCGGCATGGCCGTGGAGGGCCAGCCGATCCCGCTGGGAATGCTGTCGCCGGACGGCCTCGACTTCCTGCGACGCAACCCGTCGTGCGACGGCTGGGTCTACACCGCCACCCTCCAGGGCCGGTACGACCGCGATGACCGCCCGCTCGAACCCGAATACCGCCACCCGGGCACCGAACGACGGCTGGCGGCGCTGACCCGCGTCGCCACCGCGCGCGGACTCCGACCGGGCCAGGTGGTGCTCGCGTGGCTGGCCTCCGGGAACCCGGCGCTGACCCCGATCGTCGGAGTCAGCAGCGTCGAACAGGTCGAGCAGGCCGTGGTGGGCGCATCCACCCTCCTCACCGAGGATGAACTGACGGCGCTGGACGGCGCATAGGCGGCGACGCGAGGCCGGACGCCGGCTGCGTGACCACACCGCACAGGGGCCAGGACCAGCGTCGAGTGGGCGTCACCGCCAGGGAAGTCGGCACCTCAGCCTCAGCCGCGCGCCGCCGACCTCAGAGTGGGAGATCGTCCGGGAGAACCCGGAACGTCTTGTGGCGACCCAGCGGACGCACCGCGCGGAAGTCGCGGCGGTCGAGGGTCAGCACTGCGTCCGTGTCGTAGTCGGCGGCGAGGGCCACGTTCACCGCGTCTGCCAGATCCAGGTCGAGGTCCCGGTAGCGGGCACGCACGGACTGGGCGATCCCCAGGTGGTCCTCCGTGATCTCGGGGACGGCGATGCGACCGCGGCGCATCCAGGCCCGGATGTCGTCGACCGCACTGTGCGCGGCTTCGCGACCGAGCTCCCGGGTCGCGACGTGATCGATCTCTGCAAGCAGGAGAGGCGACATCACCAGGAGGCCGGCGGCCATGATCGCTTCATTCGACGCCTGATGCTCGGGGTGCGTGGAGTCGAGCGCCGCGAGGAGCCCGGACGTGTCCGCAATGACGATGATCACGCAGCGGTTCCGGCTCCGGTCTCGCGGCGTACGGCGTCGGCCACGGTGTCACGCACCTCGCTCTTGCCGAGAGTGCGGCCGGCCCCCTCGAACGTGCGGGAGAAGAGGGGCTCGTCCCAGACGCGGTTGGCCAGCGCCGCGAGATGGATGCCCTGCCGGATGATCTCGGCCTCGCTGACGCCGCGCCGCTTCGCCGCCTCCTTGATGATGGCGAGGTCCTCGGGGTCGGCGTAGACGTTGGTGCGCTTCATGGACATGTACCACACATATCACATGTACCAGACTGATGTATATGCAGCTGTTGCCCACTCGGACGGCCACACCACGGTCACCCACCCGTGCCCCGAGCCACGCCGCGAGGCTCAGCCGTCCCGTGTCGGAAAGTCACGTCCACATACCGGCTTCGATTTCCTCAGGAGTCCTGCGGAGCCGGCTTGAGGATGGCGACGGATTCCATGTGGTGGGTCATCGGGAAGAGGTCGAAGGCGCGGAGGAAGTGGGGGATGTAGCCGGCCTCGCGGAAGTAGGCGAGGTCGCGGGCGAGGGCGGCGGGGTCGCAGGCGACGTAGGCGATGCGGCGGGGGCCGAGGGCGGCGATGCGACGGACGGTCTGCTTGCCGGCGCCGCTGCGCGGCGGGTCGAGGACGACGAGGTCGGCCTCGGTGATGCCGGTGCGCGGGAGGACGGCTTCGACCTTGCCCTGTTCGACGCGGACGCGGGGGAAGCCGGCGAGGTTGTGGCGGGCGTCCTCGGCGGCACGCTTGCCGGACTCGATGCCGAGGACGGCTCCCTGTTCGCCGAGGCGGTCGGCGAGGGCGCCCGCGAAGAGACCGGCGCCGCAGTAGAGGTCGAGGGCCGTCTCGCCCTTGCGCGGGGTGAGGCCGCGCATCACGGTGTCGACGAGGAGCCCGGCGGCCTGCGGGTGGACCTGCCAGAAGCCTCCCGCCGAGATCCGCCAGGTCTGGTCGTCGGCACGTTCCCGGACGTACGGGCGGCCGTGCACGCGGTGGACGCTCTTGTCCTTCTCGCCGATGCGGAGGACGGAGACGGGCCGGTCGAGTTCGACGAGCGGGAGACGTCCGCCGGGGCGCGGGGTGAGGAGGACCTGGCGGTCGCTGGAGCCGGTGGCGGCGGTGGCTTCGACGGTGGCGATCTGCGGCCAGAGGTGCTTCTCGACGCCGAGTTCGCTGACGCCGGGGGCGGCGATGAGGCAGTGGTCGATGCGCTCGACCTCGTGCGAGCGGTGCCGGCGCAGACCGGCGTGGCCGTCGGCGTCGACCGCGTACTGGACGCGGGTGCGCCAGGCGGGGACCTCCCCGGCGGGGACCTTGTCGCCGGGGGCGGGTTCGACGGTGCCGTCCCAGTTGACGTCCTCGGCGGTGAGGCCGGCGAGGCGCTGGAGCTGTTCGGCGAGCACGTCGGCCTTGAGCCGGCGCTGGGCGCCGGGTTTGGCGTGCTGCCAGTCGCAGCCGCCGCAGCGGCCCGGGCCGGAGAACGGGCAGGGGGCGGGGACGCGGTCCTTGGACGCCTCCAGCACCTCGACGGCATCGGCGCGGAGGAAGCGGGCGCCCTCCTGGCCCTCGGTGACGCGGACGCGGACCCGTTCGCCGGGAAGGGTGTGCCGCACGAAGAGGACCTGGCCCTCGTCGGTGCGGGCGACGCAATGGCCGCCGTGGGCGACGGGCCCGACGGTCACGGTGTGCTCCTGGCCGACGAGGGACGCCTCACCGGAGGCGGTGGCGGCGTCGTCGACGGGACGGTCGGCGCCGGGGGCGTCCGGGGACTGGGACATGAGGGGGTGGCTCCACTGCGTCGGGTGCTGACGGGCTTGCTGGGGCGGCAGCCGTCCAGTCTAGTGCCGGGCCGGCGGTGGGATTCCCGCCCGGCGGACGGCCGTGGGCGGGGGCTCAGCCCCGCGGGCGGCCGTCGTCGCCGCCGTTGCGGTGGCCGTTGCGGTTGCCGCGCGGTGGGGCGCCGGGGACGGGCCCCCGGCGGACGGCGCCGGGCGCGTTCCAGTCGGCGTACTTGCGGGCCCGCCGCTTGGCGATCTCCGAGGACTCCAGCTGCCACGGCACCGAGGTGACCATCACGCCGGGGGTGAAGAGCAGGCGGCCCTTGAGGCGCAGCGCGCTCTGGTTGTGCAGCAGCTGCTCGTACCAGTGGCCGACCACGTACTCCGGGATGTAGACGGCCACCACGTCGCGCGGCGACTCGCGGCGCAGCCGCTTGACGTAGTCGATCACCGGGCGGGTCACCTCGCGGTACGGCGACTCCAGGATCTTCAGCGGCACGTCGATGCCGCGGCGGTCCCACGCGGCGCGCAGCTCGCGCGTCTCCTCCTCGTCGACGCTGATGGTGACGGCCTCGAGGGTGTCGGAGCGGACGAGGCGGGCGTAGGAGAGGGCGCGCAGCGTCGGCTTGTGGATCTTGGAGACGAGGACGATGGAGTGCACCCGGGAGGGGCGCACGGGCTCCTCCTCGGTCTCCTCGACCACGAGTTCCTCGGAGACGTTGTCGTAGTGGCGGCGGATCGCGGTCATCACGGCGTAGAAGAGCGCCATGCCGACGAGGGAGACCCAGGCGCCGTGGGTGAATTTCGTGAGGAGGACGACGACCAGCACCAGGCCGGTGAAGAAGGCGCCGAAGGCGTTGATGGCGCGGGAGCGCTTCATGCGGCGGGCCGCGGCCCGGGAGGGGTTCTCGGAGAGCAGGCGGTTCCAGTGCCGCACCATGCCGGTCTGGCTGACGGTGAAGGAGACGAACACGCCGACGATGTAGAGCTGGATGAGCTTGGTGGAGTCGGCGTCGTAGACGGCGACCAGTATCGCGGCGGCGCCGGCGAGCAGCACGATGCCGTTGGAGAAGGCCAGCCGGTCGCCGCGGGTGTGGAGCTGGCGGGGCAGGTAGCGGTCCTGGGCGAGGATCGAGCCGAGCAGCGGGAATCCGTTGTAGGCGGTGTTCGCGGCGAGGAAGAGGACCAGGGCGGTGGCGGCGGCGAGGAAGACGAATGCGAACGAGCCGTCGCCGAAGACGCCCGCGGCGACCTGGGTGATCACCGGGTCCTGGGCGTAGTCCTCGCCCGCGGGCGCCCCGTCGATGAGGATCTCCGTCGCCGGGTTCTCCGCCATCTTCACGTCGGTCGCCAGGGCGAGGCCGATGATGCCGCAGAACATGGTGACCGAGATGGCGCCCATCATCGCCAGGGTGTTGGCCGCGTTCCTCGACTTCGGTTTGCGGAACGCGGGCACGCCGTTGCTGATCGCCTCGACGCCGGTGAGCGCGGCACAGCCGGAGGAGAAGGCCCGCAGCAGCAGGAAGGCGAGGGCGATGCCGGTGAGACCGCCGGGGTGCTCGGTCTGGATCTCGTAGCCGGCGCTGGGCGCGCGCAGGTCGTCACCGAACATCCAGTGGCGGACCGCGCCCCACGCGATCAGGCAGAACACGCCGAAGACGAAGCAGTAGGTGGGGATGGCGAAGAGCTTCCCCGACTCCTTCACGCCGCGCAGGTTCATCACGGTGAGCAGCGCGATGATCGCCACGGCGGAGGCGGTCTTGTGCTCCACGATGAAGGGGATCGCCGACCCCAGGTTCTCCACTCCGGAGGAGATCGACACCGCGACCGTCAGCACGTAGTCGACCAGCAGCGCGCTCGCCACGGTGAGACCCGAGCGCCGGCCCAGGTTGGTGTTCGCGACCTCGTAGTCGCCGCCGCCGGAGGGGTAGGCCCGCACGTTCTGCCGGTACGACGCCACGACGGTGAACATCAGTACGACGACCGCCAGTGTGATCCACGGCGAGAAGTGGTACGCGGTGACCCCGGCGAGGGACAGCATGATCAGCACTTCGCCGGGCGCGTACGCCACGGAGGAGAGCGGGTCCGAGGCGAACACGGGAAGGGCGATGCGCTTGGGCAGAAGGGTCTGTCCAAGCCGGTCGCTGCGCAGGGCCCGCCCGATGAGAATCCGCTTCGGCAGGTCGGTCAACTTCGGCACGGGGAGGATCGTACGCGGGCACTCGTGCGATGCTGATACGGCCCGCTGCAGCGGATGAGAGGGACGGGCGTGCACATTGTGATCATGGGCTGCGGACGCGTAGGCGCCGAGCTCGCACAGGCCCTGGAACAGCAGGGTCACACGGTCGCCGTGGTCGACCGCGACCCCACGGCGTTCCGCCGGCTGGGCTCCGGCTTCGGCGGGCGTCGGGTGACCGGGCTCGGCTTCGACCAGGACACCCTCCGGGAGGCCGGGATCGAGGAGGCCGGCGCGTTCGCCGCCGTCAGCAGCGGCGACAACTCCAACATCATCTCGGCACGGGTCGCGCGGGAGAACTTCGGCGTGGAGAACGTCGCCGCCCGCATCTACGACCCGCGGCGCGCCGAGGTCTACCAGCGGCTCGGCATCCCCACGGTCGCGACCGTGCGCTGGACCGCCGACCAGATGTTGCGACGGCTCCTGCCGTCGGGCGCGGAACCGCTGTGGCGCGACCCCAGCGGCGGCGTGCAGCTCGCGGAGGTGCACGCGTCCGAGGAGTGGGTGGGCCACCGGGTCAGCCGGCTCCAGGAGGAGACGGGCGTACGCGTGGCCTTCCTCACCCGATTGGGCGAGGCCATGCTGCCGACGTCGCAGACCGTGCTGCAGGAGGGTGACCTGGTGCATGTGATGATGCGCACCGACCAGGTCGCCGAGACGGAAGCGGCCTTCGCGAAGGGGCCCGAGGAGGCGCAGCAGCGATGAGGGTGGCGATTGCGGGTGCCGGAGCCGTCGGCCGCTCCATCGCGGGCGAACTGCTCGAGAACGGCCACGAGGTGCTGCTCATCGACAAGACGCCGTCGGCGATCTCCGTCGAGCGCGTCCCGCTGGCGGAGTGGCTGCTGGCCGACGCGTGCGAGATCACGTCGCTGGACGAGGCGGCGCTGGAACGGTGCCACGTGGTGATCGCGGCGACCGGCGACGACAAGGTGAACCTCGTGGTCTCGCTGCTGGCGAAAACCGAGTACGGGGTGCCGCGGGTGGTGGCCCGGGTCAACAACCCGAAGAACGAGTGGCTCTTCAACGAGTCGTGGGGCGTCGACGTCGCGGTGTCGACGCCGCGCCTGATGTCGGCGCTGGTCGAGGAGGCCGTGAGCGTCGGCGACCTGGTGCGGCTGCTGCGCTTCTCGCAGGGCGACGCGAACCTGGTCGAGCTGACGCTCGCGCCGGAGGCCGCGCTGGCGGGGACGCGGGTCGGCGACGTGGCCTGGCCGCAGGACACCGCGCTGGTGACGATCATCCGGGGGAACCGGGTGCTCACGCCGAACCCGAACGACGCCCTGGAGGCCGGGGACGAACTGCTGTTCGTGGCCGCGCCGGCGCGGGAGGAGCAGCTGGAGGACCTGCTGTCCGTCCGCGGGTCGGGCTGACGCCCGAGGCAGCCGACGTACGGCGCCTCGCGGCCGCGGGGTTCCGCGCCCCACCTCCTGTGCCGGGGGGGGGACTCCCCGCCGGTGGCTCTCGCGCCCGGAGACCACCTCCGCCGGCGGCCGGGCAGCTCGCCGCAGCAGCCGGGAGAAGGACCGGGGCCCGGCCCGCTTCGCCGGCCGGAGAGCCGGCGGCCTCCGGCGCGACGGCCACCGTTTCGCGGGCCGGACGCGCGGACGGGTCACCGCTGGACGAGGGCGGGCGACGCCGTCAGCGGACGCACCGAGACGGGACGGGACCGGCGCCGTCGGCCGAGGACCACTCCCCCGCACAGGGCGCGCAGCCGCAGACCGGCGCGCCCGGGCGGACCGGGTACGGCCGGTGCCGGACCACCCCGCCTGCGGGCGCGGGGCGCCGGGAGGAGGTGGAGCCGCATCCCGGCGGCCCTGCGCAGTCCGTCGCCGCAGGGCTGTGAGGAGGTGACGGCAACCGGAGCGAGAGCCCAGCAGCCGCCTCGTCGGGGCGACCGGCGGGGTTGGGGAGCCGGTGACGGCGGAGAGGGGGCGCCCGGCGGCGCTCCCACTCCACGACCGGCCGGGTCCCGGCGGCGCCGTCCGGCACGCGCTCGGCCCGTCGCTGCTGCGGGGGGCCGAGGCGGCGAACAGGGCGGGGGTGTATGCGGGCGGAGCACCGTCCCCCGGGGTTGCCCCGGTCCCGGCGGGGCGGGGTCGGCCGCCCGGCCCGGAGCGCCTACGCGCGGTGGCGGCCGCGTTCGGGCGCGGGCCCGGGGGCGTCGTCGGCCTTCGGAGCGGTCGCCGCCGCCTTCGCCTCCTCCTCGGCCTCCATCTCGGCGAGGACGTTGATCGGCGGCGGGGCCTTCGCCAGGAAGATCCAGGTGAGGTAGACGGCCAGCAGCAGTGGGGGGATCTTCAGGGCGACGGTGACCCAGCCGAAGCGGGTCGGGTCGGCGAAGAAGTACAGGGGGAAGAGGATCGCCGACTTGGTCAGGAAGATGAAGCCCCAGGCGTAGCTGGCCTTGACGTAGGCGCGCTTGCGGCCCGGGTTACGGGTGCGCCAGGAGAGGTTCTCCTTGAAGATCGGCCCCAGGATGATGCCGAGCAGCGGATAGCCGGTGGCCGCGCTGATCAGGTAGGCCAGCGCGAGACCGAGCCCGTACAGCATGCCCGGCAGGTAGAAGTCCTTCGCGTCCCCGGTGAAGACGGCGAAGGCGACGCCCACCGCGACGCCGAAGACGCCGCTGAAGGCGTGCTTGACCGTGCTGCGGCCGAGGAGCCGTGCGACGCCCATCAGGGCGGAGAGGACGAGTGCGGCGATAGCCGCGGTGTGGATGTCCCGGTTGATCGTGTAGATCAGGATGAAGCAGAGCCCGGGCACGGTCGTCTCGATGAACCCGCGGAGGCCGCCGAACGCCTCCAGCAGCGCGGCGTGCGTCTCGGCCTGGTACGTCGCTCCGTCCGGTGAGGCCGGGGCCCCGTCCTCGGCGGGCGGGGGCGTGACCCCTTCACGGTTCTGGTGGGCGGTGTCCCTGTCGAGTGAGGTCACCCGCTACTCCTGTCCGAGGGGTCGCAATTCGTACTTGGGGTTGAAGAGCACGGGGCGGCCCCGGTTCATCGCCACCCGGCCCCAGGCGATCACCTTGCGCCCGGGTTCGATACCCGCGATCGCCCGCCTGCCGAGCCACACCACGTCCAGGGCGGCCGAACCGTCGAAGAGTTCGGCCTCCAGGGTGGGAACTCCGGCGCGTGGCCGCAGCGTCACGGTGCGCAGTGTACCGGTCACGCGGACGAACTGCCGGTCCGTGCACTCGCTGATGCGCGTGCAGCCGGTGGTCGCCGTGTCCTCGCGCAGTTCGGCGGACCGCAGATCCTCCTCCGAGGAGGACAGCCGCTCCAGGAAGCGCCGGAAGCGCCCGTGGGCGGGCTCGTCGCGGGTGGCACCTTTCATAGCGCCAGCGTACCCGCGCCGGGCAAGGGTTCCCGGCCCTGCCGGACCCGGCCGTCGGTGAGCTCCAGCACCTCGTCGGCGAGGCCGAGGAGCGCCTCGTCGTGGGTGGCCACCAGGGCCGTGACGCCCTCGCTGCGGACGACGGCGCGGAGCAGTTCCATCACGGCGAGCCCGGTGTCGGCGTCGAGCTGGCCGGTGGGCTCGTCGGCGAGGAGCAGGCGGGGGCGGTTGGCGAGGGCGCGGGCGAGGGCGACGCGCTGCTGCTGGCCGCCGGAGAGTTCACCGGGACGCTGTGCAGCATGGTCGGCGAGGCCGACGAGGGAGAGCAGCAGCGCGACGCGCTCCTCGCGTTCTGCGGTGGGGGCACGCCGCAGGCGCAGTGGGACGCCGACGTTCTCGGCTGCGGTGAGCACCGGAAGCAGGCCGAAGCCCTGGAAGACGAAGCCGACGCGGTCCCGGCGCAGCTCCAGCAGCTGCTCACCGGTCAGATCGGCGAGGGCGGTGCCGTCGACGGTGACCGTGCCGTCGTCGGGAGTGTCGAGCCCGCCGACGAGGTTGAGGAGGGTGGTCTTTCCCGATCCGGAGCGTCCGCGGACGGCGGTGAGCCGGCCGCGCGGCACGGTGAACGAGACGCCGCGCAGCGCATGCACGGCTGTGGCGCCACCGCCGTACGTGCGGTGCAGGCCCTCGACGACGACCATCGGCTCGGGCCGCTGCTCCGGCGAGGTGCCGGCCTCCTCCGGTGCGGCGTCGCTCATGTGCCCCCCTGGTCCCCGTGCGTGCCCGGAGGTCCCCCTACGGACCTCCGGCCCCGCTCCGCGACGCCCTGAGGCGTGTCGCGGCGGCGGGGCCGGGACGACCGTACCGCGCGGTGCGCGGCTGCGGCAGGGGTCAGCGGACCTCGGTGATCTCGGGGCCGCGCTGGAGCTTGTCGATGCCTCCGGCGAACCGGGAGCCCTCCTCGACGGTCTCCTGCCGGACACCCTCGGGAACCATCTGGGCGTCCTCGGGGAGCTGGAGGACGATCGGGTCGCGCGGGGCCATCGGCGACTCACCGCGCACCACGACGGTGTCACGGAAGATCGACTCGAGCAGCCCGGCCTGCTCCGGCTGGACGGCACCCTGGCCGGAGATCACGCCGCGCAGGAACCAGCGCGGGCCGTCGACGCCGATGAACCGCACGACCTGCACGCCGTGCTTGCCGTCGGGCAGCTGGACCGGGACCTGGGCGCGCAGCTCCCAGCCGAGCGAGCCCTCCTTCTCGTCGATGACGCCGCCCTGCTTGGTGATGCCGGCGGCGATCTCCTCGCGGACCTCCTCCCAGATGCCCTCGCGCTTGGGGGCGGCGAAGGCCTGGAGCTGGACGGCGCTGTCGCGGAGCACGACGGTGGCCGCGACGATCGCGTCGCCGGCGACCTCGACGCGGAGTTCCATGCCCTCCACGCCGGGCACGTAGATGCCGCCGAGATTGACGCGGCCCTTGCCGGGCTCGCCGACCTCGGAGAGGTCCCACGGGCCGTCCGGTCGCGGGGCCGGGGGCAGCTTGACGCGCTGCGCCTCGGCGTCGGTCACGCCGTCGGCGCCGGTGGCGTCGCTCCCGCCACCGTCGGACTGCTCGGTCTCGAACTCGTCCGAGGCGCCCCTCTCAGGCTTTTCGCTCTTCTTGCGACGACGTCCGAACACGTCACTGTCCTCTCAGGTCGGCGTCCAGGCCGGATTCGACCACAACGGAATCTTCTTGGCGTGCAGCGGTGCCGGTGCCGTGGCCCCCGGTCGAACCGAAGCCCCCCGCGGCCCGTGCCGAGCCCGGCAACTCCTCCACCTCGTGGAAGCGCACCTTCTCCACCTGCTGCACGACGAGTTGGGCGATGCGGTCGAACCGTTCGAACCGCACCGTCTCGCGCGGGTCGAGGTTCGCCACGATCACCTTGATCTCTCCACGGTACCCGGCGTCCACGGTTCCGGGGGCATTGAGCAGCGAGAGGCCGCAGCGGGCGGCGAGGCCGGATCGGGGGTGCACGAAGGCGGCGTACCCGTCGGGCAGCGCGAGGGAAACCCCGGTGGGCAGCAGCGTCCGTTCGCCGGGGGCGAGCACGGCGGCCTCGGTGGTGACCAGGTCGAGGCCGGCGTCGCCGGGGTGGGCGTAGGCGGGGAGCGGCACCTCGGGGTCGAGGCGGCGGATCAGCACGTCGACGGGCGGCCGGCTCACGGGTTCACCTCGAAGGCGCGGGCGCGGCGGACCTGGTCCGGGTCGGCCATGGCGGCCTGGATCTCGGCCTCGCGGCCGTGGTCGACGAAGTGCTCGACCTTGACCTCGATGAAGACGGCGTCCGCGCGGACGGCGACCGGCCCGTCCGCGCCGCCGATGCGGCCGGTGGCGGTGCAGTAGATCTTGCGGCCGTGCCGGGCGGTGGCCCGGGCGTCCAGGTGCAGCACCGTGTCCACGGGGACCGGGCGGACGAAGTCGGCCTCCAGACGGCCCGTCACGGAGATGACGTGCATCAGCCAGTTGAGGGAGCCGAGGGTCTCGTCCAGGGCGGTGGTGAGCACCCCGCCGTGGGCGAGACCGGGTGCGCCCTGGTGGGCGGGCTTGACGGTGAACTCGGCGGTGACGGTCACGCCCTCCCCCGCGCGGGCCTCCAGGTGCAGGCCGTGCGGCTGCTTCTCGCCGCATCCGAAGCACTGGTCGTAGTGGGAGCCGAGCACCTCGCCGGGGGCGGGCGCGTCGGGGTGACGGACCGGGGTCACGGCGTCGTCCGGCGGCGTCAGGGAGGTTCGGGCGGGTCGGTCTGCACTCACGTGTGCAGACCTTACCGGCGCGGAGGGCGGCGGCCCCGCGCGGCCGTGCCAAGCTGGAGACATGGAGCAGCCTTCCACCCCCGCGCCGTCGTCCCCGTCCGCACCTTCCCCGCAGGGGGCCGCACGGCCGGCCAGGCCGTTCGACGAGCGGCTGACGGCGCCGAGGTCGTGGTGGCTGATCGCCGTGCTGGCCGGGCTGTCGGGCGGGCTGATTCTGCTGCCGGTGGGGGCGGTGGCGATGCTGGTCGGGCTGGTGGTGACGGGCGCGGCGGCCGCGGTCGGGGTGAGCGCGTACGGGTCGGCCCGGGTGCGGGTCGTCGCCGGCTCGCTGGTCGCCGGGGACGCGCGCATCCCCGTCGCCGCGCTGGGCGAGGCACGGGCGCTGGACGCGGACGAGGCGCAGGCGTGGCGCACGTACAAGGCCGATCCGCGGGCGCACATGCTGCTGCGGGGGTACGTGCGCACGGCGGTGCGGGTGGAGGTCACGGACCCGGAGGACCCGACGCCGTACGTGTACGTCTCGACGCGGCGGCCGGAGGCGCTGGTGGCGGCGCTGGAGGCGGCCGGGGAAGCCGCTCCGGAGGGCTGACGGGCCGAAGGGACCCGTGGGCCCGGTGGGGCCCGGGACCCTTGCGGGCGGGCTCAGCGGCCGGGCGGGAGCCCGGGAGCACCGGGCGGGGGAAGTTCACCCGGCGGTGGCAGCTCGTGCCAGGGGACGGCGACGCGTCGGAGGTCGGTGCGGACCCGCTCGGCGAGCTTCGCGGTGTCGCGCCGGTTCATCACCGCGCCCACGGCCGCACCCACCATGAACGGGGTGAGGCTGGGCAGGTTGCGCAGCGTCCGCTTGAGGAGCTGCTGCCGCAGTTCGCGGCGCATCTGCACGCCGAGCGCGGCGTTCACCGTCGCGGGTTTGGTGAGGTCGATCCGCCGCTCGGAGGTCCACGCCTGGAGGTAGGCGGCGGTGCGCTGCTGGAGGGTGCCGGGGGCGCGGCGGCCGTACACCTCGTGCAGTTCGGCGATCAGCTTGAGCTCGATGGAGGCGACGCCGACGATCTCGGCGGCGAGTTCGGTGGGCATCGCCGGCGGGACGGGCATCATCGCGGCCGCGCCCACGCCGGCGCCGACCGTCGCCGAGCCCTTCAGGGCACCCGAGACGAGCCGGTCGGCGATCTCCTCCGGGCCGAGGCCCGGGAACTGGCGGCGCAGCGTCTCCAGGTCCCGCACCGGGATGCGCGGCGCGGTCTGCACGATGCGGTCGGCGACCACGCCGAGGAAGGCGCGGACCCGGCCGCGCCGTGAGCGGTCGTCGGGGGCGTCCGGATCGAGGGGGTCTGCTGCTTCCGGCACGTCCCCGCTCCCGGCCCGCTCGGTCTCGGCCGCCGATTCCGCCCCTCCTCGGGCACCGGCGTCGCCGTCGGCCGCGTCGGCGCCGCTCCGGCGCGCCCACGGGGCGCGCGGCAGGCGGCGGCGCGCGGGCACCGGTGCGAGCGAGGCGCCCTCGTCCTGGGCTCCTCGCTCGGCATCACGTGCGTCGTCTGCCGCCACGGCGGGGGCGTACCGGATCAGGCCGCGCAGTCGCGGCAGATCGGGTGCCCGTTCTTCTCGGCCGCGAGCTGCGAACGGTGGTGCACCAGGAAGCAGCTCATGCAGGTGAACTCGTCCGCCTGCCGCGGCAGGACGCGGACCGACAGCTCCTCGTTGGACAGGTCGGCGCCGGGCAGTTCGAGGCCCTCGGCCTGCTCGAACTCGTCCACGTCGACGTTGGACGCGGACTTGTCGTTCCGTCGCGCCTTGAGTTCCTCGATGCTGTCTTCGTTGACGTCGTCGTCGGTCTTGCGTGGTGTGTCGTAATCCGTTGCCATGTCGCTCTCCCCCTCTGGGTGTATGCGGTGTCTCAGCGCACGTAACGCGTGAGAGGCCGGGCTTGTGCCCGACCTGAGGCGGAGATTTTGCCTCACATCAAGGTCTGTTACTCAATCGACACCCGACCCGACCCCCGAAGAGGTGATCGGGTGGGCAGTCGATCAGGACCGTAGACGGTCCGAAAGTCGCACTTGGCGCGCGACACTCCGTGGTCTGCCCACGATCGGCACCAGGCGAAACCCGGACGTTCCGGCATTTCTTCCCGGTCGAAGATCACACAGCGTCGATGCGGCCGAAATCGCCTGTGTGATCGATCACAGCCGCGCGGGCGCCCGTCCCGGCGGCGTCCGTGTCCGCCGAATTCCGTACATGTGCTCCTCCTCACACCCCTTCGGTCGACCCTCGGGCGAGCCGCGAGGCCCGGCTCAGACGGGCAGCACGACCCACACGACCAGGCCGCCCTCGTCCCTCGGCCGCGCCTGCACGGTGCCGCCGTGGGCCCGCACCACGGACCGCACGATGGACAGCCCCAGGCCGACGCCCCGGTCGCTTCCGGTCCGCTCGGAACGAAGACGCCGGAACGGCTCGAACAGGTTGTCCACCTCGTAGGCCGGGACGTGCGGCCCGGTGTTCTCCACGACCAGCAGCGCGTGCCCGGGCTGCGCCTCGGTGCTCACCGCCACCCAGCCGCCCTCGGGAAGGTTGTAGCGCACGGCGTTCTGCACCAGGTTCAGCGCCACCCGCTCCAGCAGTACCCCGTTCCCCTGCACGTACGCGGGCGGGCGCAGGCCGCCCAGCTCCACGTGCGCCGTCTGGGCGTCGGCACGCATCTGCTCCACGGCCCGGCCGGCCACCTCGGCGAGGTCGACGGGCTTGCGGTCGACGATCTCGTTCTCACTGCGGGCGAGCAGCAGCAGGCCCTCCACCAGCTGCTCGCTGCGTTCGTTGGTGGCCAGCAGGGTCTTGCCGAGCTGGTGGACCTCCGGGGACGCCTCAGGGTCGGAGAGCTGCACCTCCAGCAGCGTGCGGTTGATGGCCAGCGGGGTGCGCAGCTCGTGCGAGGCGTTGGCGACGAAGCGCTGCTGGGCGGTGAACGCCCGGTCCAGCCGGTCCAGCATCTCGTCGAAGGTGTCGGACAGCTCCTTCAGTTCGTCGTCCGGGCCCTCCAGCTCGATGCGCTTGTGCAGGTCGGACCCGGCCACCTGGCGGGCGGTGCGGGTGATGCGGCCCAGCGGGGACAGCACCCGGCCGGCCATGACGTAGCCGAACGCGAACGCGGCCAGGGCGAGGCCCATCAGCGCCAGCAGCGAGCTGCGCAGCAGCTCGTCCAGGGCATGGGCGCGCTGCACGTCGTTGCACTGCGCGAGTCGGCGCATCAGCTCCTCGGCGGGCATCCGCCCGGCCAGCTCCGGGCAGGTGTTGGAGGTCAGCTGCGCCTCCACGCCGATGATCTTGAACGGCAGCTCGTTGATCTCGTACAGCGCCTGGGCGGCGAGCAGATAGATGATCGTCAGCAGCACCATGCCGGCGATGAGGAACATGCCGCCGTACAGGAGCGTGAGCCGTATCCGGATCGTGGGCCGCAGCCAGGGGTACGGGCGGGACGGCTCACGCGGGTCCCAGGTGGGCTTCGGGGGCGCGTCGGGGGGCGGCGGAGCGGGCGCGGGCGTAGGAGCGTCGGCCATGGCTCAGATCCGGTACCCGGCGCCGGGGACGGTGAGGATGACCGGTGGCTCGCCGAGCTTGCGGCGCAGGGTCATCACGGTGACGCGGACGACGTTGGTGAACGGGTCGGTGTTCTCGTCCCACGCCTTCTCCAGCAGCTGCTCGGCGGAGACCACGTTTCCCTCGCCGCGCATCAGCACCTCCAGCACCGCGAACTCCTTCGGCGCGAGCTGCACCTGCCGGCCCTCCCGGAACACCTCGCGGCGGTTCGGGTCCAGCTTGATCCCGGCCCGCTCCAGCACGGGCGGCAGCGCGGCGGTCGTACGACGGCCCAGGGCACGGACCCGGGCGATCAGCTCGCTGAAGGCGAAGGGCTTGGGAAGGTAGTCGTCGGCGCCGATCTCCAGGCCCTCGACGCGGTCGCTGACGTCGCCCGACGCGGTGAGCATCAGCACGCGGGTGGGCAGACCGGACTCGACGATCGCCCGGCAGACGTCGTCGCCGTGCACCAGCGGCAGGTCCCGGTCGAGGACGACGACGTCGTAGTCGTTGACGCCCACGCGCTCCTCGGCGGCCGCGCCGTCGTAGACCACGTCGACGGCCATGGCCTCCCGCCTCAGTCCGGTCGCCACGGCATCGGCGAGCAGCTGCTCGTCCTCGACGACGAGTACGCGCACGGCGGTCTTCCTTCCCTGTCCGGTCCGGTCGGTCCGGCCCTGTCCTCGGTGCGCCCCGGCGGGGCGGGTGGCGGCGCCGCCGGGGCGGTCACGGGCGCGGCGGCGCCCGCCGCCGCGCCGCACCCCCGCGGCGTCCTCACCTCATCCTGCCCGCCCCGCCGGTAAACCGGCGGTAAGAGGAGGTGACGGGCGTGCGGAAGCGGGACGCGGGACGACCGGGATTTTTTTCGCCGCCGGTGAGGTTTTCCCCGGCATCAAGGTGGGGAGGACGAGTGCACACCCAACGATCACGCCTTGCCGGCGGCATGGCCCGACCCACCCGGGCTTTCGCGTCGGCCGGGCAGCACGTCGTGATCGTGCCCATCACCCTCGGCACACCCCCGTGCCGCCGACCATGACGAGGGGGCGCACATGGACGCGTTCACCGCAGGCATTCTGCAGCGGATACGGAGCACCCAGTCCGATCTGCACGCCGCTCGTGAGTCGGGCGACGACTTCCTCGTGGACGTCGAGCAGGCCGAACTGGAGGATCTGCGGCGCATCGCCGCCGATCACGGCGTGGACGTGGACCGCATCAGCCGGGGGGTCAGCGCCTCCCCCTGCTGACGCGGACGTTCGCGGCCGTCCCTCCACGACGGGCTGCGCCATCGCCGCCGACACACCCCTGTGCGGAGCCGGAAGCCGGCCCGGCGCGCGAAGCGAGGGCCGGCCCGCGGGGAACACGCCCGCGAGGGACGCGGGACGACGCGGGACGCATTACCGCGGTCCCGCCCGGACAGCGAGCGCCCGGCGGGACCAAGGACCGCCAGGGACCGCGCACGGCCGGGCCCTCCGGCTCGGCCGGACGTCCCCGGTGCGCCCGGCGAGCGCCGTCACGACGGTGCTTCCGGGGAGGCGGCGACGGCCGCCGGTGCTCCGCTGCGCGCCGTGAGGAGGCGGGCACGGAAGGGTTCAGTCGTGCCAGGCGCCGAGGGCGTCGAGGAGGGGCTGGAGGGTGCGGAAGACCCCCGGGGAGGCAGCGACCGTCAGGTCTTCGCCCAGCGGCTCGCCGGGCCGGCCACCGGTCAGGGCACCGGCCTCGCGGGCGATCAGGTCGCCGGCCGCCCAGTCCCAGCGATGCAGTCCGCGTTCGTAGAAGCCGTCGAGCCGGCCCGCGGCCACGTCGCAGAGGTCGACGGCCGCGGAGCCGGACCGGCGGATGTCGCGGACCTGCGGGACGAGACGGCGCGCCACCTCCGCCTGGGCGACGCGCCGCTCCTGGACGTAGTTGAAGCCGGTGCCGATGAGGGCCTGGTCGAGCGAGGGAGAGGGCCGGCAGCGGACCGGCCGGCCGTTGCGGAAGGCGCCGTGCCCGGCGACGGCCCGGAACGTCTCCGCGCGGGAGGGGATCTCGACGACGCCGACGACGGTCTCCCCCCGGTACTCCGCGGCGACGGAGACCCCCCAGGCCGGGAGGCCGTAGAGGTAGTTGACGGTGCCGTCGATCGGGTCGACGATCCAGCGCACTCCGCTGGTGCCGTCCACCGAGGCGCCCTCCTCGCCGAGCACGCCGTCGTCCGGCCGGTGCTCGGCGAGGTGCCCGGTGATCAGCTTCTCGGCGGCGAGGTCCATCTCGGTCACCACGTCGATGGGGCTGGTCTTCGTGGCCGCCACGCCCAGGTCGTCCGGTCGCCCGTCGCGCAGCAGCACACCGGCCCGCTCCGCCGCCGCCAGCGCGGTCTCCAGCAGGTCGGCCTTGAGCCGGTCGAGCGCGTCGGGGTCCGAGGCGTCGCGGGGCCGGTGGTGTCCGTCGGTCACGGTGCTCGTGCTCCTCGTCGTCGGGGTCGGGCGGGGGTCAGGCATACGGGCTGTCCGCACCGGCCGCGGCGGGTTTCGGCGTGCGGGCCGGGCAGCAGCCGGCCGGGCACACGTCGTGGCTCGGCCCGAGGGTGCCGAGCGCGCAGCGCCGCGGCCGTTCGCCGCGTTCGGTGGCGGCCCGTTCCCGCACCAGTTCGCGGACGGCCGCGGCGAAGCGCGGATCGTCGCCCACGGTCGCCGAGCGGGCGGCGGGCAGTCCCAGTTCCTCGGCCTTGGCCATGGCCTCGGTGTCGAGGTCGTACAGCACCTCCATGTGGTCGGAGACGAAGCCGACGGGGATCATGACGACCGCGGGCGCACCGGAGCCGTGCAGGTCCTCCAGGTGGTCGCACACGTCCGGCTCCAGCCAGGGCACCTGCGGCGAGCCGCTGCGCGACTGGTAGACGAGCCGCCAGGGCCGGTCGACGCCGGTGGCCTCCCGTACCGCTGCGGCGATCACCCGGGCCGCGTCGAGGTGCTGGGCGACGTACGCGCCGCCGTCCGGGCCGGAGGTCTCGGCGGACGCGGTGGGGATGGAGTGGGTGCAGAAGGCGAGGTGGGCGCCGTCGCGCACGGCCTCCGGGAGCCTGCCGAGGGCGGCGAGGACGCCGTCGGTCACCGGGTCGAGGAAGCCGGGGTGGTTGAAGTAGTGGCGCAGCTTGTCGACGCGCGGCGGCGCCAGGCCCTCCGCCTCCAGTGCGGCGAGCGACTCGGCGAGGTTCTCGCGGTACTGCCGGCAGCCGGAGTAGGAGGCGTAGGCGCTGGTGGTGAGCACCAGGACGCGGCGCGCGCCGTCCCGGACGACGTCGCGGAGGGCGTCGGTGAGGTACGGCTCCCAGTTGCGGTTGCCCCAGTGGACCGGGAGACGGAGTCCGTGCGCGGCGAAGTCCTTGCGCAGCGCCTCCGCCAGTGCCCGGTTCTGCGCGTTGATGGGGCTGACCCCGCCGAACCGGTAGTAGTGCCGTCCGACCTCCTCCAGGCGTTCCCGGGGGATTCCGCGGCCCCGGGTGACGTTCTCCAGGAAGGGCACGACGTCCTCGGGGCCCTCCGGGCCGCCGAAGGAGAGGAGGAGCAGGGCGTCGTAGGGGCGGGCATCGAGCGCGTCGGACATGTCCTCGATCCTGCCACCCGGGCCGCCCCGAACCGCGCACGGCCCGTGAGTATGATCCCCGCAGCCGCAGGGGGCGGCCCGTGCGCACGGTCCGTACGAGGAGTCCGCAGCAGGAGGGGGTCGGGTATGCGCGCACCGAGCAGGGGCGGCTCGCCGACGTGGCGGAACTGGGCGGGGAACGTCGGGATGCGTCCGGTCCGCACGGTGGCGCCGTCCTCGACGGCGGCGCTGGCCGAGGCGGTGCGCCGGGCGACGGAGGACGGCCTGCCGGTGAAGGCGGCGGGCACCGGCCACTCCTTCACCACGGTCGCGGCGACGGAGGGTGTGCTGCTGCGCCCGGAGCGGCTGTGCGGGGTGCGGAGCATCGACCGGGCGGCCGGCTCGGTCACGGTCGCGGCGGGCACGCCGCTGTGGCAGCTCAACGAGACCCTCGCCGGCGAGGGTCTGTCGCTGACCAACATGGGCGACATCATGGAGCAGACGGTGGCCGGGGCGGTGAGCACCGGCACGCACGGCACGGGCCGTGATTCGGCGGGACTGGCGGCGCAGGTCGTCGGGCTGGAGCTGGTGCTCGCGGACGGCTCGGTCCTGCGGTGCTCGCCCGAGGAGAACGCCGACGTGTTCGCCGCCGCCCGCGTCGGTCTGGGCGCACTCGGCGTGATCAGCGAACTCACCTTCGTCGTCGAGCCGTTGTTCCTGCTCACCGCCCGGGAGGAACCGATGCCGTTCCGGCGGGTGACCGAGGAGTTCGACCAGCTCGCGGCGGAGAACGAGCACGTCGAGTTCTACTGGTTCCCGCACACCGAGCACTGCAACACCAAGCGCAACAACCGCAGTCCGGGCCCCCCGAGGCCGCTGCCCCGCGTGCGCGGCTGGGTGGACGACGAACTGCTGTCGAACGGCGTGTTCCGCGCCGTGTGCGCACTGGGCCGGGCGGTGCCGGGAACGGTTCCCGGGACCGCCCGGATCGCCGGCCGGGCGCTGTCCGCGCGCAGCTACACCGACGTCCCCCACCGGGTGTTCACCACGCCGCGGCGGGTGCGGTTCCTCGAGATGGAGTACGCGCTGCCGCGCGAGGCCGGGATGGCGGCGCTGCGCGAACTCCGGGCTCTCATCGAGCGGTCGGACTTCCGGGTGAGCTTCCCCGTCGAGGTGCGCACCGCGCCGGCCGACGACATCACCCTGTCGACGGCGAGCGGGCGGGACAGCGTCTACCTCGCCGTGCACATGTACCGGGGGGCGCCGCACGAGGCGTACTTCACGGCCGCGGAACGGATCATGACGGCGCACGGCGGGCGCCCGCACTGGGGAAAGCTGCACACGCGGGACGCGACGTGGCTGGCGGAGGCGTACCCGCGGTTCGGGGAGTTCCTGGCGCTGCGTGACCGTCTCGACCCGGGGCGGGCGTTCGGCAACGACTACCTGCGCCGGGTGCTCGGGGACTGACTGAGCGGAGTCGGGCGGGACACCGCCACTCCCCAGAGGCCGGATCACATCCTTCCGCTTGTGTCGATCTAGTGAATATCCGGACGACTCGAGGCGGCGCGCGACGGCTCGCCGAGCCCTTGAAGCCCCGCGCGTACGGGAGTTCGGCGGCGCGTCACCCCCACCCGGATGGTCCGAATGGAGTAGTGTGACGAGCCCTGGCCTCGGCCCCGACCCTGGCTTCGCCGCCCAGCGTGACAGCCCGTCACGTTGAGTGGTCAACGTGTCACCGTGCCATACCGGCGGAACGGGACCGGGGCTCGACACGCCGGGCGAGTCGGCAAGGTTGTGGCAGGCTGCACCCGGGCAGGCCACACTCGTCCAAGCGGGAGCAGCGACGCACGTGACGTCGGCAGGCACCACCGGGGAGGTTCCCATGCCCGAACTGCGTGTCGTGGCCGTCAGCAACGACGGCACACGGCTGGTGCTCAAGGCTGCCGACAACACGGAATACACCCTTCCGATCGACGAACGGCTGCGCGCTGCGGTGCGCAACGACCGTGCGCGCCTGGGGCAGATCGAGATCGAGGTGGAGAGCCACCTGCGCCCCCGGGACATCCAGGCCCGGATACGAGCCGGCGCCACCGCCGAAGAGGTCGCGCAGATGGCCGGCATCCCCGTCGAGCGGGTCCGCCGCTTCGAGGGCCCGGTTCTGGCCGAGCGCGCGTTCATGGCGGAGCGCGCCCGGAAGACCCCCGTGCGTCGCCCGGGCGAGAGCACCGGCCCGCAGCTCGGCGAGGTGGTGGCCGAGCGGCTGCTGCTGCGCGGCGCGGACAAGGACACCGTGCTGTGGGACTCCTGGCGCCGGGACGACGGCACCTGGGAAGTGGTGCTCGCCTACCGGGTCGCCGGCGAACCGCACTCGGCCGGCTGGACGTACGACCCGCCGCGACGGCTGGTGCAGGCCGTGGACGACGAGGCGCGTTCGCTCATCGGCGAGACCGACGACACCCCCGAGCCGAGCTTCCCCTTCGTGCCGCGCATCGCGCGACTGCCGCGGGACCGCGGGGACCGGGGCGAGCGCGGGGACCGGCCGGAGCTGGAACCCGCCGCGCTGCCGCCCGCGTCGGCCGACGGCGCCCCCGCGGAAGCCGCCGACTCGCTGACCAGTCTGCTGGAGGCGGTGCCGAGTTTCCGGGGCGACCTGGTCGTGCCCGAGCGGCCTGCCGCCGTGCAGTCGGCCGACGCGGAGGAGGACGGCACCGCCGTCGCGGACCGGGAGTCCGACGAGGACCGGGAGCAGATCGATCCGCCCGCCCCCGCGGCCAGCGCGGGCTCCGCCTACGCGGACGTGCTGATGCCCCGTTCGGTGAAGGCGCACCGCGAACGGCTCACCGGGAACACCGACCGGCAGGCCGAGGCGGACGGCGTCCGGCCCGGTCGGCGGGCCGCGGTGCCCAGCTGGGACGAGATCGTCTTCGGCACGCGGCGCAAGAAGGAGTGACCGGGCGGCCGGCCGCTCCCCGCGCGGACTTCTCGCGGAGGCGCGGGGCCGGCCGCCCGGACCGGTCTCAGCCCGCTTCCGGGCCGGTGGCCACCGGCCGCGCCGGATCGGCGGTCCACTCGCTCCACGAGCCCGGGTAGAGCGCGGCGTCGATTCCCGCCTCGGCGAGCGCCAGCAGTTCGTGCGCGGCCGACACGCCGGAGCCGCAGTACACGCCGACCTCGGTGCCCGGTGTGACGCCGAGCGCGGCGAAGTGCGCGGCGAGTTCCGCGGCCGGGCGGAAGGTGCCCCGGTCCGTGACGGTCGCGGTGGTGGGCGCGGAGAGGGCGCCGGGGATGTGTCCGGCGACCGGGTCGAGCGGCTCCACCTCGCCGCGGTACCGCTCGCCGGCACGGGCGTCGAGCAGCGCCCCGCGGCGGGCGAGCTCCGCCGCCGCGTCCGCGTCCAGCGTGGGCAGGGAACCGGGCACGGGCGCGAAGTCGCCCTCGGCGGGCTCGGGCAGGTCCTTCGTCAGCGGCCCGTCCCAGGCCGGGAGGCCGCCGTCCAGCACGCGCACGTCCGGGTGCCCGGCCCAGCGCAGCAGCCACCAGGCGCGCGCGGCGGCCCACCCGAGGCCCCCGTCGTAGGTGACCACGGGACGGTCGGCGGTCACGCCGGCGCGGCGCATCGCGGCGCCGAACACCTCCGGCGCGGGCAGCGGGTGGCGTCCGGTGCCCGGCCCCACGGGCGCGGCGAGTTCGGTGTCCATGTCGACGTAGACGGCGCCCGGCAGGTGGCCTTCGGCGTAGGCGGGGCGGCCGGGCGGGCCGCCGGGGACGTAGCGGACGTCGAGCAGCACCGGCGGCCGGGGACCGGCCAGTTCGGCTGCCAGCGCGGAGGCGGTGAGGAGTGCGGTCATGACGCCATCCTCCCGCAACGGCGTCGCGCCGTCCCGCGCCTCCGCCCGCGCCAAGGGACCGGATGGCACAATCCACCGCACGGGTACACGGAAGAGACCGCACCGACGATGGTCAGGGGAGCAGCAGATGACGCAGACAGTCAGCGCGCGGCAGCGCCGGCAGACTCCGGGCACGCCGTGCTGGGCCAGTCTCATGGTGCGCGACCTCGACCGGAGCCGGGACTTCTACCAGGGCCTTTTCGGCTGGGAGTTCACCGCCGGACCGCAGCAGCTCGGCCCGTACGTCAGGGCGGTGCTCGACGGGCGCGAGGTGGCCGGGCTCGGCGAGACTCCGGCCGGCCGGCGCTTCCCGGCCGCCTGGACTCCCTACCTGGCCAGCGACGACGCCGACGAGACGGCGGGCCTCATCCGGCTGTGCGGCGGTACCGTCGCCGTGGGCCCGCTCGACTTCGGCGACACGGGGCGGCTGGTGGTCGCCGCCGATCCCGGCGGCGCCGCGTTCGGCGTCTGGCAGAGCGACGAGGACACCGGCCTCCAGGTGGTGGAGAACGCCCCGGGGACGCCCGTGTGGTTCGAGCTGCTGACGCACACGACCGCGGGGCCGGGTGCCTTCTACCCGTCGGTGTTCGGCTACGGGACCGAACCCGACCCGGACGGCGACGAGCAGGACCGGCTGACACTGCTCGTCGGAGACCGGCCGGTGGCGACCGTGCGCGGCACGGACGGGGCCCGGCCGTCGGCGCACGGACCGCACTGGAAGACCTGCTTCGCCGTCCGCGACGCCGAGGACACGGTGCGGCGGGCCCGGGAACTGGGCGGCCGACTCGTCCGGGAGCCGCATCCCACGCCGTACGGCGTGCGGGCGACGGTGGCGGACGCCGAGGGGGCGGAGTTCAGCGTACGCGAGCAGCCGGGTGCGGCCGGCGGGGCGGCCTGAAGGGGCGCGGGACCGGCCGTCTCAGGTGGGTGAGCCTCCGGGCCCCCGCACGCCCTCGGGCGCCGGGACCGAGCCGTTCACGGGGGCCGAGCCGTTCGCGGGGGCCGAGCCGTTCACTCCGCCCGGAACCGGGCCCGGTGGCGGGGGCCCGGCCACGGCGTCCACGGGCAGAACGTCCGGGGAGAGCGTCGCGGCACCTGCCGTCACCGCCGTGAGCCGGCGGCGGTGGTGGCGCCTGCACAGCACCTCGTAGCCGATCTCCGCGGCCGGGCCGCCGCGTCCGCCGATGTCCCCGACGACGACCTGCGCACCCTCCACCACCATGCGCCCGCCGACCGTACGGGCGTTGTGGGTGGCGCGGGCACCACACCAGCACAGCGCCTCGACCTGCAACACCTCGATACGGTCGGCCAGTTCCATCAGCCGCTGGGAGCCGGGGAAGAGCTTGGTGCGGAAGTCGGTGGTGATGCCGAAGGCGTACACGTCTATGCCGAGGTCGTCGACGATGCGGGCCAGCTGGTCGACCTGTTCCGGGGAGAGGAACTGCGCCTCGTCGGCGATCACGTAGTCGCTGCGGCCGCCCGCGGTCAGGTGCCGGACGAGGTGCAGGTGGAAGTCGAAGTCCTCGTCCGCCTCGACCGCCTCCGTCACCAGGCCGAGGCGGGAGGACAACAGCCCCTCCCCCGCCCGGTCGTTCCGGGTGAAGATCATGCCCTGGAGGCCGCGTGCCGACCGGTTGTGCTCGATCTGGAGGGCCAGGGTGCTCTTGCCGCAGTCCATCGTGCCGGAGAAGAAGACCAGCTCGGGCATGGAGAAGACGGACCTTTCGGGGTCGGGGGCGGTGGGCGGTCGCAGTCGCGGTGGCGGTGGTGGCGGTGGGGCGTGACGGTGGGGACGTGAGGGTCCGTCGTGCGGCGTTGCGCTAGGTGCGGACCTCCAGCAGCGGGACCATCTGCTCCGCGCTGGTCGCGGAGCCGTGCATGCCGATCAGCGCCGACTCGTTGGGCTCCCGCCGGGTGGCGACCACCGCGGCGTTCCCGTTCATCGCGACGACGACATCGCCGAGCCGGTCGCGGACGCGGTCCTCCACCCGAGGGCCGAACCAGCCGAGTGCGACGGCCTCCTCCCGGGTGGCGACCCAGGCCTGGCCTGCGAGCACCTCGCGCCAGACGTCGGCGACGGCGCCCGCCGCGCCGGGCACCGCGTACAGGTGCCGCATGCGTCCCTCGCCGCCGAGCGAGGCGACGCCGGCGGAGAGTTCCCAGTCCTCGTCGAAGTCGAAGCGGAACTGCGGGCTTTCGGGTACGTCGACCATGCCGTGGTCGGCGGTGACATAGAGCGCGGAGCGGGGCGGCAGCTGCTCGGCGAGGCGCTGGGCGAGCCGGTCGACGTACTGGAGCTGGCCGCGCCAGGCGTCGGAGTCCATGCCGTAGCGGTGGCCGTGACCGTCGAGTTCGGCGTAGTAGGTGTACACCAGGGTGCGGTCGGCGGCGCCGAGGCGTTCCGCGGCGGTGTCCATCCGCTCCTCCGCGGCCAGCCGCCCGTGGAAGGTGCCGCCGGAGAGGGCCACCGTGGTCAGCGGGGTGTGCTCGAAGTGCGGCGCGGTGACCTGGCAGGTCGCCACGCCGGCGGCGTGGGCGAGGCGGAAGACCGTGGGGTGCGGCTGCCACAGGTGGGGGTCCGTCCACGGGCGCCAGCGCAGCTGGTTCATCAGCGTGCCGGTGTCCGGGTTCCGGACGGTGTAGCCGGGCAGGCCGTGCGCGCCGGGTGGGAGGCCGGTGCCGACCGACGCCAGCGAGGTGGCGGTGGTGGAGGGGAATCCGCTGGTGAGCGGGCGTCCGCTGCCGCCCAGCGAACTCGGCAGCAGCGAGGTGAGGAACGGCGCCTCCTCGGGGTGGGCCGCCAGGGCCTCCCACCCCATGCCGTCGACCAGGAACACGCAGACCCGGTCGGCCGGCTCCAGCGGGAGACCCGCCTCCAGGCCGGGCACCCCCAGTCCGGAGGCGAGGGTCGGCAGCAGGTCGGCCAGCGAGCCGTCGCCGTAGCGGGGAACGGGAGCGGTGCGCGGATCCAGTGGGGCCGCCTCGTCGGCCGGGTGGGGGTCCTCCGGGACGGGTCGCGCCGTGTGCGGCGGTGTCACCGGTGGGCACCCGGGCGGGCCGCCGCCGTCGCCTCGGAGAGCGCCTGCGCGAAGGCCAGCGCCTGCCGTACGGTCTCCGGCCCGTCGCCCGCCTCGCTCACCCGGAGGGAGAGGTCGTCGGCCGTGGTGGAGCCGGTGTAGCCGTGGTCCGCCTCGCAGTTGGGGTCGCCGCAGGCCGCGGGCTCCAGGTCGATGCGGGAGACCGCGCCCCAGCCGATGGTCAGCACCACCTCGCGCGGCAGGGTGCCGGGGGTGTAGGACTCCGGGTCGGCGACGACGCGGGAGAGGACGACGGAGGCGATCCGCTCCAGCTTCACCGACTCGGTGGAGGTGGTGGCGTACGGCGAGGCGGAGGTGCCGTCGGCCGGCTGCTCGTCGGTGTGGCTGACCAGGAAGCGGGTGCCGGTGAGGACGAGGACGGTGACGTGCCGGCGGATCTCGTTGGAGTCGAACGTCGTCTCCTGGTGCACCAGGTAGGACGACACGGGTTCGCCGCCGACGGCCGCCTCGACCGCCTCGGCGACGAGGGCGGGGTAGTAGCCGCTGCGCTCGATCGCGGAGCGCAGTCCCTGGGTCGTCGTACCGGTCTTCGCCATGCGGACCATCCTAGGGCCTGCGAGGGAAGGTTCTGCCGGTCCGTACGGCGGCGCTCGCTCCGCCCGGCCGGTATGCCGCGGGGCCGGGCGGGCGGCACCCGGGACGGCGGCCGGGTCCGGCGGGGGCGGCGGCCCGGTCAGTACGCGGGCAGGGTGCGGCGGCCGAGGTCGCCGCGCGGCGGCGGTTCGGCGACCCGTACGGCTGCGCCCAGCACGGTCAGCCCGCGCGGCGCCACCACCACCGGCTCCAGATCGACCGCGACGATCCGCGCGTGGTCGTCGAGCAGCCGCGAGACGCGCAGCAGCAGGTCCTCCAGCGCGGCGGTGTCGACCGGCTGCGCCCCCCGCCAGCCGAAGAGGAGGGGGGCCGCGCCCAGGGACCGGACCAGCCCCTGGACGTCCCGGTCGGTGGCGGGGACCAGGCGGTGCGCCGTGTCGCCGAGCAGCTCCGACGGCGCCCCGGCGAGGCCGAAGGACAGCACGGCGCCGATCGACGGGTCGACGGCCGCGCGGACCACGGTGTCCACGCCGCGCGGTGCCATGGCCTGCACGACCGGCCGCAGCTCGGCGGGCTTCCCCAGGGACGAGGTCAGGTCGGCGTACGCCCGGCGGAGCTGGTGCTTGCTCGCCACGTCCAGGCGTACGCCCCCGAGGTCGGCACGGTGCCGCAGGTGCGGGGCGGTGGTCTTGAGCGCCACCGGGTAGCCGAGCCGGCGGGCCGCGGCGACGGCGTCGTCCGCGGAGGCGGCGGGCAGGGTGGGCTGGACGGCGATGCCGTAGTGGCCGAGCAGCTCGGCCGTCCCGGCCTGGCCCAGCGGCAGGCTGCGGTGCAGCCCGGACTCGGCGGCGGCCACCGTCGTGGGCCGGGCCTCACGTGCTGCCGCGGGGTGGGCCGTACGGACGCCGGGGTCGTCCTCCCCGGGCCCGTCGCCGCGGGTGGCGCGGGCGACCAGCCGGGCGGCGGCCCCTTCGTCCACGTCGAACTGCGGGACGCGGCCCGGCTCCTGTGCGTCGCGGCGCCATGCGGCGTGCCGCACGGCGTGGGCGAGGGCGCGCACCGCCCGTTCCGGTGAGGGGTAGCTGGGGATGCCCCGGGCGGCCAGCGCCTCGTCGAGCCCGGCGATCGCCAGATGCACGACGGCCAGCGGCTTCTCCGCACCGGATGCGGCGTCGGCCAGGGCCTCGGCGAGCGACCCGACCGGCACCTCGCCGACGCCGGGGATGGCGGTCACGACGACCGCGTCGGTCTGCGTCTCGGCCAGCGCCTCGCGGACCGCCTCCCGGAAGTCGCCCGCGGTGGCGGCGGTGGTGAGGTCGCGGGCCGGCAGCGGGCGCAGTCCGTCGGTGAGGCAGGCGTCGTGGGTGAGCAGGCTCAGCGACTCGGTGTTGCCGAGCAGCGCGACGCGCGGCCCGGCGGGCAGCGGCTGCGACGCCAGCAGCGCTCCCGCGTCCACCTGCTCGGTCACGGTGTCGACGGTGATCACCCCCGCCTGCCGCAGCAGTGAGGACACGGTGGCGGCGGGCGTACGGGAGGCCGGTGCGGCGTGCCCGGGCGGCGGGGCGCTGCCGCTGTGCCGGGCGCCCTTGACCACGACGACGGGCTTGCGGACGGAGATCCGTTTGGCGAGACGGGTGAACTTCCGCGGGTTGCCGATGGATTCCAGGTACATCAGCGCGACGTCGGTGTCCGGGTCCTCGTCCCAGAACTGGAGCACGTCGTTGCCGGAGACGTCGGCGCGGTTGCCGGCGGAGACGAAGGTGGACAGGCCCGCGCCGCGCCGGTGCAGCCCTTCGAGCAGCGCGATGCCGATCGCGCCGGACTGGGTGAACAGACCGACCCGCCCCCGCCGGGGCATCTGCGGCGACGGTGTGGCGTTGAGCCGCACGTCCGGGGCGGTGTTCATGATGCCGAGCGCGTTCGGCCCGATCACGCGCATGCCGTACGAGCGGGCGTGGCGGACGAGTTCGCGCTGTCCGTCGCGGGTGAAGTCGGCGGAGAGCACGACCAGACCCTGCACGCCGTGTTCGCCGCAGTCGGCGACGACATCGGCCACCTGTGCGGCGGGGACGGCGACGACGGCGAGGTCGACGCTCTCCGGCACGTCGCGGACCGAGCGGAACGCGGCCGCGCCGCCGAGGTCGAGGGCGCGGTCGGGTGACGGGTCGAGCGCGTGGTTCACCGCGTACGTGCGCCCGGTGAACCCGGCGGCGCGCAGACTCTCCAGCACCGTGCGCCCGGCGCCGCCGGGGGTGCGGCTGACGCCGACGACGGCGACCGAGGCAGGGGCGAGCAGGCGCTGCACGGAACGGCCCTCGGCGCGCTGCTCACGGGCGTGCATGACGGCGAGGGAGGCTTCGGTGGGCTCCAGGTCGAGCGTGAGGTGGACGGAGCCGTCCTCGAAGCTGCGGCGCTGGGAGTAGCCGGCATCGGTGAACACCTTGATCATCTTGGTGTTGGCGGGCAGCACCTCGGCGATGAAGCGCCGGATGCCGCGTTCGCGGGCCACCGTGCCCACGTGCTCCAGCATGGCCGAGGCGAGGCCCCGCCCCTGGTGGGCGTCCTGGACGAGGAAGGCGACCTCGGCCTGGCCCGCGGGGGCGGCGTCCTGCGGCACGCCGTCCCCGGTGCCGCCACCTGTGCCGTCCCCGGTGCCGGTGCCGGTCGGAGCGGTGTGGGCGGGGCGGCCGTCGTCGTCGATGCGGTCGTACCGGACGGTGGCGATGATCTCGCCACGGACGGTGGCGGCGAGCCCGACCCGGTCGACGTAGTCGTGATGCGTGAACCGCCGCACGTCGCGGTCGGAAAGACGTGGATACGGCGCGAAGAAGCGGTAGTACTTGGACTCGTCGGAGACCTGCTCGTAGAAGGCGACCAGCCGGCCCGCGTCGTCGGGCGTGATGGGCCGGATCCGGGCCGTGCCGCCGTCGCGGAGCACGACGTCGGCCTCCCAGTGGGCGGGATACGCCCGGTCCGCCGGAGTCTGCATGAGTGACAGCGTACGGCCGGGTGCGGCGTAGTGTCGTAGGCCAGCACCCGGGTTCCGAGTCGTGGGGAGGGGAGAGCGGGATGGCCGAGCGCCGTGTCACCGTCGGCTGGCAGGAGGGCCTGCACGCCAGACCGGCCGCGATGTTCTCGCGGGCGGCGATGGCCACCGGAGTCCGGATGACCGTACGGAGGCCGTCCGGCGACGGGACCGGGGGTGACGCCGACGGGGACGGCGCGCCCGCCGTGGACGCCGCTTCCATGCTGGGCGTCATGGCGCTGGGCGCCGAGCGGGGCGACGAGATCGTGCTCGCCTCCGAGGGCGACGGGGACGCGGACCACTCCGCCCTGGACCGGCTCGCCCGGATGGTCGCCGAGGGCCTCGACGAGCTGCCGGCGTAGGCACGGCGCGGCCCCCGCCCGCTGCTGCGCGAGCGGTCCCGAGCTCCCGGCCGGGTCAGACGTCGACGCCGTGTTCGCGAAGGTAGGGCAGCGGGGCGATGTCGGAGCCGTAGTCGGGGCCGGTGCGCACCTCGAAGTGCAGGTGCGGGCCGCTGCTGTTGCCGGTGGAGCCGGAAAGCCCCACCCGATCGCCCGCACCGACCCGGGCGCCGGACGCGACCGTGACGGACGACAGGTGGCCGTACTGGGTGTACGTGCCGTCGGCGTGGCGGACGACCACGTTGTAGCCGTAGGCGCCGGACCAGCCCGCCTCCACGACCTCGCCGGCGGCGACGGAGCGGACCGTGGTGCCGGACGCGGCGTGGAAGTCCACGCCGGTGTGGCTGCCGGAGGACCACATGGCGCCGCCCGCGCCGTAGGCGGTGGAGACGTGGGAGCCGGCGACCGGGGCGACGTAGCGGTGCAGGGCGGCGCGTTCGGCGGCGCGGGCCGCGCGGCGGCGTTCCCCCTCCTCGCGCTCGCGCTCGGCCCGGGCGGCCGCCTTCCGGGCCGCCTCTTCGGCCGCCGCCTCCGCGGCGCTGCGCTGGGTGCGCGCCTGGTCCGCGATGCGGCCGGCGAGGGAGTCCGACACGGCGGCGGCCTGCGTCAGACCGGTGTCCGGGCGCCCGGAGGCTTCCTCGGCCGCAACGGCGGGTGTCGCGGGTGCGGCGGCGGCCGGGGCGGCGAGGGAGCCGGCGACGCTCGCGGTGGCGAGTCCGGCCACGCCGGCGATGCGGGCGCCCGCACGGCAGGCGCGGCCCGGCCGGCGGTGCTTGCCCGGGGTGCGCTGCCTCCCGGGGCCAGTGGTGGTCGCCATGCTGCGGCGGGCTCCTCTCCGGCTGCACGCGGGCCGCGGCGGCGGCGCCTGCTGACGTGAGCCGGAGGGACGCTAATCAGGACATCTGCCAACAGCCAAACCGAATCGGCCGATTGTCGCGCATGCCACAGCACAGACCGGGCATCTCGCCCCCGAAGCGGACAGAGCGCGGCTCAGGCGTGCGTGCGCGCGGGACGCGCCCTCAGGTGCCGGGGACGACGGTCACCTCGCCGATGCCCAGTGCGCGCACCGGGTCCGCGATCTGTCCGGCGTCGCCGACGAGGACGCAGACCAGACGGTCCTCGGGGAAGGCGTTGACGACGGCGGCGGTGGCCTCGACCGTGCCCGTCTCGGCGAGGCGGAGGTACAAATTCGCCTGGTAGTCGTCCGGGAGGTGCTGTTCCACCTGGTCGGCGAGGGTGGCGGCGACGGCGGCGGCCGTCTCGTACCGCAGCGGGGCCACGCCGACGAGGTTCTGCACGGCGACGTCCCGCTCCTCGTCGTCGAGGCCGTCGGCGGCGAGGGTGCGCAGCACCTGCCACAGGTCCGCGAGGGCGGGACCGGTCACGTCGGTGGCGACGGAACCGCTGATGGCGAGCATCGCCGCCCCCGAGCCGTCCGGCGCGGAGCGCAACACCTGGCCGAAGGCGCGGACACCGTAGGTGTAGCCCTTCTCCTCACGCAGCACGCGGTCCAGACGGGACGTCAGGGTGCCGCCCAGGCAGTACGTGCCGAGGACCTGCGCGGCCCAGACGCGGTCGTGCCGGTCGGGGCCGATGCGGCCGATGAGCAGCTGGGTCTGCACCGCGCCGGGCCGGTCGACGATGACGACGCGGCCGGTGTCGTCGGCGGTGACGGCCGGGACCGGCCGAGGCTCGGTCGTCGAGCCCGTCCAGGCGCCCAGGGTGTCGGCGACGGCCTGGTCCAGGTCGACGCCGGTGAAGTCGCCGACCACGACCGCGGTGGCCGTGGCGGGACGCACGTGCGCCTCGTAGAAGGCGCGGACGGCCGCAGCGTCGATGCGCTGCACCGTCTCCTCCGTGCCGAGACGGGGGCGGGAGTGCCGGGACGCGGCCGGGAAGAGCTGCCTGGCCAGTTCCTTCGCGGCGCGGCGGGCCGGGTTGGCCAGCTCGTGCGGGATCTCGTCCAGGCGGTTGCGGACCAGCCGGGAGACCTCGTCGTCGCGGAAGGCGGGAGCGCGCAGCGCGTCGGCCAGCAGGCTCAGCCCCTTGTCGAGGCGGGAGGCCGGGACCTCCAGGGAGACCCGTACGCCGGGGTGGTCGGCGTGCGTGTCCAGGGTGGCGCCGCAGCGCTCCAGCTCGGCGTTGAAGGCCTCGGCGTCCAGCTTGTCGGTGCCCTCGGCGAGCGCGCGGCCCATGATGTTGGACACGCCGTCCAGGCCCTCCGGCTCGGCGTCCAGCGGGGCGAGCAGGTTGACCTCGACGGCGACGACCTTCTGGCCGGGCCGGTGGCAGCGCAGCAGGGTCAGGCCGTTGGGCAGGGTGCTGCGGTCGGGTGCAGGGAAGGCCCACGGCTTGGGCTCGCCGCCGCGGGGGCGCGGGTGGAAGTCCATCGTCATGCCTGGGGTGTTGGCGGCGTCGCTCACTGGCCGGTCTCCTCGGCTGCGGTCTGGTCCCCGTCCTCGGACGCGGTCTCGGGCGTGGTCGGCTCGTACACCAGGACGGCGCGGTTGTCCGGCCGGAGCCGGGCGGCGGCGACCTGGCGCACCTCCTCGGCCGTGACCTCCAGCACCCGCTGCACGGCGGTCAGCGCGAGCTGCGGGTCGCCGAACAGCACCGCGTAGCGGCAGAGTTCGTCGGCGCGGTCGCCGACCGTGGCGAGCCGGTCGAGCCACTCGCGCTCCAGCTGCGCCTGGGCGCGCTCCATCTCCTCCTCGGTGGGTCCCTCGGCCGCGAACCGGGCGAGCTCCTCGTCGACGGCCGCCTCGATGTCGGCGACCTCGGTGCCCGCGGACGTCTTCACGTCCAGCCAGCCCAGCGAGGGGGCGCCGGCGAGGCGCAGCAGGCCGAAGCCGGCGCTGACCGCGCTCTGGTCCCGGCGGACCAGGCGGTTGTGCAGCCGGGAGGACTCGCCGCCGCCGAGGGCGGTGAGCGCGAGGTCCGCGGCGTCGCACTCGCGCAGGCCGTCCTGCGGCAGCCGGTAGACGGACATCAGGGCGCGGGCCGGCACCTCCTCGCGGAGCACCTGCCGCTGCTGCTCCCCCATGATCTCGGGCAGGGCGCCGTCGCGCGGCGGCTGCTTGCCGTCGTGGCCCGGGATGGAGCCGAAATACTTCTCGATCCAGCCGAGCGTGGCCTCCGGGTCGATGTCGCCGACCACGGACAGCACCGCGTTGTTCGGCGCGTAGTAGGTGCGGAAGAACTGGCGCGCGTCCTCCAGGGAGGCGGCGTCCAGGTCGGCCATGGAGCCGATCGGGGTGTGGTGGTAGGGGTGGCCGTCGGGGAAGGCCATGGCGGTCAGCCGCTCGAAGGCGGTGCCGTAGGGCACGTTGTCGTACCGCTGACGGCGCTCGTTCTTGACCACGTCGCGCTGGTTCTCCATGGACTCCTCGTCCAGGGCGGCCAGCAGCGAACCCATCCGGTCGGCCTCGAGCCAGAGGGCGAGCTCCAACTCGTGCGCCGGCATGGTCTCGAAGTAGTTGGTGCGCTCGAAGCTGGTGGTGCCGTTGAGGGAGCCGCCGGCGCCCTGGACCAGCTCGAAGTGGCCGTTGCCCGGCACCTGCTTCGAGCCCTGGAACATCAGGTGCTCGAAGAGGTGGGCCAGGCCCGTACGGCCCTTCACCTCGTGCCGGGAGCCCACGTCGTACCAGATGCAGACGGCGGCGACCGGCGTCAGATGGTCCTCGGAGAGCACCACGCGCAGGCCGTTGGCCAGCCGGTGCTCGGTCGCGGTGAGCCCGCCGGTGGAAGGCGGGGGCGTGGCCGTGTGACCCATGGGCCGCTCAGTCCCTTCGATCGCGAGAGGTGATTCTTTCCGTCACTGTATGCAAGCGCTCCGACTGTCCGCGAAGTTCCCGTACGGTACGTGCCCAGGACCTTCCCCGCGCGACCGGTTGTCGGACCCGCGGGCCACAATGGTCCGCGTCAGTCTCAGCTCTCCCTGACCCAGCTCGTCAGACCACCCGGACGAAGGAGCGCTCGCCGCGATGGCCCGCCGCAGTACGAAGACCCCGCCGCCGGACGACTTCGAGGAGCGCATCCTCGACATCGACGTCGTCGACGAGATGCAGGGCTCCTTCCTGGAGTACGCCTACTCGGTCATCTACTCGCGCGCCCTGCCGGACGCCCGCGACGGCCTGAAGCCCGTGCACCGCCGCATCCTGTACCAGATGCACGAGATGGGCCTGCGCCCCGAGCGCAGCTACGTCAAGTGCGCCCGCGTGGTGGGCGAGGTGATGGGCAAGCTGCACCCGCACGGCGACTCCGCGATCTACGACGCGCTGGTGCGCATGGCGCAGTCGTTCTCGATGCGCGTGCCGCTGGTCGACGGGCACGGCAACTTCGGTTCGCTGGGCAACGACGACCCGCCGGCCGCGATGCGCTACACCGAGTGCCGGTCGGCCCCGGCCTCGGGACTGATGGTCGAATCGATCGACGAGGACACCGTCGACTTCGCGCCGAACTACGACGGCAGCGAGCAGGAGCCCGTCGCGCTGCCGTCGGCCTACCCGAACCTGCTGGTCAACGGCGCGTCCGGGATCGCGGTCGGCATGGCGACCAACATGGCGCCGCACAACCTGGGCGAGGTCGTCGCCGCGGCCCGGCACCTGATCCGTCACCCGGGCGCCGACCTCGAGACGCTGATGCGCTTCGTGCCCGGCCCCGACCTGCCCACCGGCGGGAAGATCGTCGGACTGGACGGGATCCGGGACGCGTACGAGAAGGGGCGCGGCACCTTCAAGATGCGCGCCACCGTCGCCGTGGAGCAGGTCACCGCACGGCGCAAGGGCCTGGTCGTCACCGAGCTGCCGTTCGCCGTGGGTCCGGAGAAGGTCGTCTCCAAGATCAAGGACCTCGTCAACGCGAAGAAGCTCCAGGGCATCGCGGACGTCAAGGACCTCACCGACCGCGAGCACGGGCTGCGGCTGGTCATCGAGGTCAAGAACGGCTTCAACCCGGAGGCCGTGCTCACGCACCTGTACAAGCTGACGCCGATGGAGGAGACCTTCGGCATCAACAACGTCGCCCTCGTCGACGGGCAGCCCCTGACCCTCGGGCTCAAGGAGCTGCTCGAGGTGTACGTCGACCACCGCTTCGAGGTGGTGCGGCGGCGCAGCGAGTTCCGGCGCAGCAAGCGACGCGACCGGCTGCACCTGGTCGAGGGCCTGCTCGTCGCGCTGCTCGACATCGACGAGGTCATCCGGCTCATCCGGGGCAGCGAGAACGCCGCCGAGGCCAAGCAGACGCTGATGGAGCGCTTCGGACTCTCCGAGGTGCAGACGCAGTACATCCTCGACACCCCGCTGCGGCGCCTGACCCGCTTCGACCGCATCGAGCTGGAGAGCGAGCGCGACCGGCTGCGGGAGGAGATCGAGGAGCTGACGCGCATCCTGGATTCGGACGCCGAGCTGCGCAAGCTGGTCTCCTCCGAACTGGCCGCCGTCGCCAAGAAGTACGGCACCAAGCGCCGCACCGAGCTGCTGGACTCCGCCGAGTCGCCGGTCACCGCCGTCCCCCTCCAGGTCGCCGACGACCCGTGCCGTGTGCTGCTGTCCTCCACCGGCCTGCTGGCCCGTGCCGAGAACGGCACCGCGGACACCGGAGCGGGCGCGGAGGCCAAGCGCGTCAAGCACGACGTGATCGTCTCGGCCGTTCCCGCCACCACCCGCGGCGAGATCGGCGCGGTCACCTCGGCCGGGCGGCTGCTGCGGCTGGCGGTGGTGGACCTGCCCCAGCTCCCGGAGACCGGAGGGCCGCCGAACCTCTCCGGAGGCGCTCAGGTGTCGGAGTTCCTGACGCTGGCGGCGGACGAGTCGCTGATCTGCCTGACGACATTGGACGAGTCCTCACCCGGGCTGGCGCTCGGCACCGCGCAGGGCGTCGTCAAGCGTGTCGTGCCGGACTATCCGGCGCACAAGGAGGAGCTGGAGGTCATCTCGCTCAAGGAGGGCGACCGCGTCGTCGGCGGCGCCGAACTCCGCACGGGCGAGGAGGACCTGGTGTTCGTCTCCAGCGAAGCCCAGCTGCTGCGGTACCCGGCGGGGCAGGTGCGGCCGCAGGGCCGGGCGGCCGGCGGCATGGCCGGCATCAAGCTCGCCCCGGACGCGAAGGTCCTCTCGTTCACCGCGGTCGATCCGTCGGCCGACGCCGTGGTGTTCACCGTCGCCGGTTCGCACGGCACCCTCGACGACTCGGTGGCCACCGCCAAGCTCACCCCGTTCGACCAGTTCCCGCGCAAGGGCCGGGCGACCGGCGGCGTGCGCTGCCAGCGGTTCCTGAAGGGCGAGGACTGCCTGACCATGGCCTGGGCGGGACCGGCGCCCGTCCGCGCGGCGACCCGCACCGGCGCTCCGGCCGAGCTGCCGGAGCCGGACCCGCGCCGGGACGGCTCCGGTGTGCCGCTGGCCAAGCCCGTCGCGGCGCTGGCCGGGCCGGCTTAGGGCTGGAACGGCTCGGGGAGGACGAGTTCCGCCTCGTCCAGGTCGTCCCACGCGTCACCGGGCTCCTCACCCGTCTCCGACGGCCCCGTCGCGTCCTTCGCGGCGGGGTCGTCGACGTACCGCAGGACGCCCCACATCGCGCGCGGATCGGCGGGGGCTGCGGGGTCGGCCCTGCACGCGTCGAGCCCGTCACGGAGCGCGGGGCCGTCCACGCCGGTGCCGATCAGCACCAGTTCGGTGCCCGCGGACCCGGGCCCGGCCCGCTCCACGGGCGCGAACCGCAGGAAGCCGCCCACCGCGTGCACCGCGTAGCGCCGCTCCGGGTCGGCGTCGCCGAAGTCGACGAAGCCCTTGATCCGGTAGACGCCCGGAGGACGCCGGTCCAGGAACTCCAGCAGCCGGCGGGGGTCCACAGGCTCCCGGGTGCTGAACTCCACGCTCTGGTAGGCCGCGTGGAGGTGGCCGGCGTGGTCCCCCGCGGACTCGTCGCCGGCGCGGAGCAGCGCGTCGAAGGAGAGCTGTTCGGCGGCCGGCCGACGGCGCTCCGGCGGGTCGAAGAGCAGGCCCGGGTCGATCCGCCCGTAGGCGGCGCGCACCACCGGACCACCGGGGCCGAGTTCCCGCAGGCTCGCCTCCAGGGTCTCCAGCGTCCCGGGGTCGGCACGGTCGGTCTTGTTGAGCACCACCAGGTCGGCGGCCCGCAGATGGCGGTCCAGTTCCGGATGGCGTTCCCGTGTCGCGGGGTACTCGGCGGCGTCGACGACCTCCACCAGCCCGCCGTACACGATGTGCGGATTGCGGCTGGCGAGGATCATCCGGATCACCGTCTCGGGCTCGGCGAGCCCGCTCGCCTCGACCACGACGACGTCCATCCGCGCGGACGGCCGCGCGAGGACGTCCAGCACACCGTCCAGGTCCTCGGTGTCGACGGCGCAGCACAGGCAGCCGTCGCCGAGCGACACCATGGAGTCGACCTGCCCGGCGACCGTCATCGCGTCGATCTCGATGCTGCCGAAGTCGTTGACGACGGCGCCGATACGGGTGCCGCCGCTGCGCCGCAGCAGGTGGTTGAGGAGGGTGGTCTTGCCGGAGCCGAGGAAGCCGGCGAGAACGACGACCGGAATCCGGCGGGTGACCACGGGGACCTCCAGCGTGTCGGGACGGGGCGGGCGGGGCCCGATCGTAGTCGAGCCACTGCGGTCGGTCGCAGCCCGGCCGTGGGGACGCGGCCCGGGGAGTGACCTGGAACAGGTTCGGTTAGGCTCGCCTCTGTGAGAACGTGCGCCACAGCGTCCCGGGTGCTGAGCGAGCCCCTGGCGGCCACGGCCGCCACCGCACGCACCTGGCTGCTGATCGAACAGCCCGGCCCCTGGGGCTGCAAAGCCCTGACGGAGAGCCACCTCGATCCCGCGCTGGGCGCCGCCCTGGACCGGGCGGCCGCGCCGCACGGCGTGCGCGTCGCGCTCATCCGCCGACCGGGACCGCACGCCGACCGCGGCGAGCCCCACGACCGGCGCATCCACCTCGCTCACACCGCACCCGGCGCCTCCTGGGTGCTCACCCGCGAGGCGACCGCCGGGGTGGACCCCGTCACGTCCCTGCCGGACATGGACTTCGCCGCCCTCGGCGCCGGGATCCGCGCCGGCGCGGGCCCCGGCTGGCACGACCACCGGGGCGACCCGCTGGCGCTGGTGTGCACCAACGGCAAGCGGGACCGCTGCTGCGCCCTGCTCGGCCGCCCGCTGGCCGCGGAACTCGCCGCGTCCGCGCACGCCGACGTCTGGGAGATCACGCACATCGGCGGCCACCGCTTCTCCCCCACCCTGCTGGTGCTGCCGTACGGCTACGCCTATGGGCGCGCCGCCGCGCACACCGTCAAGGCGGTGCTGGAGGCGGTGCGCGAGGGGCGTGTGGTGACCGAGGGCTGCCGAGGACGTTCGGTCTGGGACCGGCCCGGCCAGGCGGCCGACCTGGCCGTCCGGGAGGCCACCGGCGAGCAGCAGGCGGACGCGCTGGACGTGGTGGACGTGCTGGAGGCCTCTGAGGGCTCCGGCGGACAGCGGTGGGCGGTCACCGTGGTGCACCGGGACGGGCGCCGCTGGCGGGTGCACATCGCCGCGGTGGCCGACGACGCCCCGCAGACGGCGCCCAGTTGCGGCGCCGCGCTGGGGCTGCCGCCGCAGATGCGGGTCGAGGACGTCGAGGCGCTCGTGCCCGTGGCGGCGGCGCCGACGGGCGCACCGTGCGCCGCGGGCGAGGGAGCGGAGCGCCCGGCTCGGTGACGGCCACGCCGGACGAGGAGACCGGGCAGGCCGGGCAGGCCGGGCAGGCCGGGCAGGCCACGATCGACGGCCCGCCGGACCGGTCCGGAACGGCCTCGCGGCGGCGGATCGGACCGGTGCGGCCGCGTGTCCCGATCGGGCTGTCGCCGCGCGCGCTGCGGGTCGGCATGCCGCGGCGGGTCTTCTCCCAGGTCCTCGTGATGCAGCTCGCGATCATCACGGGGGTGACGGCCCTGGTCACCGGTCTCTTCCTGGCCCCGCTGAGTGCCGAGTTCGACGACCGCGCCACCCAGCGCGCCCTGGCCATCGCCCGGTCCACCGCCGTGCAACCGGGCCTGCCAGAGCAGCTGCGCTCCCCCGGCGGCCCGTCCGCGGACGGGCCGGTGCAGGAACGCGCCGAACGGGTGCGACGCACCACCGGCGCCAGCTACGTGGTGATCATGGACACCCGCGGCATCCGCTGGTCCCACCCGGAGGTGCGGCGGATCGGACGGTACGTCTCCACCGACCCCGCCCGCGCACTCGCCGGGCACGAGGTGCGGCACATCGACGTGGGAACGCTGGGACGGTCGGCGCGGGGCAAGGTTCCGGTGCGGGACGACGAGGGCCGGATCGTCGGCGCGGTGTCGGTCGGCATCGCCTACGACAGCGTCCGCGAACGGCTGCTCGGCGCCGTCCCCGAGCTCCTCGCCTACGCGGGGGGCGCCCTGGGCGTCGGCGTGCTCGCGGCGCTGCTGGTCTCCCGCCGTCTGCAGCGGCAGACCCACGACCTGGCGTTCTCCGACATCTCCGCCCTGCTCGCCGAGCGCGAGGCCATGCTGCACGGCATCCGTGAGGGCGTGGTGGCGCTCGACGGGGCGGGCCGCATCCGGCTGGTCAACGACGAGGCCCAGCGGCTCCTCGACCTCGCCCCGCGGGATGCGGGACGGGCGCTGGAGGAGGCGCTCGGCCCCGGGCGTACGGCGGACGTGCTCACCGGGCGCGTCACCGGACGGGACCTGCTCACGGTACGGAGCGGCCGGGTGCTGGTGGCGAACCGGATGCCGACCGACGACGGCGGCGCGGTCGTCACCCTGCGCGACCGGACCGAGCTGGAGCAGCTGGGCCGCGAGCTGGACAGCTCGCGGGTGCTGGTGGACGCCCTGCGCGCGCAGGACCACGAGCACGCCAACCGGCTGCACGTCCTGCTCGGCCTGCTGGAACTGGAGCTGTACGACGAGGCCGCCGCCTATCTGTCCGAGGTGGTCGGCGTGCACCGGGCCACGGCGGAGCAGATCACCGGTCAGGTGCGCGACCCGCAGCTGGCCGCGCTGCTGGTGGGGAAGGCCACCGTGGCGGCCGAACGCGACGTGGCGCTGCGTGTCCGGTCCGGGACGCTGCTCCCGGACCGTCTGGTCGACGCGCGGGAGATGGTCACCGTGGTGGGGAACCTGGTGGACAACGCGCTGGACGCGGCGGCCGGCACCGCACGGGCGGAGGTCGGCGTGGAGCTGCTCCCCATCGGCGGCACGGGCGTCCGGCTGCGGGTCACCGACAGCGGGCCCGGGATTCCGCCCGAGCGGCGGGAGCAGGTGTTCGCCGAGGGCTGGTCGACGAAACCGCCGCCGGCGCACGGCAGGCGAGGGCTCGGCCTGGCGCTGGTGAAGCGACTGGCGGAACGGCACGGCGGCACCGTGCGGGTGGGCGAGGCGCCCGGCGGCGGCGCGGAGCTCACCGTGGTGCTGCCGGACGCGCTGGCGCCCGACCCGGCCGTCGCGGACCCGACCGTCGCGGACCGGGCGGGCGCGGCCGCGGGCGGCGCGGACGGTGCCGCCTGAGGCCGGGGGCCTCGGGCGGGCGCGGACCCGACGGCCCGGGCGGCTCGCCGCTCAGATGTCGATGCGGGAGCGGTCCAGCGTGGCCGCCGACGTGGTGATGAACTCGCGGCGCGGCGCGACCTCGTTGCCCATCAGCAGGCTGAACGCCTCCTCCGCCGCCTCCAGGTCACTGATGTTGATGCGCCGCAGCGTGCGGTGCCGCGGGTCCATGGTGGTCTCGGCGAGCTGGTCGGCGTCCATCTCTCCGAGGCCCTTGTACCGCTGGATGCTGTCCTTGTAGCGGACGTTCCGGCGCTCGAGGTCGAGCAGGGTCTGCCTCAGCTCGTTGTCGGAGTAGGTGTAGAGGTACTTGTCCTGCCCCTTCCTGGGGTTGATCAGCTCGATGCGGTGCAGCGGCGGCACGGCCGAGAAGACCCGTCCGTCCTCCACCATCGGCCGCATGTACCGCTGGAAGAGGGTCAGCAGCAGGCAGCGGATGTGCGCGCCGTCGACGTCTGCGTCAGCAAGGAAGATCACCTTGCCGTAGCGGGCCTGGTCGATGTCGAAGGTCCGGCCGGACCCGGCTCCTATGACCTGGATGATCGCCCCGCACTCGGCGTTCTTGAGCATGTCGGAGACGGACGACTTCTGCACGTTGAGGATCTTGCCGCGGATGGGCAGCAGGGCCTGGAACTCCGAGTTCCGCGCGAGCTTTGCGGTGCCCAGCGCCGAGTCGCCCTCGACGATGAACAGTTCGGAGCGGTCGACGTCGTCGCTGCGGCAGTCGGCCAGCTTGGCCGGCAGCGCGGACGACTCCAGCGCCGTCTTCCGGCGCTGCGCCTCCTTGTGCTGCCGGGCGGCGATCCGGGTGCGGGCCGCCGCGACGACCTTCTCCAGCACCGACCGGGCCTGCTGCTTGGCGTCCCGCTTGTGCGACGTCAGGAAGGCCTTGAGCTCCTTCGCCACCACCTGCGCGACGATCCGTGAGGCCGCCGAGGTGCCCAGCACCTCCTTGGTCTGCCCCTCGAACTGCGGCTCCGCGAGCCGGACGGTCACCACGGCGGTGAGGCCCTCCATGGCGTCGTCCTTGACGACGTCGTCCTCCGCCACGCGCAGCAGCTTGGCCGACCGCAGCGCCTCGTTGACGGTGCGGGCGATCGAACGCTCGAAGCCGGTGACGTGGGTGCCGCCCTTGGGCGTGGCGATGATGTTGACGAAGGACTTGACGGTGGTGTCGTAACCGGTGCCCCAGCGCAGGGCGATGTCGACCGCGAGTTCCCGCTGCACCTCGGTGGGGATCATGTGGCCCCGGTCGTCGAGGACGGGGACCGTCTCCTTGAACGTGCCCTGGCCCTGCAGCCGCAGCACGTCGCAGACGGCGCGGTCCTGCGCGAGGTACTCGCAGAACTCGCTGATGCCGCCGTCGTAGCGGAAGACCTCCTCGGTGGCCTCCGCACCGTCCAGGCCGCGCTCGTCGCGCACCACGAGCGTGAGACCCGGCACCAGGAAGGCGGTCTGGCGGGCGCGCGCGTACAGCGTCTCCAGCGAGAGCCGGGCGTCCTTGAGAAAGATCTGCCGGTCGGCCCAGTACCGCACGCGGGTGCCCGTACGGGTCTTGGGGATCTTCTTGTTCTTCAGCAGCCCGGTTGCGGGGTCGAACGGCGCGTCCGGGCCGGACTCGGTGAAGATGCCGGGCACGCCGCGGCGGAAGCTGATCGCGTGGGTGCGGCTGCCGCGGTCCACCTCGACGTCGAGCCGGGAGGACAGCGCGTTCACCACGGAGGCGCCGACGCCGTGCAGACCGCCGGAGGCGGCGTACGAGCCGCCGCCGAACTTGCCGCCGGCGTGCAGCTTGGTCATGACGACCTCGACGCCGGAGAGCCCCGTCTTCGGCTCGACGTCGACCGGGATGCCGCGGCCGTTGTCCCGGACCTCCACCGAGCCGTCGTCGTGGAGCACGATGTCGATGTGGTCGCAGTGGCCGCCGAGCGCCTCGTCGACGGAGTTGTCGATGATCTCCCAGAGGCAGTGCATCAGGCCGCGGCTGTCGGTCGACCCGATGTACATGCCAGGGCGCTTGCGGACCGCCTCGAGCCCCTCCAGGACGAGCAGGTGCCGCGCGGTGTAGTTGGACCCGCCGTCCCGGTCCGCTCCGGACAGCAGGGCGGTGGAAGACGACACTGAGGTCTCGGCGGTCACGCGGTTCGCTCCTCGCTGAATTCTGCTCGTGTGGCGGTGGTGCCGGATGAGAGGGTACCGAGGCCCAGTTGAGCCGTTGTGCAGGGCGCCCATGGTAGCGCAGCGTCGCATGCACGTTCGATAACTCGGACGGGTGACGCGTACATCACGTTCACATCCAGGCATGAACCGTTTAGGCTCCGGGCACGTCCTCTGACACGAACCGTTGAACCGGATCGTGACCACGACCGACACCGACCCCACACCTTCGACACCCTGCATCACGAACCGAGCACCACCGGCAACCGACGCACCACGGCTCATTCGCCGCCAACCGGCAGCATTCCGGCCGTCACGGAGGGAGAAATCCTCCTGGAAAAGTCCGGAGCGGGAACGTTTTCGGGCTGGTTGGATGTTGACCCTGGTACGACAGCTCGTCGAGCTAGAGAAGAGGCGACGTGACTACTGTTCTGACCCCCGCGACCCCGCTGACGGCAGCCGATCGCTGCGACCGCTGCAACGCGCAGGCCTACCTGCGCGTCGTGCTCCTCAGTGGCGGAGAGCTGCTGTTCTGCGCGCACCACGGCCGCAAGTTCGAGCCGGAACTGAAGAAGATCGCCGCGGAGATACAGGACGAGACGGAGAAGCTCACCGCGACTCCGGCCACCGCAGGCGAAGACGAGCGCTGACGTCCCGCCTCAGGCGCGGGACACGCCGGACCCCGGCGTACCACAGCGTCGGACGAGCTCGGACCGGCCACAGGGCCGGACACCACGGGCGGCTTCCCGGTAGCACCGGGAAGCCGCCCGTCGGTCGTGTGCGGGCCCTCGCACTCGCAGGAGGTCCTGCGGGCCTCCACAGGGGTTCTGCGCCGGTCTGCCGGTCAGGAGTGATTCTCCGGGGCGGGTGCGGGGAGCAGGGGGAGCATCGCGGAGATCCGGGTGTAGACGCCGGGCAGGCCCCGCTCGCCGCAGCCGGTGCCCCAGGAGACCAGCCCCACCAGCCGGCCGTCGGCCACCAGAGGCCCTCCACTGTCGCCCTGACAGGCGTCCGGACCGCCGGCGGGCAGTCCGGCACACAGCATGGAGCCGGCCTGGTAGGTGCCCGACACACTGCCCGGATAGGCCTCGGCGCAGGCGCCGTCGGGCAGGAGGCGCACCCGGGCCGCGTGCAGCGTGTCCGCGAAGCTGCCGTCCCCGCGCACGTCGCCCCAGCCGTACACGGTGGCCTCGGTGCCGGGCCGGTAGGCCTCGTCCCCCGCTGCGGCCGGCTCGATCGGGCGCGCGCCCGAGAGAGGTTCGGCCAGGGTCAGCATCGCCACGTCGCCCGCGTTGGTGCGCAGGTCGTGCCCGGGATTCACCCAGACGTCGGACACCGGCGTCTCCCGTCCCGCCCCGGCCGTGAGGTCGTCCCGTCCCGATATCACCCGCAGGTCCGTGACCTGCCGCCGGTCCACGCCCAGCACCTCGGTGCTCAGGCAGTGCGCGGCGGTCAGCACCGTACGCGGGCCCACCAGCGCGCCTCCGCAGAACTGGCCGGAGCGGGTGTCCCCGAAGCGCTCCCGGCTGGCCAGGGCGACCGTCCAGGAGTGCTCGGCCACGCGCACGTCCCGGCCGCCCACGACGTCCCCGTCCCGGACCGCGGCGGGATTCTTCGCGTCCGCCGTCTCCCCGGCGACCGTGTCGGTGACCGCAGGGGCGGCGGATGCGTGGTCACGCGGGTTCCCGGCCTCCCGGAGCTGCGCAGGGACGGCGGGCGCGGTGCAGGCCAGCAGCAGAAGCGGGCATATGAGCGGGCGGAGCAGGCGGTCTCGCACGCGGCCTCCCCAGGTCGGTGGCGTCGTGACCACCCAGGGTCGACCCCCGGAACACCCTCCGCATCCGGAGCAACGGGCACGGCCCGAAGACCCCGTTCGGGGGAACGCCGGCCCGTCGGTCGTCCCCGGTCCGCCGTGCGGCCCCCCGTCAGGCCGGGTAGACGCCCGGCACGACCTGCTGAGGCCCTGTGCTGCGCGCCGATGTGGCCTGGTCAGGGCCCCGGCCGGATATCAGCGCCGTACTCGTGACGTCCTGCGCTGCTCCAGCCTCACCGTGGTGGCCGCCGGCGGTCCCTCGTCGCCGATGCCCTCGGCCCGCTCCCGGCGGTCCACGTGGCTGCGGAGAACGCCCAGGACCGTGACGGCGCTCGCCGCCCCCTGCCGTGAACCCGCCTCCGCCGTTCGGGTGCCTGAAGGTCTGGGCCGATCAGGGCTTCGCCGGCCCTCTGGTCGCGTAACCCGTCAGATCCTCGGCCGCGACGTGGAGAGCCTCCGAAACGACCCTGCCCAGCGGTGCCTTCAGGCCCAGCCTCCGGGAAGCCGTCGGAGACGCTGCTTCCGCCTGCCCGGGAGGACGCCGGTGCCGATCCTGGTCGTAGCGTCACAGGGTGAGTTGACGAGGCGTGAGGAGCGGGCGACTGCGGCGGGGTGAGCAGGGCCACCACCCGGTCACGAGGGTTCGCCTCCGCCCTCGGGCGAGGTGATGCGCCCCCGCGAGAGGGAGGAGGGCGGGGACCACAGCGAAAGCGCCCCCGAACCCGCATCAGTGCACGTCGGAGGCGCTTCTCGCTGCGAGGGTCAGTCCAGGTAGTCCCGCAGGACCTGCGAACGGGAGGGGTGCCGCAGCTTGGACATCGTCTTGGACTCGATCTGACGGATGCGCTCGCGGGTGACCCCGTAGACCTTGCCGATCTCGTCCAGCGTCTTGGGCTGGCCGTCGGTGAGGCCGAAGCGCATCGAGACGACGCCGGCCTCGCGCTCGCTGAGGGTGTCCAGGACGGAGTGAAGCTGTTCCTGCAGAAGGGTGAAGCTGACCGCGTCCGCGGGGACGACGGCCTCGGAGTCCTCGATGAGGTCACCGAACTCGCTGTCGCCGTCCTCACCGAGCGGGGTGTGGAGCGAGATCGGCTCGCGCCCGTACTTCTGGACCTCGACGACCTTCTCCGGGGTCATGTCGAGCTCCTTGGCCAGCTCCTCCGGGGTGGGCTCGCGGCCCAGGTCCTGGAGCATCTGACGCTGCACGCGGGCCAGCTTGTTGATGACCTCGACCATGTGCACCGGGATGCGGATGGTGCGGGCCTGGTCGGCCATGGCGCGGGTGATGGCCTGACGGATCCACCACGTCGCGTAGGTCGAGAACTTGTAGCCCTTGGTGTAGTCGAACTTCTCGACCGCACGGATCAGACCGAGGTTGCCCTCCTGGATCAGGTCCAGGAAGAGCATGCCGCGGCCCGTGTAGCGCTTGGCGAGCGAGACGACGAGACGGAGGTTGGCCTCCAGCAGGTGGTTCTTCGCCCGGCGGCCGTCCTCGGCGATGATCTCCAGCTCGCGCTTGAGCTTCGGGGCGATCTTCTCCTCGGACGCCAGCTTGTCCTCGCCGAAGAGACCCGCCTCGATGCGCTTGGCGAGCTCGACCTCCTGCTCGGCGTTGAGCAGCGGCACCTTGCCGATCTGCTTCAGGTAGTCCTTGACGGGGTCGGCGGTGGCGCCGGCCGCGGCGACCTGCTGCGCGGGCGCGTCGTCCTCGTCCTCGTCGGAGAGGACGAAGCCCTCGTTCTCGTTCTTGGTCTCGACGGCGGGCCCGTCCTGCGGAGCGCTCTTGGCCGGCTTCGCGCCGGGCTCCTCCGCCTCGGCGTCCGGCGCCTCGAGCAGTTCGTCGACGACCGACTTCTTCGCCGCGCCCTTCTTGGCGGCCGCCTTCTTGGCTGGAGCCTTCTTGGCGGCCGTCTTCTTCGCGGCCGTCTTCTTCGCCACCGCCTTCTTCGCCGGAGGCGCCTCGACGGCGTCGTCCGCGGCGGCGGTCTCCGGCGGGGCGGGGGCCTCGGCGGCGGTCTTCTTCGCTGCGGACTTCGTGGCCTTCTTCGGAGCGGCGGTCTTGGCGCGGACCGACGTGGTGGCGGTCTTCTTGGCCGGGGCCTTCGCCGCCACGCTCTTACGGGTGCGCTTGGGCGCCTCGGCGGCACTCACCATGAGCGTCACACCCTCCTCGTCCAGAATCTGGTTGAGGCTTCGCAGGACGTTCTTCCACTGGGTCGGCGGGATCTGGTCAGCCTCGAAGGCCCGACGGACGTCATCGCCGGCGATCTGCCCCTCGGCCTTTCCCCGCTCGATGAGCGCCAACACGGACTCGGACTCGGCGATCTCCGCGGGGAGCGTACGGGATGTGCTGGCCGACACGAACAACCTCTCGGAACGATGGAAACGGCGGACCGCCGGCGGGATGCACCGACGGCGCGGGCAGAGCCGGGAAGGGAGAGCGCGGAGGCGCGGATCAGCTCCCTCTTCGGCTGCCACCTCTTGAGTCATCGCGCGACGGCGGGAAGCGTTACGCACGCCGTGCGTGGCCCGAGTCACACCGTGTACCCGGCCCAAGCGACGGGGACCGGGCGAACCGGGCCGGGTGCGGAACGCCGTCTCCGCGCGCGCTCCGGTCCGGCTCCCGGCAGCGCCGTCACGTGCGGCAGCGCCGCCGGGGAGCCCGGCGGCGCTGCCGCACAGCGGAACGGACCGCTCGCCGTCTCAGTGCTCGCGGGGCGCGGGCACGACGTGGTCGGCGCCCGGGGCCTGCTGGGCGACGGCGTCCGCCTGACCGCAGAAGAGGCCGCGCATCCCGGACTCGGCCGCGCCCTCGTCCCCTGCCGCCAGCGCGTCGGCGATCTGCTGGTGCTGGGCCACGGCTGCCTCGCTCGGGCGAACGCAGCCGGTGGAGGGGCCGCCGGAGACCTGGAGCGCGGAGGACACGATGCCGGCCAGGTGTTCCAGCATGCGGTTCCCCGCAGACTGCAGGAGCAGGCCGTGGAACTCGGCGTCGGCGCGGGAGAAGGTGAGCGAGTCTCCCTGGGTCAGGGCCTGTCCCATGATGCCGACCATGTCGGCGACGCGCTGCTGCACCTCGTCGCGGTTGCGGGCGGCGGCGAGGCGGGCGGCCAGCGGCTCGATCGAGGCGCGGAGTTCGCACAGTTCGCGGCGCTGGTCCTCCCGCTGCGGGCCGAACGCCCGCCATTCGATGATGTCCGGGTCGAGCAGGTTCCAGTCGCTGACCGGACGGACCCGGGTGCCGACGTTCGGACGGGCACTGACGAGGCCCTTCGCCTCCAGGACCCGGAGCGATTCGCGGACGACGGTGCGGGAGACCTCGAACCGCTGGCCGATCTCCTCCGGGACCAGCGGACGGTCGGCGCCCAGGTCCCCGGAGACGATCATCTGGCCGAGCTGCTGCACGAGCTGGCCGTGCAGTCCACGGCCGCGGTTGCCGGACGACCGGCGGCCCAGGCGGCCCATGTCGGCCTCGGCCCCCTCCCAGGCGGGGGCGTTGGTGGTGCGCGCCGCTCCGGAGGATTCGGCGTAGGCGTAGCGGTCCAGCTCTCCCGGGCCGGCGAGGCCGGAGCCGGCGGAGCGGGCGGAGGTCATCGAGGTGTGCGCAAGGGTAGTCACGAACCCTTTGTCGGCCTGGTCACAGGCCGCCTTGAGGGCTTTGGTGAAAAGCACACGAAAGGGTGATCGCTGACTTCCGCACAATTGACGCCTTATCGGAAAGAAAGAGGCTTACCAGTGTCGCGTTCGATCGCCTGACCGGGACGAGCGGTCCCCCCGAGGACCCTCGCGCGGGGTCACGACGTCCGGCCACGGAGGCCGAGCAGCAGGTAGGCGGCCAACAGCACGGTCAACGACATCGCGAGGGCCTGGCCGACCGGTTGGGAGACCAGCCTGACCGCGACCGGAACCCAGCCGTCGACTCCGGAGGGCCACGGAGACAGCAGCGCGCTCTCCAGCCGCCCGGCCAGGCCGTCGAGCACCGGGCCGTCGCCGCCGGGGAACATGCGCTTCGCCATCGGCACCACCAGCAGGGGCACGGCCAGCACCGCGGCCAGCCCGACGGCGGTGGACCGGGCGGCTCCTGCCGCCAGCAGGCCCGCCCAGCCGCAGCCGACGGCGAGCACGACGGACCAGGCGACGGCGGCGAGCAGGCCACGCAGCCCGTCCGACGGGACGAGCACCTCGCCGCCGAACAGGAGCAACAGCGCCGCCCCGTTCACGGCGAGGACGGCGAGGCACAGCACGAGCGAACCGGCCGCGGTCACGGCGACCTTGGCGAGCAGCAGTCCGAGCCGGCGCGGCACGGACGCTCCGGCGGGGACCAGCGAGGGATAGCGGCACTCCTGGCCGTAGGCGAGCGCTCCGAGCAGCCCCGCGCCGGCCGCGGCGGGCGGCAGCGGGAACAGGAAGGTCGCGGGCCAGCCGGCGAGGAGGCGCAGCAGCGCTTCGTCGGTGTCGGGGTCGGGACCGGACAACGCGAGGCCGAGGCCGGCGGTCAGTGCGACGGCCAGCACGCAGCCGAGCACGCACCAGGGGGTGCGGACGCTCAGCATGCGGCGGACCTCGTAGCGCAGGGGTGAAGCCGGGCCGGGCGGGGCGATGCTGTGCAGTCGGGGTGCGTCGCTCCGCCGGGGCGCGGCCGTGCGCTGCCGCGGTGGAGCGAGGGCCGCACGTTCCGCGACGACCTGGGCCGTGCGTGATCCGGGCGCGGCCCGTTCAGCGCGGGCCGTCACCACGGAGGCGCCGTCGTCACCGCTCTCCTCGGCGAGGCGGTGCACGAGGATGCCGTGACGGTAGGCGGTCTCGCCGACCGAGGCGCAGTCGCTGTTGTAGACGCAGAGGCGGGTGCCGGACTCGGCCACCACCTCCATCTCGTCGCGCTCGCGCCCGTCGGCGCCGGTACGCGGGGCGCTCCGGGCCTGCTGGACGAGCAGATCGGCGAGGCGTCCGGCGTGCGGCGTGGACACGGCGACCCTGGGGCGGAGCCGCGTACGGGCGAAGTCCTCCGCCTCCTGGTCGGCGAGCAGCCGTCCCTCCTCGATGCTGACGACCCGGTCGGCGACGCGGACCGCCTCCCTGGGGTCGCGGAGGGTGACGAGCACGGCGCCACCCTGGGCCGCGTATCCGCGCAGCAGTCCGTGGAGCCAGCCGGCTTCGCGAGGGGACAGCCCTTGCGCCGGCTCGTCGAGTACCAGGGTGTGGGGGTCGCCCAGCATCGCGGCGGCCATGCCCAGGCGACGGTCCATGCCCAGGGAGAAGGCACCGACCCGCTCCTCGGCAAGGACCCCGAGCCCGACGATCTCGAGCATCTCGTCGGCCCGCTCCGCGGGGACGCCCGCCGCAGCGGCGAGCATCCGCAGGTGGTTGCGGGCGGTGCGCCCCGGGTGGCCCGGCACGTCTCCCAGCAGGACACCCACCTCCTGCCCCGGATGCTCCAGCCGGTGGAGGGGCCGCCCGTCGAACAGCGCCACGCCGCGGCCCGGCTCGAGTTGGAGAAGGAGCCGCAGTGCCGTCGACTTGCCCGCGCCACACGGGCCCAGAAGAGCCGTCACCCGGCCGGCAGGCGCCTCGAAGGTCACGTCGTCGACCGCCGGGCGCCGGCCGCGGCGGGGAACGCTGGTCAGTCCGATCGCCTGAATCATCGCTGCTCCCGCAGGGCACATGGGGGACGCACCCCTGCAAGATAGCGATGAAATGCCCGTTTTGCCGGGAATGACGCGACGGGTGTGGCTCAGACGTCCGGTCGCAGCATCGGCGGGTTGAGGAGCGTGGCGCCGCCGGCCCGGAAGAGCTGGGCGGGGCGGCCCCCCTGCCTCGAGGTCGTGCCGCCGGTGGGCACCAGGAAGCCCGGTGTGCCGGTGACCTTGCGGTGGAAGTTCCTCGGGTCGAGCACCACGCCCCAGACCGCCTCGTACACGCGGCGCAGCTCGCCCACGGTGAACTCCGGCGGGCAGAAGGCGGTGGCGAGAGAGCTGTACTCGATCTTGGACCTGGCCCGCTCCACGCCGTCCGCGAGAATGCGCCCGTGGTCGAACGCGAGCGGTTCGGGCGGGTCCTCCTCCGTGCCGGAAGGCTGGAGAAGGCTCTCGACGGGAGCCCAGCGGACGCTGTCGGCATCGCCGCCCGGTGTCGGCGACGGAAGGTCGGGGGCGAGGACCAGGTGCGCCACGCTGACCACCCGCATACGCGGGTCTCGGTCGGGGTCGCCGTAGGTGGCGAGCTGTTCCAGATGGGCCTCGGCCGTGTGGTCGCCGGGGTCCTGGGCCCGCAGCCCCGTCTCCTCGTTGAGCTCGCGGGCCGCCGCGCCGGCCAGGTCCTCGTCCGCCCGGACGAACCCGCCCGGCAACGCCCACCGCCCCTGGAAGGGCGGCTCGCCACGCCGTACCGCCAGTGCGCAGAGCGCGTGCCTGCGGACGGTGAGCACGACCAGGTCGACGGTGACGGCGAACGGCGGGAAGGCCGACGGGTCATAGGGCATGGCATGATCATAGTCGTCTGCCTGACGATAAAAAGGGCGCTTGCCGACCTCATCGGTGACCGGCGCTCCGCTCCGCGCGGGCCCTGCTCCCGGCACGGACCTTCCGGTCGGCACGGGCTCTCCGGCCCCCGCGCCTCGCCGGTCCTCCCTTCCGCCCGCGATGGCTCCGGCGTCGCCGCGCGGCCCGCTCCTCACGCATGCAGCGCCGCAACGGCTCCGGATCGAGGCCGTCGTTGCAGGCACGGTGCAACAACTGGGCGAAGACGTAGTCGGGATCGGTCTCCAACGCCCGCACGAACGCCACGCGGGCAGCCGGCTGGTCCCCCGTCGACCAGGCGACCCAGCCCGCCAGAGTGAGCGGCGCAGGGGCGTGCTCGGCGTACGGGCCGGTGCAGCGCCGGGCCAGCGCACGCCACAGTCGCAGGGCGGGCTGGGCGTCCCTGCCCTCCATCCACTCCGCAGCCTGGTCCCGCGTGCCCCGGTCCTGGAGCCCCAGAATGAGGGTGGCGGCCTCCTCCGGCCTGAGGAGCGCGTCGTCGGCGGCGTCCTGCGCCGCGGCCACCGCGTCGGGCCCGGGCACGGCGGCACGGAAGCGGGCGATCAGCCGCCGCGCCAGCACGACCGTCCGAGCCCGGACGGCCGTGGCGCCCTCGGCGGCGAACATGCGGGGCACGAGTTCGGCCGCCGCCGTGTCCAGCGCGCGTTCCTGTGCCTCGGCGAGGACCGGTCCGAGCGGTGCGATCCGCGCCTCCATGTCCTTCAGCGAACCGCGTACCCGGATTCCGGCATACACGGCCGCGGCGGCCATGGGCGAGGTCCCCGCCCTCTCCAGCGAGGCCCCCTCCGGCGGGCAGCACGCCGGATCGGGGCAGCAGTAGGAGAAATAGCGGCCGCCGGAGAGACAGAGCGCCTCGTAGACGGGCATCTCCCGTTCGCCGCACGCCCGGCGCAGCGCCTGCGCCAACGGGCGGAGCCGCTCGGCGACCGCGCGCGCCGTCTCCCCCTCCGCCGGGTCCCGGCAGAGGTAGAGCACGGCCCCCTCCGGCCGTGCACCGCGCACCTGCGAGCCGTCCGACAGGCAGCGGGCGAGGTGACGGGCGACCTCCTCCCACTCCCCCGCTTCTGCCGGGATGCCGAGCCGGATACGCCCGCCGAAACGGCTCTCCTCCCCGTGTACGGCGACGAGCACCACGGAGTCGTCGGGATGGAAACCGAGGAGATAGGGCAGGGCGTCGGCGAGTTCGGCGGGCCCGCGCAGCGAGACCTGTGTGACCGGGTCGGTGGGCGGGCTGTCGGGTGCGGATCCCCCGCTGTGCTGTGTCATGACGCGACTGTGCCCTGCCTGCGCCGATCTCCGCCCGGCTTCGTCCACAGGCACGGCCTGCTCATGTGATCAGCGGACCGACGCTGAGTTTTCCCCAGGGCGCGTTCGCTTCTGTCGGTGCGATGGGCTTGCATGGAGCGCATGACCGACACGGATCTGCGTACCGCTGCGGACGACGTCCTGGCCCGCCTCGTGGGAGACGAGAGTGGCACCGCCCGCCTGCGAGACGACCAGTGGCGGGCCATCGAGGCGCTGGTGGCGCACCGCCGCCGCGCCCTGGTCGTGCAGCGCACCGGATGGGGCAAGTCGGCGGTGTACTTCGTCGCCACGGCGCTGCTCCGGCACCGGGGCGAGGGCGCCACGGTGATCGTGTCGCCGCTGCTCGCGCTCATGCGCAACCAGGTCGCCGCCGCAGAGCGGGCGGGGATCCGGGCCCGCACCATCAACTCCGCGAACACCGAGGAGTGGGATGCCGTGCAGCAGGAGGTGGCCGACGGCGAGGTCGACGTGCTGCTGGTGAGCCCGGAGCGGCTGACTCAACGGGGCGGCCTTCGGATTCCAGCAGCACCTGCGGCTCGATCAAGCATCGCAGCGTGAGCTTCGGAGACGGCGGGCTTGGCAGAGCCGTCCACGGCTCATCAGCCAGGGCTTCCATCGCGCGCTCCCAGAAGCCCGACCTACGCCATCGCGTCCAGTAGGTCTGGAGTGTTGCCGGGCTGCCGAAAACAGACGGGACGCTCTTCCACGGAGTGTCGGTGCGCACCTTATAGAGAATGCCTGCGAGCACAGTGCGGGGCGACAGGTTACGCGGCTGCCAGTCGATGAGCGGGGCAACTTTCTCCCAGGCGTTCTCGGTCAGGAGTGGCACCCCCATGTTTCGCTGGGAGAACCAGGATGCGAGTGCGCAGGGTTGGCCCTTACGGCCTTGGGGGAGGTCGGCGATGAGCGTGACCTCACAGTTGAGGACAGTCATAAGTTCTTGCTGTTTGTCGAGTGGCATGTTGTGCAGTCGGTGCTGGGCCATCTCGGCTAGTTGGACGAGTTGCGTTAGACGGTCTTCGGCGTCGTCAGACTCTTCCTGCCAGGAGGCGACGTCGGTTCGGTCTCGTTTGAGCTTGGTTAGTTCCTGTTGAAGTGGCGCGATGACTTCAGCGAGTCGCCTCTCAGATTCTTCTTCAGATAGTTCTTCTTCTATCGCAACCTGTTTTGCGGTCACACTTATGGTGATGTTGACCGCCTTCTGTTGTGCTGCTATCTGCTTGTCCAGCTCGGCGATGCGCTCGGCGAAGTTGACTCGACTTCCTGATCGGTATCCAAGCCAGTCCTCAGCCATCGCCTTGAGTTGACCCAGGTCACCTAGGAGGTGTTGAATTCTTTTCCATGCCTCTTGTTCAATCGGTTCTGCGCGCAGGTATGCGCATTCGCAAGTGGTGGCTCCTGGGTACGCTGCAGTGCGTCCTTGGCAGCGGTATTGCCTTTCTCGCCGACCTTTTCCACCGCCAACGTAGCGCTTTCCGCAAGGACTGTGAATTTGCCCGCTGAGCGTGTAGACGCGGAAGGTGGAAGGCTTCCGCGGAGGCTTTTGGTTTGCGCTCCTAAGTTCGGCAACCTCATCTGGGGTGAAGATCGGGTCGAGTTTGATAGTGACGGGTTCTCCATAGGTGGTCTTTCCGTCGGCGTCGCGTTGTACGTAGTGGGATCCCCTGAAGAGCTGTCTGGCTTCGAGGATTATGTCGCTGAGGATCTGTTGACGCGCCGCATGGTAGCCCCATGGTTGACCATTTCGGCGTCGGTATCCACGAGCATTGAGGGATTTAGCGACTTCTTCCCAGTCGCGCGTTTCGACGTAGCACTGTCGCCCATCTCGGAGACATTCAGCTTCGTGCATGGCCGTACAGTTGACAGGGCAACTTTGGTGGTCGTCGATGACGAGTCGTGACTCTCCACGAACGCCGCGGTTAATGACGCGGTACCCGTAAGGCACTTTTCCGCCTATATAGCCGCCATCCTCGGCCTTTTCCTGGAGGCCGCCCTGGGTCCGTTCGCGGATGGTCTCGCGCTCGTCTTCGGCCCTGTCGGCCGCCTTGCGCATCCGGGATCGGCCTTCGGCCGTAGTGTTGTCGTAGTCGCCTTTGACAATTGCGACGAAGACTCCGAGGTCTTCGAGTTCCCACACCCAGGGCCAGAAGGCTCGTCCTGCCCGGCCGATCGCCCGCTCTTCAGCCACACAGACGACATCGAAGGGGCGAGGCACCTGTCGCGCGTCTTGCATTAGGCGGTTGAGATCAGGGCGTTCGTGGGCTTCCAGGCTCCCGCTGAAACCTTCATCTGCGTAGGTTCTGGCGTGTCGCCAGCCTTTCGTGGCAATATGCCTCTTAGTGCGCTTGCCGGTGTAGGCGATTCCGTAACCCTTGACCTGTTCTTCAGTACTGACTCGAAGGTAGTCGACGGCGCGGAATTTGGTGCTGGCGCGGCGCACTGCTGCGGCAGCCATAAGGTTTTTAGGCAAGCTCTCCCCCAAGGCCGGTCTATCGGCCGGCGTTCTATGCCCGCCGGATCACCTAGGGATGTTACATTACGTTGCGACTATGGAGGGTCCGACCCGAAAAGCATCTCAAGAATTCGACGGTAAGCTCCCGGCGGGAGCCGGCGTCCAAGTGGGGTGGCAGCTCGTTTGCGGTATTGCAAGTCGTCCGGCGCGCTTGACTGGCGTGGGACAGCTGCTGCAAAGCGGTCGGGAGCTCCCACCTCCACAGGCTGCCTGTTTGTGCCGACTGTGCCCGGGTGCGCAACGGGCGTCACACCTGGTGCTGACTGCATAGGATCACATATCCGTCGATAGCTGAGCAGACTCGATAGCGCAGCTTCGGTGCACGCCACCAGGCGCGACCTCGTCTGCTTTCCTTTCGATGGTCCTCAGCTTTCGCTGTTTGGCTAACAGGCGTTCACGTGTTAAAGATTGGCGCCCGCAATGGTGTCTCACACCCTGCCCCTGTCACACGGGTCGCGCCACATCGCCCTGCGGGAGATGAGACTAGGTGGCGGGAGATCCTGAGCCAGCAGGCCGCGCTGTGAGCAGCAGGAGGTCGTGGAACCACTCCCTCCGGACCCGAGGGCACTGATTGCAAACGCACCTCGTCTCGCGAGAAGCTGCAGGTCAATAAGTGTCGTCCCCGCACACGCGGGGGTCTGCCGGAACGCCTGGCGCACCGGGCGGAGATGGCGGCGTCGTCCCCGCACACGCGGGGGTCTGCCTGCGCCCCCGCCCGGCCCGAAGGCCAGACGGGGGTCGTCCCCGCACACGCGGGGGTCTGCCGGGCTACCTTGTTGCCTATTGATGCCGATCGTTGTCGTCCCCGCACACGCGGGGGTCTGCCCTCAAGGACGACGAGGAACAGGAGCGTGACGCCGTCGTCCCCGCACACGCGGGGGTCTGCCGCCATCAGCAGCCGTCTGCCTTCCCTGCGCGACGTCGTCCCCGCACACGCGGGGGTCTGCCGGCCGGCTACCCCCAGGTCGACCCCGAGATCGCGTCGTCCCCGCACACGCGGGGGTCTGCCCGCGACGAGCGCGCCCAGGGCCAGGGCGCTGGGGTCGTCCCCGCACACGCGGGGGTCTGCCGCCCCCGCCGTCTCCGCAGATCAGACCCGGCGGGTCGTCCCCGCACACGCGGGGGTCTGCCTCTCGGGAGCCACCTTCTGGCCTCCTTCGTCGTGTCGTCCCCGCACACGCGGGGGTCTGCCCCCCACGCGTGATGTGCAGGAGGGTTCGACGTCGTCGTCCCCGCACACGCGGGGGTCTGCCGAGCGCCGTACGCGTCCTCGGCCCCGCCGAGGTGTCGTCCCCGCACACGCGGGGGTCTGCCGAGCGCCGTACGCGTCCTCGGCCCCGCCGAGGTGTCGTCCCCGCACACGCGGGGGTCTGCCCGTACGCCGACCCGAAGTGCCGACACCCGCACTGTCGTCCCCGCACACGCGGGGGTCTGCCCGGGTCCGGCCAGTCCGCGTCGCTCCGGTCACCGTCGTCCCCGCACACGCGGGGGTCTGCCTCACACCAGGAGGCGCCTCATGAACCGGGACGTGTCGTCCCCGCACACGCGGGGGTCTGCCCTCCTCACCCACGGCACCCGCGGCCTCGGCTGGGTCGTCCCCGCACACGCGGGGGTCTGCCGAGCACGACCTGGTCGTGCAGCTCACGGTGCCCGTCGTCCCCGCACACGCGGGGGTCTGCCGTTCACTGCCGCATCCGTATCCGCGTACGGCGCGTCGTCCCCGCACACGCGGGGGTCTGCCCGGGGTTGTGGTGGCAGGTGCGGGCCGGTCCGTGTCGTCCCCGCACACGCGGGGGTCTGCCACGCTGTGCGCCTACGTGTGCATCCCGCCCGGCGGGATGACGTCGTCCCCGCACACGCGGGGGTCTGCCCGAAGGTTGCTCGTTGCTGGTCACAGAGCGGTGCCCGGGCCATGTCCAGCGGATGGGGGAGGCCGTGACCGGGTGGCAGTCGGGAGCGGGCTGCTGGCGTGAGGCCGTCTTCCGGAGTGCCGTCTACGGCGGGACGATGGTGGTGCACGGTCGCTCTGCCGCCGCATACGGGAGGGAACACCACTATGCCTGCTGACTCTCGCCTCGCCCCCTGGGGGCTTTCGCGTATGAAGCCGTACCCACCCGCCGCCGTCCTGCCACGGGTGGGGGTTCTCCTCGACCCGGATACGCAGACCGCCCAGTGGATCGGCGAGGACGGCGCCCCATTACCTGCGTCCGCAAGACACAAGAGGTCGGAGACCGCGAACGAGACGAAGACGAAAACCAGCTCGGACGGAATCCCTGACGAAGGGCACGATCAGTCCGGTGACACCGACTGATGTCGGCGGGTGACGGTCCCGTCCTGGTGGTCACTCAACTCGATGATCCCACGGCCGACGAAGTGATCGCGGAGCTGAACCGGCGCAGCGTTCCGGTGGCCAGGCTGGATCCGGGCGCGTTCCCCCAACAGGTCACGCTGTGCGCCGAGTTCGGCAGTGAGGGTTTGCGGGGGGATCTGTTCACCGCGACGCGCACCGTCGGCTTGTCGCAGGTGCGGTCCGTTTACTGGCGGCGGCCCAGCCCGTATAGGGCCGGGGCTGGGCTGGAGGGCGAGGACGAGCGGTGGGCGGTGGAGCAGGCCCGGTACGGGGTCGGAGGGGTGCTGGCCGCGATACCCGGGGCGTTGTTCGTCAACCATCCCTGGCGCAACCGCGACGCGGAGTACAAGCCGGCGCAGCTGGGCGCTGCCGCTGCCTGCGGCATGAGGGTGCCGCCGACGTTGATCACGAACGACCCGGGGCGTGCTCGTGCTTTCGCGCGCGAGCACGCCCCGGTGGTGTACAAACCGCTGCGCGAGACGGGCTACCGCGACGGTGAGGGGCGGACGTTGACCGTGTGGGTCGAGGACGCCAGAGCCGACGACATCGATGAGGGGGTGGCCGCGACGGCGCACCTTTTCCAGCAGCGCGTGGCGAAGGTGGCCGATGTGCGGCTGACCGTCGTCGGCGACCGGTTCTTCGCGGTGCGGATCGACGGATCTCCCGGGGTGGACTGGCGCCGGCACTACGAGGACCTGAGTTACACCGTGATCGACGTGCCCGGGGAGGTGGCGAAGGCGGTGCACGCCTACATGGGTGCGTTCGGGTTGACTTTCGGCGCTTTCGACTTCGGCTTGGACGCCCGGGGCAGATTCTGGTGGTACGAGTGCAACCCCAACGGCCAGTGGGCCTGGTTCCCGCAGCACATCACGCAGGGCATCGCGGCTGCCCTGGCCGACCAGCTTCAACACCCCCGGCAGGCCCTGCTGTGAACCGCCCAGTCGACACCTTCCGCGCAGAGCTCGCTGCCGCGCTCTTTGACCGCGGAACCTTGCGCGACAACAGATGGCGGGCCGCCGTGGAGCAGGTTCCACGGGAGCTGTTCCTCGGCCCTGCCGTGTACCGCCAGACCGGAAGGGGGTGGGAGCCGCTGCTGCGCGACTCGTGCCCACCAGAGGAATGGCTGCGCACGGCCTACACGGACGCCACACTCGTCACCCAGATCGACGGCCTCAACGCCGCTGACGCCCCCGGCCCGGTCTCGGGCAGCCCGACCTCCTCCAGCACACTGCCGTCTCTGGTCATCCGGATGCTGGAACTGGCCGGAATCCGCGAAGGCGAGAAGGTGCTGGAAATCGGCACCGGGACCGGGTATTCCACCAGCCTCCTGTGCCACCGGATCGGTGAAGGGAACGTCTACTCAATCGAGTACGACCCCGCCCTGGCCACCCTGGCGGCCGATCGAATCCACTCTGCCGGCTACCAGCCGCACCTGGTCACCGGCGACGGCCTGAACGGGCACCCGCCCGGCGCCGACTACGACCGGATCGTCCTCACCTGCGCTCTGCGCAGCGTGCCGCTGCCGCTGCTGTGGCAGCTCGCCGACACCGGGAGCATCACCTTCGGGCTCGGCGGCTGGATGCAGGCCGCCGGCCTGATCAACCTCACGATCGCCGAAGACGGCACCTTCACCGGCCGCTTCACCGGCGAACCGCTCTCCTACATGCTGGCCCGTCCCCACCAGCCGCCGCCACGCCCCAAGTTCTTCCCCGTAGCCGGCGAACCCCGGCCCACACGCATCGACCCCGAGCTCACCCAGAGCTGGACAGGCCGCTTCGTCGCGCAGCTTTCCTCGCCCTCCGCGGAGATGATCGCCACCGCAGACAACGTCATCCTCATCGACGTGGCCACCGGCTCCCAGTCATGGACGGAACCCGACGGCACCAGCAGCTGGAGAGTCCACCAGCACGGTCCGCTGCGGCTGTGGGACCAGGTCGAACAAGGCATCGGAGCCTGGCAGCGGGCCGGCATGCCAGACCAGTCGGACTTCGGAATGACTATCAGCGAAGACGACACGCAAACCGTTTGGATCGGCGCACCGTCAGGAACCTCCTGGACACTACCCGCCTGAACAACCCGGGCAGCCACGCTCCAGCGGGCGACTTTGGGCCCGACTCTGAGAACGGAACGGGCAACCGTGATCCCAGGCGATCTCGGCATCCCCGAGGACGGCCCAAGGCGACGTCGCCCGGCTTCGACCCTGGGATCCGAGCCTCGAGTCATCCAGACACGGGGCGGTCGGCCATTGCGGTCTCGCCGTCGGCCCGGTAGCGGGTCGCCCACGGCTGGGCGGTGGTGGCCGAGTGACGGGCATCGTGGCCCGTTCGCAGCGTCCACGTCGTCGTCCCCGCACGCGCGGGGGTCTGCCCCTGTCAGGGCTCGGCTGTTGTCCGAGGTGCGCCACGCACCGTGACACCAGAACCTACCTCACAGAGAAATACGCGACACCTCAACATGCGAGCCCACCAGTCCCGAGGCCGGTAGTGGGGCGTACGACGTCGACGGGCGAGCGAACGGGCACCTCCTCGCTGCTCACCCGACAAGCCGACAGCGCACCGTCCCGGGCCGGGCGGTGATGCGCTGAACGGCCGGTGTCCGTACACCCGGACGGAGCTACACGATGCCCTTCCACACCCACGGGCGGGGCGCTGAGCGGCCGCGTAGGCAGTCCACCCTGTGCTGTGCCTCCGCCTGCCACTCGGGACGGGTAGCCGCGTGCTGCGCCGCGTACGTCGTCATGCGCAGCTCCCGGGCTGCGGCCATCAGCGGATAGCCCTCCCAGGTGGTGACGTCTGTGCCGTAGGCCTCGCAGAACTCCGTGTACTCGAGCTGGGTGACGCCGCCGGTCGTGGTCAGCTTCACCGCCGTGGACACCAGGTCCCACTCCGGCGGGCCGATCGAGAACCGCTCAAGGTCCATGAGCACCGGCCCGCTGGCGGTGCGCGCGATGTTGCCCACCCAGGCGTCCCCGTGCACCGCCCGGTCAGCCATGCCGCGCGGCCGCACACGCCACTGCGCCTCAAGGTCGGTTCGGCGCTGGTGCAGCCACGCGCGATCCCCGGCGGAGAGGGTGACCGCGGCGTCGATGCGCTCACTGACGCGCACGAACGGGTCGAGGTACCCGATGTCGAACGGGGGCGCTGGCAGGCTGTGAAGCTGCTTGAGGGCGCCGGCGACGTCTCGGACCGCGCCGTGGCGATGCTCGGGCAGCTCCTCCCAGAAGGTCACCGGCCGACCGCCTGCCTGCACCGGCTGCTCGACCGGGTATGCGCGCACAGCCGACACCTCGTGCTCGGCGAGCCACCTGGCAACACGCACCTCGCGGGCAGCGGCGTCGTCCTGTCCCGGGCGGGCGATACGGGCGACGACGCGGCCGGGAAGCCGCCAGATCTGGTTCTCCGCGATCCGAAGGGGTTCCGCGCCGGCTGCGTCCAGGCCGACCGCGCGACACGCCTCTTCGAGTACCTGCACGGCGGGTGAAGCGTCGGTGGTCATCCCCGCAGCGTAAGGGCGATGCGCTCCCGAAGGTCAGTCGCGTCGCTCACGGCCGGGTGCTTACCTGAAAAGCGGCCGAGCTGCCGCAGGTCGTCCGCAGCGCGCCGCGAAGTGAGCTGACCGACCTCGTCGAGCGCGTCGTGTCCGATCTGCGCCGCCTGCCGTGGGTCGCCCTTGGACATCATCAGGGACGCCAGCTTGGTGCGGGAGATGGCACGCGACCGCTTGAAGGCGTCACCGTGCCCGTGGATCGCGTTGAGGAACCGCTGCCCAGCCCGAGCAGGGTCCTGGCCGCCCTTCACCGCGAGGTCGAACAGGGCGTGCGCCGTGTCTCCGGAGTGCTGGGCGGCGTCGTAGTACGCCATCCACGAGGGGTCCACGGACGGGTCGGAGTCGGAGAACGCATCATCGGCCTGCCCCACCGCGGTCAGCGTCTCTCGCACGTTGCCCATCTTCGCGAACGCCCGGGCGCGGGCCGTGTGCAGCATGGCCCGTTCCGTCGCGGTGATGCGGTCCGAGCGCACGAGGCCCTTCTCCGCATGCGTCAGCCCGTCATCGGCTTCGCCGACCCAGATGGCCTGCCGGGACAGGAAGCTGTAGGCCTTGGCCCGCAGGTGCCAGTTTCCCGCCTCCTCAGCGCACTCCGCGGCGAACCGGAATGTACGTTGCGCATCGTCGTGCGCGTAGGAGTCGAAGGCGCTGGCGCCCACCACCACGCCGAGCCGGGACACCGCAGTGAGGAGTTGCCGGCGCAGCCCGTCTGGGCAGTCTGCGTAGAGCAGACCGGCGGCCCACGTCATCGCACGGCCGGCAACGTCACGGACCATCCCGCCCCCGCCGTAGACGTTGTCCCAGCGGTGGATGCTGCTCGCTACTCCCTGCACCTGGGCGATGTGGCTGGGCCGGATCTTGCCGGGCTGCTCGGACTGTGCGCTGGGCGTCAGCAGGTCCACGAGGTTCGTGGGGATGAGGGCAGCAGCGCCGCCGGCTTGGAGAAGCGATCGTCGGTCCACGGGCTCAGCGCCTTCCGTGTGAGGCGGTGTTGCATCACTCCCAAGGATGCGGCCTTCGCTCACCTGTGTGGGGCGCTCCACCCTGCTTCCCGGCTGTTTATCGGCATCACGCCGCTTTTTCTCGGCATCGCCGAACACCATCGGCCACGCCCGTGCCAGAACTCCGCCTGTCTCCAGCACCTCATCGAGTCGGACCGCCAAGTCGTAACGGCAACTGGGGTACTGACCCTTCTCGACGGCCAGGATCACGTCCCCGCTGACCTGCACAAGGAGACCGAGTTGCCGGGCCGACATGTTGTCGGGCTGCCGCTTGCGCCATAGGCGCAGCTCGCTCCCGAACCAATGCTGCGGAGACCGCGCCGGATCGAGCTTCTTCTCGGGCTGCGGCATGGCCATTCCTTCCCTCTGATGCCGATAAGCGGAGGACTCGGCATCAGCGTCTGCACGTTTGCTCCGCGTGCTGTCTGAATGGTTGCAGAACGGTTCGACACCAGTACACCCCGCAACGAGATCCTCGTGTGAGGGTTCTGAAAGAACGGACGGAACTGCGATGAAGCAACTCGCCAGCGTCACCGTCCCGAGCGCCGCGCGCCGCGCCATCACCCACAGCGTGCCCGGGCAGCTCGACATGCGGATCAGCCTGTCCCCCGCGGCCGTGCACACCGTCCGTCGCGTAGTGGCCGATCACCTTCGGCTCTGGGACGCCGGTCTGGACGACCTGCCTGAGCGAACCCTCCGCGCCGTGACCGCACTCCTGACCGCCGCACTCCCGCCGGGCCCAGACGCCCGCCAGGACGTACATCTGCTGGTACAGCGCGTGCCGGGCGGCCTATGTGTCAACGTGCGTCACTGCCCCGCCACCGCGCCCGCGACGGCACGGCTCATGGCCGCGCTGGGAGCCATAGCCGACGACAGCGGCGTATCCGCCGAGTCCAGCGGTGTCGACACCTGGGCAACCATCCTGCACCGCGCGCCCGGGGAGGACCAGTGACCGCCATCGCCCCGTGGCAACCGCACAACGGCACCGACTCGCGGCAGCACGCTGCCGGGGTCGCGTGGGACGCCGTGGCCGCACCCACTTGCATCGGCGAGCAGGCCGTCACCCAGCTCCGTGACGCCTGCGGCGCGGTGATCCGCGACGAGTACGGCCACCGCCTGTACTGGCTGGTCCCGCCGGGCGCCGTACGCGGCTGGAAGCCCCTCCCGCACGTCGAGGAGTTCGGCCCGGCGTGCTGGATCACCGTGCCGCCGGCCGACCGCACAACGGGCCTGGGCCCCTGCTGGCTGCGGCCGCCCGCTGAGGGCCGCCTGCTCACCAACTCCGGCTCGCTCCACGCCGCGCTGTCGCGCGTGTGCGGTGTGGGCCGGTGCACCAACTCCCGGTGCCTGTGATGGCCGCCCGGGGGCCGTACGACCCCACCCACCGCCCGGTGGAAGGGGACGAACGAGAAGCTGGAGGACGTAGCGATGAGCGCAAGAGCCGGAACGCTGGTGCCGTTCGGAGCGAGGGTGCAGCACACCCCGCCGGTCGTGACCGTCGAGACGGGGACGTGCCAGTACGACGCGGCACGCCAGTACAACGTCACCCCGGCCGGCCAGCCGTGGTCGGCGGACCCGAAGATGCTCGCCAGCTCGACGGGCACCAACTGGGACTCCTCCCCCGACGAGACGTCCGACCCGTACGCGGTCGGATGAGCCGGCCCCTCGCACCCGGGGCGGTCCTCGTCGTCGCCGAGGACCGCGACGCGACCGCCGACCTGGTGGTCCGCGAACTGGAGCGCCGGGAGCGGCCGGTCATGCGGTTCGACCTGGCCGACTTCCCCGCGCACCTGGCCCTGAGCATCGACCACGGCGGTTCGCCGTGGCGCGGCGTGCTCGAGGACGGGCTGCGCCGGGTGCGGGTGGAGGAGGTCGGGGCCGTCTACTACCGGCGGCCCCGGCCCCCGGCCGGCCCGGAACTGCTCGACGAGCCGTACCGCACGTGGGCCGGGCAGCAGGCACTCTCCGGGCTCCTTGGGGCGCTGTACGCCCTCCCGGCGTCCGTGGTGTGGCTCAACCGGCCCGATGTCGACGCCATCGCCGCGCACAAGCCCGGGCAGCTCCCCGTCGCCGCGCAGTACGGCCTGCACACTCCGCGCACGCTCATCACCAACGACCCGGCGATGGCCCGCGAGTGGTGCGCCGAGCTCGGCGCACCGGTGGTGTGCAAGCCGCTCAGTGGCGGGCCACTCGACCACGGCGACGGCCGTCGGCAGGCGGTGCCGACGCACCTGATCGACCCGGCCGAGCTGGACGACACGGTGAAGCTGACGGCGCACCTGTTTCAGGAGTGGGTGCCCAAGGCGTACGAGGTGCGGCTGACCGTCGTCGGCCGGCGTTGTATGGCCACCGAGATCCACGCGGGAAGCGACGCCGCGTACGAGGACTGGCGCACCGACTACGACGCGCTCACCTACAAGCCGTGTGATGTGCCCGCCCGTGTCCGCGCCGGGGTCCTCGCGTGGCTGGACCACTTCGGCCTGAGCTACGGCGCGTTCGATTTCGCTGTCACCGACTCGGGCCGCTGGACCTTCCTGGAATGCAATCCGTCCGGGCAGTGGGGATGGATCGAGGCCAGGGCCGGCCTGCCCATCACCGCTGCCATTACCGACTTCCTGACCCGGAGCAAGCTGTGACCGACGACGCGATGCACGATTCGTACGGCCGCCCCCTCGCCGAGCTACAACTGGAGCAGTCCGCGTTCCGGCTCCGCCGCCAGCTCGCCGAACGACTCTTCCACGGTGGGCAGATCACAGACCCCGAGTGGCGAAGGGCGTTCGGCTGGGTACCGCGCCACGACTTCGCCCCGGCCTTCTGGGCGCCCGACGCCACAGGGGAACTGCAGCGGGTGGAGCGTGGCGAGCCGGGCTGGCTCGAGACCGTCTACTCCGACCAGGCGCTCATCACACAGATGACCGACGGCATCGCCACCTCCTCCTCCACCGGGCCCGGCCTGATGGCCGTCATGCTCGAGGCGCTGAGCGTCCGCGACGGCAACCGCGTCAAGGAGATCGCGACCGGCACCGGTTACAACGCCGCGCTGCTGAGTGAACGCCTCGGCGCAGATCGGGTGACCACCGTGGAAGTCGACCCCGAACTGGCCGCCCTCGCGGACCGCCGCCTGCACCAGGCTGGGTACGCGCCCCGCGTCGTGATCGGTGACGGCCGGCAGCCGCAGGGTGGCCGCACAGGCTATGACCGCACGATCGTCACCTGCGGCATGGACTCCATTCCGTACGCCCTGGTGGAGGAGACCCGCCCTGGCGGGATCATCGTCTCTCCCCTCGGCGGCGGTATCGTCCGCCTCGTCGTCGACCACGACGGCACCGCCGAGGGCCGGTTCCTGCCCCAGCCCTCGTACTTCATGGCCGCCCGTCAGCCGGGCCAGACCGGTATGGCCCCCCACCCCGGCCGCCCGGCCGACCCACGGCACAGCACGAGCCGTGTCGCCGCGGTGGAGTGGGCGAGCAACGAGATGCTGCACTTCCTCGCCTCTCTCTTCGCGCCCGGCATGTCCTGGTCCACCGAGCACGAACCGGAAACCGGAGCCGTGCGTGCGACGGAGCTGTGGGCCGCGGACGGCTCGTGGGCGCGGGTCGACGGGGTCGACGTCCAGCAGAGCGGCCCCCGCCACCTATGGGACGCGGTCGAAGCCGCCTGCGACGGCTGGGAAGCCGCGGACACCCCCGGCCGGGACGCCTTCGGCGTCACCGTCGACAAGGACGGCCAGCGGCTATGGATCGAGGACGGCAACAACCCGTTTCCCGCGGGGGGAGCCCGGTGAGGACCGCGCAGCGTGCTCCCGGCACACACTGGCAGGGCCCGGCGCCCGGCTGGGAGCCGCCCGGGGCCGTCGACCAGCTCCGGCGTCTTCTCGACCTGCTCGCCGAGTCGGCCCGGGCGGACGGCGAGCTCGTCGACGAGCCGCTCGGCGAGCGGTGGGACGTCGTCGTGACCGTTGCCGGACCGGCCGGCGACCGGTTGCTGCAGGCCATGGACCAGGTCCAGCCTGGCGGCTGCGGCCCGGTCATCTGCGACCTCGGCTCCGGGTGGCTGATGTGGCTGATGCCGCCCGGCACGGTCCACCGCTGGGACAACCCCCACGGGCTGTGCGTCTCCGCTCCGGGCCGCATGTGGACGCCGCCGCAGCAGCGCTGCATGCCGCCCGGCGTGCACTGGGTGCGGCCGCTGAACGACACGCACCTGGTCGGCCCCCGCATCCTCGACACGGTGCTCCGCGAGCAGCAGCCCCGCGTGCCGGGCCTCACCCGCCAGGGTGCGGCGCTGTGATGGCGAACCGGCGTCGGCAGGCCGCGTACGAGAACGCCTTCCCCGCAGACGTCGCTCGCCTGTCGGGCGTCCGCAGGCTCACCACGGCTCACGCCCGGCTGTGGGGCCTGGACACCACCGCGGTCGACGACGCCGAGCTGATCGTCGATGAGCTGTTCACGAACGCGGTCCGCCACGGCAGCCGGACCGGCGACCACGTGACGCTCAGCCTCGTCCTCGACGGGCCCGAGCTGCACATCGCCGTCGGTGACACCGGCCGCGGCACCCCGCAGCGACATATCCCCGGCCCCGGGGACGAGAGCGGCCGCGGGCTGTTCCTCATCGACGCGCTCGCCGCGAAGTGGGGCGTCGACCACGTCGGTGCCACAGGGCAGCGCACCTGGGCAGTCCTCACCCTTCCCTCCCGCCCGGCAGGGCGAGACCCACAGACCGCTGCCTGACCGCGCTCGACCACCACGTCGCGCAGCCAGGCAGCACACCACCCTCGGAGAGGAACCGCAGTGAACGGGCAGCAGGCCGACACCATCGTGCTCGCCGGCGCCGCCGTGCTCGTACTCGGCCCGGCCGCCGCCTCGGCCCACCGCCGGACCCGTCGGGGCCCGCGTCCGGACAAGCCGATGGAACGGCTCCAGGCACTCGAAGCCGGAAGAGCTACCGTGGCCGCGCGCAAGCACCCGGGCCGGTCGCTGCGCGCCGACCTGCTCGGCTGCCTCGGATTCGGCTTCGCCGTCGTCGGCATCATCTCCACGGCCCTGATCTGGGACGTCCCCCCATGGCAGCGGTGACGCTGCCCCACCTACTCCGCGTCCCGTCACACGCCCCCGCCGGGACGCGGACCGGGGCGGGCTCTCGGCGGTGTCCCCCGCACCAGCCCTGACCGAGAGCCCGCCCCACCTCATCACCTGCAACAACACCGAGGAGTCGAACCGCGTGGCCAGCACGTTCCGCCGCCCCACCACCATCCCCTTCGTTGTCTCGCGCCAGGGCGAAGAGGCCGTCACCGTCGACTACCTCGAAGCGGACGAGTACGGCCTGCACTACGTGGACGAGACCGCACTCGACCGCGACTCCGAGCGCGTCCTGTGGGCTCGGTGCACCTTCAATCTCACCAACGACGGCGATCTACGTGGGCGGCCCGACTTCGCGTCGCTGCACCCCTTCCGGCAGAGGGCGTGCATGGAGAAGCTCCTGTGCCAGGTGTGCGTGCCGAGAGTCAAGAACCTGCCGACGACGAACGAACTCGGCACTCTGTTCATCGTCCCGCCCGGCGTGGAGAAGGAGTACGGGCTGGAAGGGGCGGTGACGTCGCACCCACCGCTGTGCGTGCCACACGCGCAGCAGTCCATGCGCGAGTGCCCGCACCTCGCGAAGGGGGCGCAAGCGGTACGTGCCCGAAAGCCTCAGCTCTGGGGCGTGCACGGCGTCGTCTACAAGAAGAGGGACGACGGGCTGGCCCCCATCGAGAAGCTGAGCAGCGCGATCCCGTACGGCAACCCCGTCTTGCCGTGGATGCTCGCCTCCCAGATGTACATGCGCCTCGGCGGCGTGACCGTCGTCGACCTCGAAACCGAAGCGTCGCGGGCCAGCAACCACGTGCCGGCGACCTTCTCCCGACGCTGATCTCGGTCGATCGAACCGTCACCGATCCAGTCCACCAACCTCACCGCACACACCCACTCAGGAGTACCACGTGCACCACGACGACCTGCCGCGCCTAGCCACCAGGCTGGGGCTTCACCTTCGCGCATGCGCTGTGGAGATCGAGACCCCTGACGACGGCGGAACTACGACGATCTCGATCCGCCACCTCCGCCGCCAGCACGTACTCGAACTGATCCAGTCCGAGCCCGCCACCCCGGCGGCGGCGGACGAGGACCGTGACGTTCCGGACCTCGCGGACGCGCTGAGGAACTCCTTGGTCGCTGCCGGCCTGAGCAACGTGGCAGTCGAGCATCACGACTTCGCAGGAGAAACGAAGCTCCAGCTCCTCAACATCGACCGCGCCGACGCGGACGCACTGATCCGGCTCCTTCAGCGTCCCCTCGAACCCGCCAGGCGCGCAGCAGATGCCTGGAACGCGGCCATCGCCAAACACGGACTCGACGATCTCCGCACACCGCGTGTCGGGCGCCAGGAGTTCACCCGGGTCCCCGTCGTCGACCTCGGCGAGGCGTCCATCAACACCGCTGACCGGCTCGCCAGGCTTCTCGGCGCTCGTGACGGCGCGCACCCACTCGACCCGGCACCCGATCACACCGCTGACTGGCCGGAGATCGAGGAGACGACGGAGCGCCTGTGCGCCGCCAGCAGGCAGACCCTCGGCGTCGTCTTCGTCGACGTCTACGCCCACCCCTACTGCCAGCGGTGCGGGGGCCTTCCGGCCATCAGGCTCGGCGAGCTGCCGGTCGAGGAATTGAAGCGGCTCGCGGACCATCTTCACAACGCGCCGCTGCCCTCCTCCATCGACACATGAGCGCCGCTGCTGCGGAGGCGCACCTACACCCGTCCGGCCGAGCGGCACCCGTACCCCACGGGCCCGCATTCCGACAGCCGTGGGCCCACGGAGACTGCTGGCTCTGGTGCTGTGGCCGCGACGTGCCAGTGACACCCATCGGCACCGTCCCGGTCGAGGACGGAGAAGTACCGACGTACGGGTGCCGGACGTGCGTCGAACGCCTCCTCGCGACGGTCCGGCGTGCCCTGATCTACACCGACGCGTCCGCCTCGCGCCCCCGCCAGGAGCGAACACGGCGGCACGCCGAGGAAGCCCCGCCCGGAACAACGTGGATGTCGATGAGCGCTGGCACCGTGCGGATCGGGGACCACGTACAGACCCGTCGCGGTCGCCGACCGGTGCGGGTCAACAAGATGCGCCCACTGCGGGACGGCGTCCGCCTTTACCTCGCCGACGGCACCACCTACCTGGTCCGCTCCCGCCGCATCCTTCGGGGTCTACGAAGGACGGATTCGACGCAGGCGGTGTAACGGATCTTCCGGTCCCGGCGTTCCGTGTGGGCAAGGGGGTCTGACCTAACGTCACGGCCCGCATCACGTCCGCGGAGGCATGGGTGACGATCGCACTTCTCGACACGGCGTGCAGCCAGGAGACACTGTTCTCCGCGTCGCTCGCGCTCGACCAGCTTGTACACCAGTCCGCTCAGCGAACGAAGCCATCCCGGGAGCCCAACGCCCCAGCCCTCCGCCCGGCGACTGTGACTGCACCCCCTTCGGCGGTGGCGAAGCCGGCCACGAAGGACCTCAGCCACACGTGGGTCGTCGCCGCCGAGGTGCAGGTCGAGCCGCGCATCGCATCCGTCGCCGACTGCCGCGGCAGCTTCAAGGCCACGGAGGGCATGCGCGTCGACGCCCTCGAGGTGTACTGCCGCGGCTGCCGCCGCATGTACCTCGCCGCGCCCGGAAAGGGCGTCCGGCTGGAGGCCGCAGGATGGCATGCGCTCAACCTCCGCACCCACACGCCGCCGCTGGCTCGTTTCCTCATCGAGCTCAGCCGCGCTCAGTGCGCCCAGGTGACCACGTTCGACTGGGGCGCCGCCCGGCGATTGCCGTTCCTGCCCCGACTTCGGGCCGGCCGCATCATCCTGTCTCCGGCTCGGTGGCGTCTGGAGGCCGCCGCTCTCCCCGCCGCGGCGCAACCGTTCGCGGCCTGGGATGCGGTGCTGTCCGAGTGGCGCTCGCGGCGCCACCTCCCACGTGAGGTGCATCTGCTGGACGGTGACCGCCTGCTGCCCCTGGCAGCTTGGCCACGCCGGCCACCGGGTTCTGCTGCGGGAGCATCTGGCCACCTCCTCGCATGCGGTGGTCAGCGAAGCTCCGTCCACCGAAGACCTCGGCTGGTGCGGCGGCCGCCCGCACGAGGTGATCGTGCCGGTCACGGCCACGAAGCCGCCGCCGTGGCCGCCGCTGCCTGCCCCCACCCGTGCCCGCATCATCGGCCGCGGCCGCGGCCACGCCCCTGCCGACTCCCACACGCTGCTCGCGAGCTTGTACGGAGACCTGCGCCGGCAGGACACCATCCTGACCGAGCATCTGCCCGACCTGCTGGACCTGCTCGGCCGCCCGCCCTGGTGGTACGTCCGCTACCGCGACCCCGACCAGCACCTCCGGCTGCGCATCACCCTCCCGAACGCGGCGTCCTTCGGCCACACCCGCCAGCGCGGTCAGCGCCTGGGCCCGGCAGCTGAACCAGGCCGGGCTGATCCGCGCAGTGCAGTACCCCACCTCCTACCCGGAGACCGGCCGGTGGGGCGACGGGCCTGCATGGGCCGCCGCAGAGAACGTGTTCCGCGCCGACTCCCGTGCGCTGCTGGGGCAGCTCAGCCTGTGCACGCGGCCGCACCGGCAAGCGCTGGTCGCCGCGCACACCGTCTCCATCGCTGAGGCGTTCACCGGCAGCACCCGCTCCGGGATGAACTGGCTCTTGGACCACGTGCCGGCGAGCGCGCCGTGCCGTATCCCGCGACCGGTCTTGACCGAAGCCGTCCGCATCTCCGATCCCAGAGACCAGTGGGCGGCGCTGCGCACCACGCCCGGCGGAGAGGCGGTCTTCGACGCGTGGGAGCCCCGGCAGGCGGCTCTGGCCGCCTATCGCCGCCACTTCCCCGGCCCGCACACGCAGGGCGTCGCGGTCGATGACGTGCTCGGCTCGCTGATGCACGTCAGCTTCGTGCGCGCCTGCGGGGTCGACTTCGATGACGAAGCCGCCAGCCTCTACCTCGCCCGTGCAGCCGCGAAGGCGTGGACGGCACGCACCAGCTGGAGCCGGTCATGAGCCCCCAGCCTGGGGCGAGGTTCGCGGCCGCCGTCGCCGACCGGCTCGCCGAGCCCTCGGCCGTGCCCGCCCACCTCGCCACGCAGCCGTGGTGGCGGCAGTCCGTCGCGCACGGCGCGCCAGGCATCGCGCTGCTGCATATCGAGCGGGCCGCCGCAGGCGACGGGCCGTGGCAACGCGCGCACGACTGGATCGCCTACGCCGCCGACAAGCCGGTGACGACCGGGGCAGACAGTCACCTCTTCTACGGCGGCCCCGCGCTCGCGCACGCCATGGCCTGCGCTGCCGACGGGCGCCCCGGAGCGTACGGCAAGGCCCTGGCCGGGCTGGACCAGTCGATCGCGGCCACCACCGGCCGCCGCCTGGATGACGCCCACGCGCGACTGGACCGCGGGGACCTTCCCGCCCTGGCCGAGTTCGATGTGATCCGCGGTCTCACCGGCATGGGCGCCTATCTCCTGCGACGCGGCAGCGACGAGAAGACCCTCCGTCAGTGCCTGGAGTACCTGGTGCGCCTGACCGAACCGGTCAGGCACGACAGTGAGGTCCTGCCAGGCTGGTGGACCCTCACAGCCCCCTCCGGCCGCCGCCGGGCCCGGTTCGCCGGCGGACACGCGAACTCGGGGATGGCGCACGGCATCGCCGGGCCCCTGGCACTGCTCGCCCTCGCGTGCCTGCGCGGCGTCAGCGTCCACGGCCACCGGGAGGCGATCGGCCGGATCTGCGGCTGGCTGGACCGGTGGCGCACCCGCACCCCAAGCGGAGAGGTGTGGCCGTACTGGGTCAACCGCGCCCAGTACCGTGCCGGGCGCCGTGGCACCGACGAACGGCAGCCGCCGAGCTGGTGTTACGGCACCGCGGGCCTGGCCCGTGCCCAGCAGCTCGGCGCAATGGCCCTCGCAGACGCCGCTGCACGCACCCGCGCCGAGCAGGCGCTTGCCGACGCCCTGGAAAGCCCGACGCAGCAGGCGGCGACCACCGACGGTTCGCTGTGCCACGGGCACGCCGGGCTCGCGCACCTCGCCGCCACCACAGCCGCAGACGCAGAACCCGGTACCGGGAAGCGCATCCTCGCCCGCGTGCCCTCCCTCCTCGAGCAGGCGCAGCCGGCCGACGCGCCTCTCGAGGACCTCGCCGCGGGCCTGTTGGGGGCGGCAGGGCCCGGCTTCCTCGAGGGTGCCGTCGGCACGGCCCTTGCCGCCGCCGGGGCGTCCCCGCCACTGACCGGCTGGGACACCTGCCTCCTGATCCGCTGACCCCTTGGAAGGACCGACCCGCGTGCTCGACGCCTGGCAGCAGCACAACATCCACTTCCCCGATCGCGAGACGGCCCAGCACGTCGCCGTGGCCGATCTTTACCCCGCCCTGCTCGCCGCAGAAGAAGACGGCGCGCTGCGGTCCTGGTGGTTTGTCCGCAAGCGGCCGTGGCGGCTGCGCTACATCGCTGACCGTCCCGCCACGGCCATCACCGACCTGCTGGACAAGCTCGCGGCCGACGGCCGGGCCCAGGGCTGGAACCACGGCGTGTACGAGCCGGAGACCACGGCGTTCGGCGGCGCCGAAGCCATGAATATCGCCCACACGCTGTTCCACCAGGACAGCCGCCACATCCTCCAGCCCCCGACCCCGAAAATCGGCCCGCGCGAGACCACGGCGGTGCTGTGCAGCGCCATGCTCCGCGCCGCCGGCCTGGACTGGTACGAACAGGGCGACGTGTGGTCGAAGGTCGCCGAACTCCGCCCCCTGGCTCCGGGCACCATCGCGGCCGGCCAGCGCCCGCGCCTCACCGAGGCGATGCATCGCCTGATGTCCGCCGACGAACGCCCCCTCACCGGTCCGCGCGGCCCGCTCGCCAACGGTGCGCCGTGGGCCGCTGCCTTCCAGCAGGCGGGCCGCGATCTCCGCGACCTCTCCCACCACGGCTTCCTTCGCCGCGGGCTGCGAGCCGTCCTCGCGCACCACGTGATCTTCCACGCCAACCGCACCGGGCTCTCTGCCGAGGAGCAATCAGCCCTGGCCGCGCTGGCGTTGGACGCAGTGTTCCACCCCGGCGGGGGCGCCGTGCCCCCACCGGACCATCCACAACCGACTACTAGGGTCAACTACGTGACAACTCTCAGTGACGGCCGTCCCGTCTCCGCCGACCAGCTGCGCGCCGACCTCGCCGACCGCCTGTGCCAGAAGAAAGTCCTGCGCACACCCGCCATCGAGAACGCCTTCCGTGCCACCCCGCGACACCTCTTCCTCCCCGGCCTCCCCGTGGAAGAGGCGTACGCGGACAACCCCGTCTACACCAAGACCACGGCGGACGGAACACGGATCAGCGCCGCCTCCCAGCCGTGGATGGTCGCCGCCATGCTCGAACAACTCGACATCGCCCCCGGCCACCGCGTGCTGGAGGCGGGCGCCGGGACCGGCTACAACGCCGCCGTCATGGCGACGATCGCCGGAGACACCGGACACGTCACCACGATCGACGTAGACGACGACCTGGTGGCCGCCGCGCAGAAGAACCTCGCGGCCGCCGACATCGACAACGTCGAAGTCCTCCTCGCCGACGGAGCCCTCGGCCACGCCGAAGCCGCGCCGTACGACCGCATCATCGCCACCGTCGGCGCCTACGAGATCCCCACGGCCTGGCTCGACCAACTCGCCCCCGACGGCCGCCTCGTCGTACCGCTGCGCCTGCGCGGCACCAACTCCCGCAGCATCATCTTCGAGCGCGAGGACGACCGCTGGGTCAGCCGCGGGAGCGCCCTCGCCGTGTTCATGCCGCTGCGCGGCATCGGCGACGACGCCCGCCGCATCGTCCCCCTCACCCCCGCGAAGGACGTCACCCTCCAGGTGCACAAGGACCAGGACGTCGACGGCCAGGCCCTCGACGGCGTCCTGACCACCGAGCGGCATGAGGAGTGGACCGGCGTCCTCTTCCCGCCCGAAGTCCCCTACGAGTGGATGGACCTGTGGCTGTGCCTCCACCTCCCGAACGCCCTGATGCGCATGAACGCCACCAAGGAGGCAGCCGAGAACACCGGCCTCAGCCCCATGTTCCCGTGGGGCACCATGGCCACCACCAGCGGTGAGACCCTCGCCTACCTCACCACCCGCCCCGCGCCACGGGCTGCGGACGGCGGAAAGCTCTACGAGGTCGGCGTCATCGGCCACGGCCCGGCAGCAAAGGACCTGGCGGGCGAGACCGCCGAGCACGTCCGCACCTGGAACAAGGACTACCGCAGCCACAGCGTCCGCTTCGAGATCCCGGACACCGCCGAGCCAGCGACCCGGCAGCCGGACGATTCGTCCTGGAACGGCCCCACCACCCCATCACCGTCATCTGGGAGTGACCCCATGGACGCTCGCGGGCCGATAGCCACCCGCTTCCCCCTGGTCGCACGGCCCCGGCCCGCCTGCCTCCCACTCGACTGCCGTGTGGGCAAGCTCGTACAGCTTGCCCACACGACCGAGCGCGAGGAAGACCCCGTCAAAGCCTCGACCGTCTACAACCAAGCAGCCCTGCTCGCCTCCGACGTCGGCCTGCCCGCCCTCGCGAGGACCTGGTGCCACGAGCACGCCACCGCCTACCTCGCCCAGCGCCCGCTGCCGGCCAAGCCCGCCATCCGCGGCCTCGAGCCCCTCGTCAACCTCGCTCGCCTCCACATCCGCGCCGGACATCACGACGAAGGACACGCGCTACTCCTCGCCCTGTACGAAGCCGTCTCCACCGGACGCGGAACCGTCCTCGACGGCATCGACGTACCGGCCGACCTCACGCGGACAGACGGAGAGCGCCACGAGGTGCGCCGATGGCTGTGGCGTGTGGTGATCGCCGACGGCACGCGAGCACTCACCAGCGCCGGCCGCTGGCCCGAAGCACTCCGCCACGTCCAGAAGCACCGCGGAATCGGCTCCCGCATGCTCGACGGCCGGCAAGTCGCTGTGGTCACCGCCCTGAGCACCGGCGAGAACGGACAAGCCCTGGCACTACTCAACGACACCGCCCCCGGAGAACCGTGGGAAGACGCCGTCACTGCCTGCCTCACCGCCTTCAGCCGACGCGAAGCAGGACAGCAGTCCGCTCACCAGGTACTGCCTGCTTGGGGCCGGTACACGGCCCTCGGAGCGGCCGACGGGCTCGCGGTCTTCGACACGCGTCTCGCGCTCGCCTTCCTCGACAGCCTCGAAAGCACCGACTGCCAGCCCGTACGGGACATCGTCACCGAGCTCCTCCGACTCACAAGCAACACGTGCGACGGGTACGCCGCCCGGGAGGTGCTGAACCACCCCACCGCAGTGGCTCACCTGACGGGCAGCCAGGGCGAACAGCTGAAACAGATCGTCAACGATTGCGCCCTGGACACCGGCGCCCTCCCTCAGACCTGCTGCGCTGGGCTCCCTCCAGCCCTTCGCGTCTGTAGAGCCGTCATCGAACGCAAAGCGTGCTGAGGGGCGGGGCGATCTGTAGGGGGCAGCAGGTCTGCGCGTTCACTGAGCCCTCCCCCACCGCCTGCATGAGTGGTTCTTCGAGCGTCGCGACGCTGCCTCTACTGTGAATCGGATGACAAACATGATCGTTCTCAATGGTGGCTCTTCCTCCGGGAAGTCGGGGATTGCGCGATGTCTGCAACGCGTCCTGCCGGACCGTGGCTGACCCTGGGAACGGACACCCTGGTCGCCGCGATGCCCGCGTCCATGCAGGCGGACGCGGGGCATCGAACTCGCTGCGGACGGACAGGTGCCCGTGGCCCGGCGTTCCGGGAACTGGAGACGGCGTGGATCACGGGCGTCACCGCGATGGCCCGCGCGGGCGCCCGGATCATCGTCGATGAGGTCTTACTCGGCGGAGCGGACTCGCAGCGGCGATGGCGGCCGCCTGCGCACCGGCCGCTTCGGCCGCCGCATCCCCACCGCCGCCTGGCAACGGGCACAGGCCCTCATGGCCCGACGCGGCGGGCAGGCCGTTTTCCTTTCCCGGTTCATCCCCGTGGTACGAACCCTCACCCCGCACCTGGCAGGGGCGACCGCCTTGCCCTACCGCCGCATCGCCCCCTACAGCCTGCTCGCCGCCCCCTTGTGGGCCGGCGCCGAGGCCACAGCCGGATACGCCGCGGCCACTTCCTTTCAGCACGCCATCACCTATGGTGGCCCGACCCTCGCCGCCGCAGCAGCGGTGATCGCGGCCATCGCACTGGCCGCACGCAAGATCCGCCGCAGCCGATCCCGCGCAGCCAACAGCGAGAGCCCAGCCGCAGCCCTCACCCCGGCCGCCCTCCACACCTGATGGACCAATTACAAACGGTCCTTTCGCGCGAGCAAGATCAATAATGGGCCACCGCATCCCCGCCGGACCCGGATTCGTTCGCAGAACTCGTTCTTACTCAAAGTGGTAGACCCTCTTCTGAGAATCGCAGTGTGCGAAAGTCCGGGCTCATGGCGGACCCTCAGCAGCCTTCCCCGACCGACCGGTCGGACGCGGACAACGCCGAAGCGCACGCCTGTCCGAAGTGTGATGCGCAGCCCGGCTCGCCGTGCCGCTCGCGCGGCGGCGCGGCCGCCTCCGCCCACCACACCCGACGCTTCACGATGGTGCCCGGCTGAAGAGGGCGCTGCGGGTGCCGCCCGGCCGACCGCGGTCCGGGGCCGGAGGTGGCAGCCCGGCACCCCGCCGCCGGCACCGATCGACCCGGACCTGCCGAGCGCGGACATCTGCATCGGCTACGCGCGGTGCTCGACGCTCTGGCAGGAACTCTGCTCCCAGCTCGACGCGCTGAGCAAGCACGGCATCCCGAGGGACAAGATCTTCAGCGAGAAAATCAGCCGCCGGGTGCGGGTCCGTCCGCAGTTCGAGGAGGCGCTGAGGACGGCGCGGGAGGTCAAGGCGCACGCCCCGCACTGCCGGGTCATCTTCACCGTGTACGAGATGAAGCGGCTCGGCCGCGGCGCCGCCGAACTCACCGCTCTCGCCGACCACCTCACCGCGCACGGCCTAGGGTCTGTCCGGCGGATCATGGTCGGAGCCACAATCGGATGGCTGCGGCTGTGACGGTGCCGTGGAAGACGTAGGCCCTCTTGTCGTAGCGGGTGGCGACGGCTCGGGAGTTCTTGAGCCTGTT